>CAZGQL010000191.1:0-7864 GCA_964527905.1 uncultured Syntrophobacteraceae bacterium
AAGTCCTCAAGATCGCCAAGGAGCCGATCAGCCTCGAAACGCCGATTGGCGAGGAGGAGGACAGCCACTTGGGGGACTTCATCGAGGACAAGCGGGTCGCCTCCCCGGTCGATGCCGTGATCAACCTGAATTTGAGCGAGCAGACTCGCAAGGCGCTGGCCACCCTCACGCCGCGCGAGGAAAAGGTGCTTCGAATGCGATTTGGTATCGGAGAGAAGGCCGATCACACCCTGGAGGAGGTCGGTCAGGACTTTGCGGTCACCCGCGAGCGCATCCGGCAGATCGAGGCTAAGGCGCTGCGCAAGCTGCGCCATCCGAGCCGCCGCAAGGAATTGAAGAGCTTCATCGAAACTTGAACCGCGGGTTGGATGACCCGGCTGTTCATCCCTGCCGTATAGCCTCGGCAGCAAGCGACTGAGGCTCTTCCGGTACCCGTCCCGCCCTCCGGCCCAAGAACCGGCGGGCGGGACGGCCTCCGAATGCCCGACGGGGGACGGAATGCAGGTCGATCTCCGTTGCTCCGCGGGCTGATTACCGATTGCGCGCACAAACTTGTTCTGGCCGCTGAACGGCCCCCCCTCAAGCAGGGTGTAGAAGCGGCCGAGCGGAGGTCAACAGGCACCCGCTCCTGCTGGCGGAAGTCTCCGTCTTTGGGATTCCTCCGGGGCGCGTTCCAACGTACCGTTGCGGGTCGAGGAAGCCATGGAACTCGGTGATTTGAAGGTCCTGCTGTTCGACGATCAGCGACTGAAGCTGAAGCACTACCTGTCCGTGCTCCGTTTCTGCGGACTCCGCGAGATCCACGTCGCCGGCGCGCTTCCCGAGGCGATGGAAATCATCCTCGCCAATCCCCTTGATCTGATCATCGTCACGCACTTCGACGAGGGGGTGGGACTCGATACGCTGCTCCTCGAGCTCCACGGGATCGAGGGGAGCAGTGGCATTCCCGTGCTGGCCTTGGCTCCGGACCAGGGAATCCGTTACTCGCTGCGCATTCTGAGCAAGGGTGCGGCCGGGGTCCTGGTGGAGCCCGTCAGTCGGGAAACCTTGGAACGTTTGGTCAAGCAGATCCAAGAGCCCAAGGAAATACAGGATCCCCTCTCGGGCCTGCTCCGAAAGGCTCAGGAGCTGGGGAAAGCGGGAAGCCTGGATCAGGCGGTCGCCGCCTTCAATGCCTATTTCACCGCTTATCGATCGCTCTACACAACCCAGAACGTCCGATACTTCGAGGGGAGTCTTGGGCTCGCGCGGGTCTACGCGCAGTGGAAACGGTGGCTCGAGGCCGAGGAGCAGCTTCAGACGGCCATCATCATCGCCCGGAGCTTCCCGGACAAGCTGGAGACTCACCGCGAGCTTCCCAAGGCATATTGGGAATACGCGGATCTCAACGAGCGTCGGGGGCTCCTCGACAAGGCCATCAAAAGTCACCGGACCGCCCTGTCGGTCAATCCGTTCTTTCTTCCCAGCATCACCTCCCTGCTTACCTTGCTGCACCGGCGTGAGAGACTGGATGAGATGATCCAGCTGCTCGAAGAGACCGGGGATGGGTTCTTACCGTACAGTGAACCCATGGAGATCATTGCCGGAGTGCTCCTGGATCTGGCAAATCAGTCTCTGGAAACCGGACGGCTTGGGATGGCGATGGCTCTGTTTGACCGCCTGCATCGACTGCCGCACGGGAATGTCCCCGTTCAGCTTGCAACGGCTGATTTTCTCCTGGCTCAGGGAAGGATCAGCGGAGTGTTGACTCACCTGATGGCCCTCAGCGTCCGGGTGAAACACCCTGCGCTGTTTTTCAAGATCGGCGCCCTTCTGCTCGACGGCGAACGATGGCTCCACCGGCAGGGCAGGCCGAAACGCACGGACCGGGCCGACTATGGCTTCTTTGTCGATCGGGAACCCAGAGATGTCCTCGCCATGGCCCGTGACGCATTCAGGGAAGGGCTGCTGTTGGAACCCGGGGACCTCGGTGCCCGCTTGCGGCTGGCCTGTTGCGACGTGCGTCTGGGGGAGCGCGACCTGGCCCTGCAGACCCTCAACGAGCTGAGGGGCATTCCCCAAAAGGATGCGAGCTTTCACAAGGAAGCGATCGAGCTCCTCCAGGAAGGCCACCTCTGGGATGAGGCCGAACGGTGGCTCAAGACCGCTCTCCGCCAGTGGCCCAGGGACGTTGATCTCTGGCAGTCCTACGCAGGACTGCTCAAAGGGCAGCACCGTTCCGCCGAGGCTGCGGAATGCCTCAAGAGAGGCCTTGCCGTCCAACCGGATCACTCGGGAATGAACCTGGCCCTCGCGAGACACTACCAGGAAACGCAACGTCCCGATGCGGCCATCGAGCTGCTCGAACGCGCAGCGGAACTGAATCGGGGAGACGCCGAAATTGAAAGGGCCCTCAGGGATCTCATAGCTTCCCGGCAACAGCCCGGCAAGAAGTCCAGGTGGTTTGGGCTTGCGAGATGAGACCGAACGGTTCCCACGGCGCGTCCGGCCATCCGGACAGGATGGGCGAAGCGAGGTCCGTGTTGGACCTTGGGGAAAGCGCTTGACAAGGTTTCCGGGGTCTCTTTATAGTGCGGCGTCGTCGATGGAAGCAAGTTGGGCCCATAGCTCAGCTGGTAGAGCCACCGGCTCATAACCGGTAGGTCCCTGGTTCGAGGCCAGGTGGGCCCACCAAGGAACCAAGGACAGATGCAAGGGCATTCCATTAGACCGATCCCCGGGAGAGAGAAAGCGGGAGGTAAACGGCTGACCTGCCGCGGAGCCGGGGGGATCAGCGGCCGGTGCATGAGAGACTCAAGCATCTACCGACTCAAGGCGGATGAGGGGTGTTCCCACGGGGGCACCCCTTCTTTTTTTTCTTTGTTCCCGTGCCGTTAGGATGGAAGGATGGTCACCGTCAACGAGTTGATGCAGTGGATCGACGCTTACGCGCCGTTCCATCTGGCCGCCCAATGGGACCACTGTGGGCTGCAGGTTGGAAGTCCCACCGGGGAAGTCCAACGATTGTTGGTGGCGTTGGACGTCAGCTCCAAGACCCTCGAGGAGGCCATTCGCCTGGATTGCCATTGTCTGGTGACGCACCATCCGCTCATCTTCCGTCCCATGACCTCCGTGCGCGAGGACCAATACCCGGGAGCCCTTGTGGCCAGGGCACTTCGCGCCCGTGTGAGCTTGATTGCCGCGCACACCAACCTGGATATCGCACGCGCGGGAACCAACGATCAGCTCTGCGCCTTGATGGGATTGACAAACCTGGTCCCTTTGGAGCCGGGAGTCGGTCGACAGGGCGATGACGCCCCGCTGGGTCTCGGCAGGGTGGGGGACCTGCCTGAGGCGCTCTCCCTGACCGGGTTGGCCCGGCATCTCGAGGGAGCTTTGGGCGTTTCCAGGGTGCGAGTCGTGGGGAGTCCCGGGAGAATCGTCCGACGCGTGGCCGTATGTACGGGTAGCGGCGGCAGTCTCCTGGAGCTGGCCCTTGCCTCGGGCGTGGACGTGTTCGTGACCGGCGATCTCAAGTATCACGAGGCCCAGCGGGCCATGGAAGAGCACCTCGCCCTCATCGATGTGGGCCATTTTGCGTCTGAACACCTGATCGTTCGTCCTCTGGCCGCCTACCTGGCGGCTCGCTCCAACGAACTGGGCCGCGATGTGGAGGTGTTCGAATCGAGTGAGGAGCGTGATCCGTTCTGGTATGTTGAATGAGCAGGCATTTGCGGGGACGTGGGCTGCTCGCGGCTCGACGCGGTTTGCGGCAATGAGAGGAGATAGGCATTGTTTGAACAGCTCAAACTTTTGGTGGAGCTGCAGCTCCTGGAAGACAAGCGCAAGGAGTTGATTCGGGGCTATGAGGAGACTCCCAGGCGGATTGCCGACCTGCAAAAGGAGCTCGAGCGCCTGGAGGGAGCCTTTCTGGCGAGGAAGGCCGAAGTGGAGCATGCGCGCAAGATGCATCGGAGCCTGGAGCAGGGGATCTCGGACCAGGAAGCCAAGATCGCGCGCAGCAGGTCCCGCATGAACGAAGTGAAGACCAACAAGGAATACCAGGCCATTTTGAAGGAGATCGAGGACATCAAGAAGGAGATCGCCGCCCGGGAAGACGAGGCGCTGGAGTACATGGAAAAGATCGATCAGTTGGGGAAGCAGGTGAAGGTCGAGGAAAAGGAGCTGGCCCGACACAAGGAGCGTATCGAGTCGGAGAAAAAGCAGCTGCTGGCCGAGAGCGAACGCATCAAGGAGAGGCTGGAGCGGCTCGAGGCGATCACCGCCAAGGTCCGGGAGCAGGTGGAACCAGCCCTTCTCAAACGCAGCGACTACCTCCTGCAGCGCCAGGCCGGCATCGCCGTGGCGGCATGCGAGGGAGGAGTCTGTCAAGTCTGTCATTTGAACATCCCGCCTCAAAAGTACATCGAGCTCATGAAGGACGAGTCCATCATGCAGTGCCCCCACTGTCACCGTTTTCTATACTGGCCCGGCAACGAGGCCTACACGATCTTCGACGATGACCTGGACGCGATCTGAAGCGGAGTCGCCGTACCCTCGGAACCGCTTGGGAACGCGCGGGTCTCGCGGAAAAGGGTTGCCATCCGGGGTAGCGTATACTATGAAGGTAGCGCCCTGCAGGGTCGCTAGGAAGGCTGGTTTTTTTCAATGATTTCAAACTAGAGGACGGAGAGGTTCGAGTTTCATGTCGACGCACGGGTTAAAGATTTTCTCGGGCAACAGCAACCCTGAGCTGGCCCAGCAGATTTGCAACTCCCTGGAGGTCTCCCTGGGTCGTGCCTTGGTCAGCACATTCAGTGACGGGGAGATTCGGGTGGAAATCGGTGAAAACGTCCGGGGGGTCGATGTGTTCATCGTTCAGTCCGGGGCCCACCCGGTCAACCAGCACTTGATGGAGCTGCTCCTGATGATCGATGCCTGCAAGCGTGCCTCCGCCCGTCGCGTCACGGCGGTGATTCCCTATTACAGCTACGCCCGGCAGGATCGCAAGAACAAGCCCCGTGTTCCGATCACCGCCCGGCTGGTGGCGGACATGATCGCTCGGGTAGGGGCGGAGCGGGTGTTGACCATGGACCTTCATGCGGGACAGATCCAGGGGTTTTTCGACATTCCGGTCGACAATCTGTACGGCTCACCCATCTTGCTGCCATACATTAAGGAGCACCTCAACCATGGTCTGGTGATCGTTTCTCCCGACGCCGGAGGCGTGCCTCGCGCCCGGGCCTATGCCAGGAGGCTCCAGGCAAGTCTGGCGCTCATCGACAAACGGCGTTCCGACGCCAATGAGGCGGAAGCGCTCAACATCATCGGCGAGGTTTCCGGAAAGACGGCGGTGGTGCTAGACGATATGGTCGATACGGCCGGAACCCTCGTGGAGGCCACGCGAACGCTCCTGGACAAGGGGGCTCGGGAGGTGCACGCGTGCGTCACCCACGCGGTCCTCTCGGGACCTGCGGTGGAACGCATTGAGAACAGCCCCCTGAAGAGCCTCGTGGTTACCGATACCCTCCCCCTGCGTCCTCAGGCAGCCCACTGCAAGAAGATCAAATGCCTGCCTTCCTGCCGGCTGTTTTCCGCCGCGATCCGAAGCATCCACAACGAGGATTCCATCAGCTCACTGTTTGAGATTCAGCACTGAAGGAGGGCGGACGAGGGCCTCGGTTCTTGTCCGCCGGTCTCCGGACGGCGGGTGCCATGGCGGAGCAGCGCTATCTGTACGACATCGACGAGTCCCCCTCGATCCGCCTGGGATTGCTGTACGGACTACAGTGGGCCATCATCATGTTTCCGGCCCTCATCGTGGTGAGCAACCTGAGTTGTCAGGCGCTCCGGACCGATGTTTCCGGTGCCATACGCTTCTTTCAGTTGGTTCTGCTGACCTCCGGTCTTCAGACTTGCTGTCAGTGTTTGTGGGGGCACCGTTATCCCCTCCTCGACGGTCCCTCGACGGCTCTGCTGTTGACGTTCGTGACCCTTGCGCCCTACGGCATCCCAACCATCCAAGGGGGAACGATCGTGGGCGGCGCCCTGCTCGTGGGCCTGGTGCTTTCCGGCAGGTTGGACCGTGCCATCGCTTGGGCAACCCCTAACGTTGTCGGGGTGATTCTGATGCTCATTGCCTTCACTCTCCTGCCTCACCTGCTGCGGTCTCTCATCGGGGCAAGCCCCGATGCGCCCAACGGAGACGGGACGGTTTTGCTGATGAGTCTCACTCTGGTGCTGCTGACGGCCGGCTTCTCCCATTGGCTCCGCGGGTTTTTGAAGACCATCGCCCTACTGCTCGGGATCATCGTGGGAACAGTGGTCTTTTTCGTCGTCCAGCGCTTGACCCTGCAGAGTTTGTTTTTGTCCGAGTGGTTCCGAATGCCCGTTCCCTGGACTCCGGTTGAACCGTCGTTTTACTGGCCGGCTCTTCTGGCGTTCGCATCTTCGTATCTAGCTGTTTTGGTCAACAGCCTGGGCAGCCTGCACGGCATCGCGCGCATCACCGACCCCGGCCGCTTGCCGGAAGCGATTTCCCGCGGCGTGTTGGTGAACGGACTGGGCGGGATCTGCTGTGGGCTGCGGGGTCTGGTGGGGACCGTGAGCTACAGCATGAGCCCGGGAGTGATCTTGTCCAACCGCGTGGCCAGTCGGTTTGCCGTTGCCTGGTGCGGCGTCATCCTCATGGCGGCCGCCTTTCTTCCGAAACTTGCGGCGCTCTTGTCCCTGATTCCCGCGCCGGTGGTCGGTGCGGCCCTCTGCACCGCGATGGGGGCGCAGGTGGGCGCCGGGTTGGCGGTGGTGGCCGGTGGGACGCCGACCGTTCGTGATTATTTTGTGGTCGGGCTCCCGCTGCTGATTGGGACTATGGTGGGGTTCTTACCGGAACCTCTGATGGCGTCCCTGCCGACATCCGTGCGCGTGTTTTGCGGAAACGGGCTGATCGTCGGCATCGTGCTGGTCCTGGCCCTGGAGCATGGGGTTTTGAGGAAGCCTGCTTTACGGGGAAGTGTCTGAGTCCCGGCCGGGCCGTTCGTCCGGCCTCCTCCGGCACGGTCCGCACCGGTATGACCGCATTTGAAATGCCGTGTCCACAAGAGGGTTCCATGCCCGAGAGCATCATTCATTGTCGATCCTGTGGTGCGCCGGTTGCGGTGCAGCGCAATCCCTATTTGACCGTGGATGCGATCGTCACGATTCCCGAACGCGGGGTCGTGCTCATCCGTAGAAAGAATCCTCCGCATGGGTGGGCCCTTCCCGGCGGATTCGTCGACTACGGCGAGAGTCTCGACCTGGCGGTGCGACGAGAGGTCCGGGAGGAAACAGGACTTGAACTGGACCAGTTGGAACAGTTCAGAGCGTATTCGGACCCTAGTCGGGATCCGCGACACCACACCGTGACGGTGGTGTTCACGGCCCTGGGAGTCGGGGAGCCTCGGGCAGCGGACGATGCCGAAGGCGTGTCCGTCTTTCCCCTGGACCGACTCCCTGACCCGCTGGTTTTCGATCATGGTCGGATCCTTTCGGACTTTCGCCGTCAACGGGACAACCCTGGGGAGCGGAAGCGGCATGGATGAGGGTGTGGCAATCGACAAGGAGGTGCCGGCTCCCGTTCCCGACGAACACGTTCGAGTCGTCGAAGCGCGCACGTACGACCGCCGGGGGGGGCACGACGATCGGCCTCACTGGGTCATCCAGGAACGGGCCTTCACCCTCCACCTCAACGGCAGAGAATTCATCACGCTTCTGTGCGCCGGACATCACGTGGACGAGTTGGCGGTCGGCTTCTTTTATGGTGAGGGGTTCCTGGAAAAGCCGGAAGACCTGAGGCGGGTCGTCGTGGACGTGGGCGTCGCAGGTCGGCGTGAAATTGGGCGGCGTG
>CAZGQL010000192.1:0-7862 GCA_964527905.1 uncultured Syntrophobacteraceae bacterium
CAGGAGGAAGTATGTCGCGCACTGCCACAACCTGGCTCATGAAGACCACAACATGATGTTCGGGTGGACCATCGTGTAGCTGCTCCCAACATGCAGCGCCCCGGTGCTCGCGCGCCGGGGCGCCGCCTGCTTCGGGCCCCTTCGAACGGGGGGGCCATTTCTACAGGGGCCCCGTGGTCGCGTCAGGATCCTGGCGCCGAGAAGGGGACATCGGCTCCTCGAGCGGCCAAGGAGGGGGTTCAGCATGAAGAAAGCCGCCATAATCATCGTGATGCTGCTCTCGTTTGCGGGGATGTTCGCCCTGGGCTCCTGGCATGGCCGTCGGACGGTCGTCCAGACGGGGGCCGCGGCGACCCGGACGATTCTTTATTACGTGGACCCCATGGATCCTTCGCACACCTCCGACAAGCCCGGACTGGCTCCCTGCGGCATGCCCATGGAGCCGGTCTACGCCGACGCTGAAACCGGTCCGGGGGGGTCGTTGTCTCCGGGCGCCGTGGCGATCAGCTCCCAGAGACAGCAGCTCCTCGGCGTGCGGACCACGCGGGTCGAGGAAACCTCCCGCACGCACAGGTTTCGCACCATCGGGCGCGTGGCGGCGGACGAGCGGCGCATCCACACGGTCAATGCCGGGATCGAGGGCTTCATCCGCGAGGTTTCGGACGTGACCACGGGGGACCGCGTGCGGAAGGACCAGCGGCTGGCCACCTTTTCCGCGCCCAATGCGCTCCCCCTGATCCAGGTCTATATCCTGAACCTCGGGGGGGTGGACCGCATCCGGCAGAGCCTCGAAGCCGGCTCCGTCGAGGCGGAGGCGGCGCCGGCCGGGGCCTCGAATATCCGGCAGCGCACCGTTCAGATGGAAAACCTGGGGATGTCCGTCCTGCAGATGGAGGAAATCGAGCGCACGCGCCAAGTCCCGACGAACATCCAGATCCTGGCCCCGGCGGACGGCGTGGTGCTGGCGCGGAACGTTTCGGCCGGGCTGAAGTTCGATCGGGGCATGGAGTTTTACCGCATCGCCGATCTCAGCCGGGTCTGGGTCGTGGCGGAGGTCTTCGAGCGTGAAGCGCGGCACATTCAGGCGGGCATGCGCGCGAGGATCACCCTTCCCCATCGGGGCGGCGGCTTCGACGCCACGGTGACCCAGGTGCCGCCCCCGTTCGATCCCACCGCACGCACGCTGAAAGTCCGCCTGGAGGTGGACAATTCCGATGACGTGCTCCGCCCCGACATGCTGGTGGACGTCGAATTCTTCCTGCGCCTGCCGCCCGCCATCACCGTCTCCTCGGATGCCATCCTCGATTCCGGAGCGCGCAAGACCGTCTTCGTCGACCTCGGCGAGGGTCATTTCGAGCCCCGTGCCGTCGAAACGGGCTGGCGCTTCGGCGAGCAGGTGGAGATCGTGAATGGGCTCACGCCCGGGGAGCGCATCGTCACCTCCGGGAACTTCCTGATCGATTCGGAAAGCCGGATGAAGCTCGCCGCCCAGAGGCTGTTTGGTCCCCCCGCCGTCGATCCCGTGTGCGGGCGGGAGGTCTATCCCCAGAAGGCACAAGCCGCGGGGCTGACGGCGGACTTTGAGGGGAGGACCTATTACTTCAGCTCTCCCCAGTGCAAGGCCCAGTTTGAACTGAATCATCCCGTCCACACGGTGTCCTCCCACGAGGCGCCCGCGGGGCAGGTCCATGCTTCGATCCCGGATACGTCACCGCTCCCCCCGGGCATCGCCCAGGACATCATCTGCGGCATGTTCGTGCAGGAGAAAAAGGCCGTCACCGAGAAGCTCGTGCACGTGCACCAGGGCCGGAGCTACTACTTCTGCTCGCTGCGCTGTCTGAGGGAGTTTGCCAAGAACCCGGACCATTACTTGGACATGGCCGTCCGGGGAGACGGGCGGCAGGGGAGCACCCGGTATCGCGCGACCCGAGGGGAGTCGTCAGTCCCCTTACAGGCGGCACGGAGCCAGGGAGGCCATCCCTCTCAGGAGCCCCCATGGCCGACGGGCCCGTCCTCCAAAATGTCTCATTGACTGGATCTCAACCTCGATAAAGGAGAGACGTCATGGAGCAAGAACGCAGGAGAAAATCAGCCGGCTGGATTGGTTGGCTCGGGGGACTGCTCATGGTCCTGGGCCTGAGCTTCCCGGCGTCGGCGGATCCCGTCCCGGGCGGGACCCTCGACCCCACTTCCATCCCCAAATACGGGCAACCCTTGCCTCTGCTTGGGACCATGCCCAAGACCAGCAGCACCCCAATCGATTCTTACGAAATCGCTGTGAAGCAGTTCCAACAACAGGTTCTGCCCGCCGGCTTTCCCCAAACCACGCTTTTCGGATACGGGTCCCTCGTGGACAATGTGTTCACGTATCCAGGACGAACTTTTGAGGCCACCGTGAACCGTCCGGTCCGGGTCAAATGGATCAATGCCCTGATGGACAGCCAAGACCGGTTTCTTCCGCATTTCCTGCCCATCGACCAGACCCTGCATTGGGCCAACCCGCCCATGGATTGCCTGGATGATCCCGTGGGGACCTCGGACTGCCGGGGGCAGGCCCAGGATCCCTACACGGGTCCCGTTCCGATCGTCACGCACCTGCATGGGGCCCACGTGGGACCCCTGAGCGACGGTTATCCGGAGGCCTGGTATCTTCCCAATGCCGTCGATATCCCGGCGGGCTACGCCAGGCAGGGCAGCCGATTCGGGCAGATCAGCGGCGTGCCCGTTGTGCCGGGCGCGGCCACGTATGAGTACCCCAACGATCAGAGGGCCACCACGTTATGGTATCACGACCACTCCCTCGGCATGACGCGTGTCAACGTCTATGCCGGGCTCGCAGGGTTTTATCTTCTCCGCGGCGGGACCTCGGGCGGGACGATCGGGGTGCTGCCGGGAGGGCAGTTTGAAATTCCGATCCTCATCCAGGACCGTTCGTTCAACGCGGACGGCTCCCTGTTCTACCCGAGCAACCGGGCGTTCTTCGAAGGGTTGGATCCCGCGCAGCTCGGCATTCCCTTCATCCCGGACACGGCACTGGATGGAGGAATCAGCGATGTGTCGCCCATTTGGAACCCGGAGTTTTTCGGCAACACCATGGTCGTGAACGGACGCACCTGGCCGGTGCTGGAGGTGGAACGGCGCCGCTACCGCTTTCGTTTGCTCAATGGCTCCGATTCGCGCTTCCTCATCCTGCAGATGGCCAAGGGTGACCCGACAGCACGGCCGGCCGAGCGGGCGCTGTCCTTCTGGCAGATCGGCGCCGACGGGGGCTTTCTCCGGGCCCCCACGAGACTGGACGAGCTCCTGATCGCGCCGGCCGAGCGGGCCGACGTGGTCGTGGATTTCTCGGGGTTTCCGGTCGGAACGGAGCTCCACCTGATCAACGTGGGACCCGATGAGCCCTTCGGCGGCGGTCGGGCCCCGGACGACTTTGACTATGCCGATCCCGGCACCACCGGTCAGATCATGAAGCTCAAGGTGATCGCCCGGGTCGGACCGGAGCGAAGCACGCCGCCGCAGCTTCTGGGGCTCGCGCCGCGCCGGCCGCTCGGCCCGGCGTCGAGGGTTCGACGGCTCTCCCTCAACGAGGACGAGTCCCAGACCGTCTGCGTGGTGGCCAACGACGCCGGCGACATCGTCCAGGCTTCGTGCTCGGACCCGGACGCCGTCCCCTTCGGACCCACCTCGGCCCGGTTGGGCATCCTGGATCCTGATCGGAACCCGGTTCCCAAGGCCTGGATGGACGGCATCACGGAGAATCCGAGACGGGGTGCCACGGAGATCTGGGAAATCTACAACTTCACCGCAGACGCCCACCCGATCCACATTCACCTCGTGCAATTCGAGGTGATCAACCGGCAGAGGCTGGTGGTCGATGCGGAAGGGATGTCGGAGCCGCCGGCGAGACTGGTGCGAGGCGTCTTTCCGCCCGAGCCCTGGGAGCGGGGCACCAAGGACACCGTGATCGCCTACCCGGGCCAGGTCACCCGTTTGAAAGCCCGGTTCGACCTCCCGGGCCTGTTCGTGTGGCACTGTCACATCCTCTCCCACGAGGACAACGAGATGATGCGACCGTACTGTGTGGGCACACCCGGCATCGACTGTCCGGCCGATCTGTTCGATCCGCCGGCGATGCCCTGAGGCGGACCCATGACTTGCATGAAGCAGGGGACCGCTCCTTTCCAGGGCGGTCCCCCATCACGCGTTTGCCGGCCGGACCAGGGACTGCTCACACCCTTTCCTCGAAGCAATCGCTCTTGCGCCCCAGTGGCGTAGAGCAATGGAACGAGGTCGCTCGGACCTTCCGCCTTCCACGCGCCCTTGCGCCCATCGTTGGACGACGCCGGTGATGCCGGATGTTGTGAGGGTCAACGGACCTCTCGTCCCGCTTTTCCGTGATAGCGAATGCTGAATCCAATCCGTGGGAAAATCTTGGGCAGCTTCATGAGGTGAAAGACCATCACGCCTATGGAGAGCCGATCCAGCCAGGAAGACATGGGCCAGCCAAAATACACGGTGATGCTCCGCCCTGGCAGTTCGTGCTCAAGAGCCGTGAGCAGAGCCAAGATGCGCTGGTAAATCCCCCCTCGAAGCAGGGGCAGCCGGAAGTGGTTGGCGCCCATCCGGAATGGAATGCGCTGCCGCGGAGAAAAAAACGTCACGAAAACCTCATTGTCCTCCGGGGTTTCGATCGCCTCCTCCCGCGGTCTTTGAAAGAAGACATGCAGCTCGGCCCGGGAGGATTGCGCCAGGTAATGAACGATCTGCATCTCGTCTTCGGCCTTCTCGATCTGAACGATTTCCGGTCCCCGTTTCCGCGACAACACGATGCCGGACGAGAGCACCCCTGTGGTCACCGTCACCCAGAGCAGGGTTCCGTAGGGCTTCTCGATCGCCAAAAACACGAAACAGCTCACCAGAATGATCCACAAGGCCAGGGTTCCGAGCCTGCTCGTGAAGTAAGGGGTCACCTCCTTCGTGCCCTGAAAGTAGCGATAGATGAGGAGGGCGCCCATGTTGATGCAGAAGCTCGCCAGGAGTCCCAAAGCATACATGTCGGCCAGGATCTTCTGGCTGCCGCTCGTGATCAGAATGATCACGGAGAACGTCACGGCACTCATGATGTGGATGCGGTAGAGGGAGTTTCGGCGGTTGGTGGCAATGAGCCACTGAAAACCGTATCGTTGGGCCACGCGCTCGATGAGCTCGCTTGAGGCCACGAACGCGGTGTTGACCGCCATGATCAGGGTGAGGCTTGCCAGTGTCGCCATGATCACCCCGAAGGGCACGCCATTGAGCAGGGTCGCATAATGGGTGATGAGATCCCCTTCATGCTCGGCGAAATCGATGGGAGCCGACAGGGCGAGGGCCGCAACGAGCGGGGTGACAATCCCGACGGTCAGGGCCAGAAACAGATAAGCCCGACGGATCTCACGCCAGTTCTTCACGAATCCTGCCGTCTGGATCACCGACTCGATTCCTGAATAGGCAAGGATACAAAACGCCACGTGGGATATGAAACGACTGTAGTCGAGCGTCCACGATCCGGTCTCGAGATACGCCAGCGTTTGCACCCCCGACGCCTTAATCCGACCGAGAGCATCGCTGTCCAAGCTGATCAGACCGGAAGCGATCAGGTTCAAGATGGCGAAGCTCGCGAAAATGAAGACGAGAAATGTGAACCGCGCATTCTCCCGGATTCCTGTGATGTTGAGTCCCGCAATGCCCCAAATGATCCCGATGACCAGAGGGATGTGGAAGGGGCCGGATTGCGCAATGGATGGAAAAAAGGAGCCTGCATTCAGCACGGCGCTCACTGCTGAGATGCACGCCGTGAGGATGTAGTCCACCATGATGGAGGATACGGCGATGAAGGAGACGACGGGTCCCAGGACCAGATAGGAAAAGGAATAAACCCCGCCCCCGATGAGGTCATGGCGCTCCAGAATCTCGGCGATCTCCGTGAAACGGGAGCTCATGAATCGGATCAGGATGCTGGTGATCAAGATGAACACGATGGCGCTCGGACCGATGAAGCGATAGGCTTCCGCCGGGGCGTAAAAGATGGAGGTGAATTCATCCATGAGGGTGATGACGGCCACGGCAAGCCATGTCAGCCAAACGCGCCCGGATTGGTGGAAGGTCAGGAGCCTCCGCTTCCGGAGCAGCGCGCCGAATAACACCAGCAGAGAACCGTTGAGCACGATCAAAACAGCCGTCTTCACCAACACTCTCCAGGTGCTGGAAGCGCTGCGAGACGCTTCCTCGGAAATGAGATTTTCCAGCTGAGAGCGGTCAGGGCCTCCGTCGACAGAGTCTTCACGAGGCTCCGTCACGCTGGAAGGAAACGAAGCCGCTTCGCAGCAGGCTCATGGCCATGGGTGGGCGGGGGCTGCCGAGCAAATCGGCAGTGAAGGGAAAACACTTACCGCCGCGCGATGGTAAGCCCCTGGCTTCGGTTCGAGAAAAGGCCAGCGAGAATCACGGCGATGATCCCGGTCAGGAAGACCCCGTCGAAGGTGCCCGCGCCGCCGATAGAGGCAACCGGGGCTCCAAGCCCTCGGATTTTGTCGAAATTCGTGATGTCGGCGCCGATGAGCGCTCCCATGCTTCCCGAGATATAGGCCAGAGCGGGAGCGTACTTCCTGGAAATCAGCAGGGCAACGATCGAAGCGGCAAGGGGAGGTGTGAAAAACGGTACCGCAATCCCTACTCCTCTTACAGGGTAAGCCATCCAATGGACCAGAAACGTGACGACCGCCACACCGAGAATCGCCTGTGCGTAAAGGCTGTTTTTGACCGTCAGGTAGATGGAAAGCAGTACGGGAACAATGGCACCGCCGACATTTACGGCGATCACCGTGCCCGGCCATCCCTGGACATGGGGGATGACGTGGCGCATGCCGAACAAGTCGACATGGGCGCCGGAGACCACCTCTTCGGGAGGGAGCTGGAAGAGAGGAATGTTCACATAGCTTCCGAAGAGGGAAAGCAGCAGCAAGGAGAACACATACCGTCTGTCGACGCCCATCTTCTGGTAAGCGTAGCTCAGCACCTCTACCTCGATGAAGACAACCAGCAGCAGCGTCAGGAAAAAGAGGACAGCGAAAAACGGAAGGGTCAAGGGCAAATAGTGCATGAGGCGTTCCTCCTTTCCGGGGCACGAAGCCGACCGCGCGACACCCAAGCTGGACGAAATCCTCCCGAGCCGGATCGATCGTGGCGGCGAGCCCCCTTCCTCAACAAGCCCTCTCCGAAGCAGGGGTGTCACAGGGCCATCAACAGTCCAACCACCATGGACAGGGCCACGAGGGCACCGTAACCGACCTTGTGGGTGATTGCGAGCACTGCCACCAGCAAGGCGACCACAGGGGGCCACCACGCATTCACCAGCGGCCGCCCGAGGGACAGCGCGGCATGAAGGACGAGAGCCACCACCACCGGCAAGACGCCGTGCATGACCGCCTGGGTGAGCTCTTTGCCCCGGATCTTGAGGTAGAACCGTTCCAGCAGAGCCATGACGACCAGGGACGGAGCGAATACGGCCACGGTGGCAACGAGTGCGCCGGCCAGTCCGGCCACCTTGTACCCGATAAAGGTCGCGCTGATGGCCACAGGCCCTGGAGTCACCTGCCCCATCGCGATGGCCGCCGCGAATTGCGCAGCGCTCATCCAGCCATGCTTGAAGACCGCGGCGCTTTGCATGAGCGGAATCATGGCGAAGCCGCCGCCAAATCCGAAGAGGCCGACCTTGAGAAAAGCGTGAGCCAGTTCAAAGAGGATGCTCATGGTTGAAGAGTCCTAAGGCTTTGGCGGTGAGCCGGCTCCATTGAGCCTGGAGCGCGCGCCGATCCATGTTTTCA
>CAZGQL010000193.1:0-7850 GCA_964527905.1 uncultured Syntrophobacteraceae bacterium
CCAGGGGGCGCGAAAAATACCCCTCGACCCGTCAATCGGGTGCGGAATGTAAGTTGAGAGGTTACGCGGGGGACCATACCCACGGAGGTCGGCGTGCCTCCGAGAACGAAGGGCTGATCCAGCCTTGGAAGGACAACCTGTCCATTCCTGGGAGGCGGTCAGCACGATGCCGAATCGGCCGGTGAGACGATTCCGGCGGGTTGAGGGAACGAAGGAGCTGGTGGGGCCGTTGGCTCGGGTTTCTTTTGGTCAAACATGTGTTACCGTTCCCTCCGCGGCGAGGATTACTCTTTCCGAATGCAGGATCGGCCGACGCCGTCCAACCAAGGACCGACGGATCAAGCGCGCGGTAAATCTATCTTCGGGATCCCCAAAATTCAATGGTGAAGCGTTGGACCGAGCAGCGTCAGGAAAGTCGAGCAAGACATCGTCATTTTCAAACGTTTCCCCATTCGAGTATGATGGGGCGGCATAGCGGCCCATGGGCATACGAACCGGAGGCATCGAAGGGCTAGCGCTCTGGGCGGAGGCCCTGGAGTAGGACGGCGGATGGAAAACGTTCTCTCCCTTCTCGGACCCACGCGGTCGGGGAGGGATAACCTTGAACCCAGTGAGAAGGTGAGACTTGGAACGGAACGGCGTTGATTTCTGGCAGCGGCACTCCATTCGTTTCCTTGAAATGGTCTTTCTTGCAACCAAACGGGAGCGGCTGAGCCACCCAGACGGTTATGGTCAGAGGACCCGTGAGTGTGGCGACACGATCGAGATCTTCCTCACGGTGCGAGACGGAAGAGTGGCCTCGGTCGCCTTCGACACCAACGGATGCCTCTATTCCGTGGCTTGTGCCAACGCGGTCGCCCATCTTGCGGAAGGAAAAACCATGAGCGAAGCATGGGAAATCACGCCCGATGCCGTCATGGACTTTCTGGAGACGATGCCGGAGCACGAAAAACACTGCGCCCAGCTCGCCGTCTCGAGCCTGCAGGCCGCGCTGCTCGATGCTCAGGACACCCTGCGCCATCCCTGGAGGAAGTTCTATCGCTGAAACGAATCCTCCCGCTTTCGGGCAACGGTCAATGACCGTGCCCCTGGCACTCGTGCCGGCCCCTCATGAGGCTCTCCTCCTCGAGCCGCTTGCTCAGCCATTGGAGAACCTTCGGGAATTCCTGCTTGAGCTCCAGGAACGCTTTGCCCCGGTGGCTGACTTCGGATTTCTCCTCCAGGGTCATCTCACCGAAAGTCTTTGCCCGTTCGGGATAATAGAAGAGGGGATCGTAGCCGAAGCCGTTCGTCCCCCTGGGCTCCTCCAGGATGATCCCTTCGCAGGAAGCCTCATACGTCAGGGCTGGACCGCTCGGGACGGCAAGTGAGAGATTGCATCGGAAGCGGGCGTTGCGGTTGCTGACTCCCTTCAGGTTGGCCAAGAGCTTGGAATTGTTTTCCTCGTCGGTCGCTTTGGGGCCTGCGTATCGGGCGGAGTGGACCCCGGGCGCCCCGCCCAGGGCGTCCACCTCGAGTCCGGAGTCGTCCGCCAGCGCGGGCACCCCGAGGATCTTCGCGGTGAAATGAGCCTTCTTGTATGCATTCTCCTCAAAGGTGGCTCCGTCCTCGACGACCTCCGGGATGGGTCCAAAATCGTTCAGGTCGCGGATCTCGACCGGAAAACCTTCCAGGAACTTGCGGATTTCGTTGGTCTTACCCTGGTTGCGGGTGGCCAAGACCAAAATCATTTTCTGCATCGCCTCCCTTTCATTTGCGGTGATGGGATCGATCGGTCAGGGGCTCCACTTCATTCCGAAGGCTGTGGCACCTGGGCATCGTCGGCGGGCTCCTCGGATCGCTTCCTGCCGAAAAAGTGGCAGATCCACACACTCAATTCGTAAAGAATCAGCAGAGGGCCGGCCATGAGCAGCTGGGAGAACACGTCCGGGCCGGGAGTCAGGAAGCCGGCGATGACAAAAATCAGGACGATGGCAATCTTTCGCTGACGCCTCAGGAGCTCGGCACTGATGAGTCCCAGGCGCGCGAGGAAGAAAGCGAAGATCGGCAGCTCGAACACGAAGCCGAAAGCAAGAAGCAGCCGGATCGAAAAGGTGAGGAACTCCCGGGTGCTCACCATGGGCGTGATGAAATCATTAGCGAAGGAGGCAAAGAACTCGAATCCGACGGGGAAAACCAGGAAGTACCCGAAAAGCGCCCCCCCCAGAAAGAAGACGGATGAAAAGAAAACGATGGGGATCAGGTAGCGTTTTTCATTTTCATAGAGTCCGGGGGCGATGAAGCGCCACATCTGATACAGGATGACCGGCACGGCCAAGCCCGTTCCCGCAATAAGGGAGACCTTCATATAAGTGAAGAAAGCTTCATGCGGGGCGGTATAAATGAGCCTTGCCTCGTGGCCCTTAGGCATGGCCTGAATCCATGGTAACATGAGGATTTCGAAAATCTTTTCCTTGAAGGCGTAACTGACAACGAACCCGACTCCGATGGCGATGGCACTCGTGATCAGTCGCCTGCGGAGCTCTTCCAGGTGCTGCATGAAAGGCATTTTGTCGTCAGCGGACATGGGTACTGGTTCTTTCCGTTCGTCCTGGAGCTTTTGGGGCGGCGGACGATCTACGAGTTCACTCACAATGCCGAGGGCGGAGCCCTGTAGAAGGCCAATGCGCGGGCTTTTTGCCTGAATGGGCGCGATCAGGTCTTGGGCCTCACCCCATCCTGCGTTGCACTCGTTTCATCCTGGCCTTGGGGGGGCTCGGCACCCGGGTCGGGCGTCTGGTCCGGCTTGGCGGGAGGGGTTGTCACGGCGTCCAGCTGGCTTGCGATGTTGCTGTAAAGCGACTGCTGTTGAGCCGAATGAAACTCGGCCTTGATCTCGCGCACCGTTTCGTCCTGCTCAATGGTGTCCTTTAGCTCATCAATCGCCCGGCGGAATTCGGCATAACCTCGGCCGATCGCCCGAGCCAGGTCGGGCAGCTTGCTGGGCCCGACCACAATGAGGGCGATGACCAGAATCAAGAGCAGTTCTTCAAAACCTAGGTTGAACATGGCGTGCCCTACTCCCGTCAGGGGCTGGCTGAGTAGCCCTCGGTGACCTGAGATCGATGGGGCTCCACTCCGCCGGCTGGCGCTTGCGAATCAAGCCCCCAATAGCCATCCAGGGCTATCGGGTGCCCGATCCCTTGCTCCGATTTGGAGGATCTTCCGGTTCGTTTCGGATGGCCTTCTTGAAGGCCGTGATGCTCCTCCCGATGCCGTCTCCGATTTCAGGGAAACGCTTGGCTCCAAAAAAGAAAAGCACGAGGATCAAAATCAAAACCAGTTCCGTGGGACCCAGACCCAACATGACCCTATAACCTCCCGCGCCTCAATTGGTCGCGTAGCTGTGCAGACCCTTCAGCAAAAAGTTTACCCCAAAGTAGGTGAATAGGACGCAGCCGAAACCCAGCATCGAGATCCAGGCCACCCGTTGCCCTCTCCAGCCTCGCATCGCTCGAGCATGCAGCACGCCGGCGTAAACGAGCCAGGTGATCAGGGACCAGGTTTCCTTGGGATCCCAGCTCCAGTAGGTTCCCCAGGCGGAGTTCGCCCATACGGAGCCGGTGATAATCCCAATCGAAAGCCAGAAAAAGCCGAAGAGGACCATTTGGTGATTCAGCTCGTCGAGGATGGATTGGGCCGGCAGGAATGAATCGGGGTTTCCGGGGTTCGCAGACGTGTTGCCGGCACCCCTGGAGAGGTAGAGAATACTGATCCCCGCGGAAACGGCAAACGCGGCATATCCGATGAAGCACGCAACCACATGGGCGATCAGCCAGTTGCTCTTGAGGGCTGGCAGCAGGGGCTGTATCCGTGAGTCGACGCTGGTGGAAAACGAAGCGTAAGCCATGGCCAGAAAAGAAATCAGGCTCGGGACGATTCCCAGGGCTCGCTTTCCGATACGCAGCTCGAGGACGAGATAGATGAGGATGATCGCCCAGGCGCCGAAGACGAGTGATTCATAAAGGTTGGAAAGGGGTGCGTGTCCGTAGCCCAAATCGTAGGACTCCTTCCAACGAAGGAGAATCCCCGCGGTCAGGAGGACCAATGAGCCCAAAGCCGTGAAGGTTCCAACGAGGAGCAGCTGTTTCTGGCGGAAAATCCCGCCAGCCATGTAAAGAACAGCACAGGCGAGAAGACTAAAGGTCGCAACGCTCAACAACAACGAACTCGTGAACATGTTGCACTCACTTTCCTGATTCGACAAGCCCGGCCTGCAGCCGCTCGCATAATCCGTTGAATTCTTGTTCGAAGGCAAGAGAATTCTTGCTGGCACGGCCCGCGACCACGATCTTGCTCCCTTTGGCCTCGGAAACGGCCAGGATAAACGTCCGCTGATGGCTGCTGTAGTAGGCCACGCCGATACCCAGGAGCATCGCCGTAAATCCCAGGTACACCCACCAAACCCCCGGATCTCGCTTAACCTGCAAACCCGTGTATTGGACCGGATCCGCCCGAACCACACGAATGCCGTAATTCATGACTCGATTGCCATGGAAATCCGGCCGGTCCACCAAAATCCATGCACCGGAGGATTCCTTCTGGCCCTCCTTTTGAACCACGATGCCTACAGCCGGGCCGAATCCCCTGAAATCTGGCTCGTATTCCACGGCCTGAACCCGGTCCTGTGTTCCAGGAATCAGACGTACCTGGCGAAACGGCAGGACAAAGGTCTCCTTGAATCCAGTTGCCTTGTCCTGAAATTCTACCTCCGCTTCCCTCAAAATAGTACCGTACGAGGACTGATAAAAGGTGACCCCTTGATAGGTCATGGGGTCGTTCACCCGAATGGTCTGCCGGAAAGTCTCCCTCCCCGATTCCAAAATGGTCAGGTCGGATCGAAACTCCTTGGGCGTGCCCTGGTCATAGAAACTCACGCTGAAGTCGTCACAGCGAACCGCAAAGGGAAGCACGATTGGGCCGTCGCCACGTGCCGTCATGACATGGTCCGATGCTTCGCCCTCCGCAATGTTCATGAATCCCTTGAAGCCGAAAATCGAACCCACCAGCGCACCAAAGAGGATTATCAGAACGCTCAAATGGACGACATACACCATGTAGGGTGCCCAGCGCCCTTTCTCCGCAACCACGCCCAATCCCTCCTCTCCGTCGACGAGTTGCACGCCGGATCGCTTGCCGCCGAGAAGGGACACGATGCGCGTGCGTGCTTCCTCAGGACTGAGCCGGGTTGAAAAGGCGCGGTGAGCGCTGAATTTCTCCAGTCTCTTCATGCTGAGCGTGTCCTCTTTACGGGAGAGCAGTTTCCTCGTCTTCGGAAGGCGGTCGAGACTGCAGATGGTGAGGTTGAGACACAGAAGGATCAATAGAAAGCGGAACCATCCTGTGTGGTAGAGATCGTGCAATCCGAAAGCAAGAATCCATTGAGCAATCCCGCTCCCGAAACTCTTGTGCAGGTCGTGCTCGGAGAGACCCTGCGGCAGGAGCGTGCCGAGTATGGATCCGGCGGCGATGGCCAGAAAGATCAGGAGCGTCAGCTTGAGAGACGCCAAGGCTCCTAAAATCTGCTGCCCGAGTCCTTGCTTCTGGTCCATTCAAGTCATCCTTAAGAATAAAGTTGCCAGAGGTCAGGGTTGTGTCCTTCGCAATCGCTGTCGCTCGTGACAGGGGGATGCCCGTGCGGCCCTCTTGCGTTTCGCTGAGCCGGGTGTGCTCGCGGGGAAGTGCGACATCTCTTCTAACTTGCTTGAAAGGGCAAAAGCAAGGGCTCAGGGTGAGGCTGTGAGAAAGCGGGACTTGGGTGCGTCAACGGATGGAGGCGGGTCGGGGGCGGCGTCCAAGTCCTGAAGGAACAGCAGGAGCTCCCGGTCGGCGGAGGTGAACACGTAATCCCGCAGTTGGCGAGGACGTGCCCACCTGAATGCTACGTGTTCCCTGAGACAGAGGGTCCCACACTTGATGGTGCACCAAAACGCGTGGAGATCGATTTCCAGCTCAGCTTGCTGGTGCGATACGCGGTGAAACAGGGGACCAACTTCGACCTCCCAACAAAGCTCCTCGCTGATTTCGCGCCGAAGAGCGTCCTCGTACGATTCACCCGGTTCGACCTTTCCGCCGGGAAACTCCCACATGAGCCCAAATTTCTTGTGTGGGGGGCGTTGCGCAATAAAGAGGCAGCCCTCGGCAACGATCAGAGCGGCAGCGACACTCAACCGAGGGTTCACTTCAGACTCGGCCCCATCCGGACTCGATTCGGGAGAAGATTCCTGGCTCATGGTAAGGACCCTCGACATATTCAAAGGCAAAACGGCATCCTGGAGACACTCGGCACATGGAATGCGGGTAATCCAGGGTGCGATGCAGGACCCCCAAGGTCCGCCAACGGGTTAAACCTTTCAGAGGGGAGAGACCTCCTGGATGGCTGGGTGTCCGATGACAAAGTGGCCTCTCCATACTATCATTAACTGACTATAGTGCGAGTTCAGTGTCGGATCAACGAGACTCTGAATCCGTGTGGAGGATTTGCCGAATTTTTTGACCGAGAGTCAACAGCACCGACTCCGGAAGAAAGGCTTTCATCGGGATGAGCGAACAGACCAGCACGGTGGATGTGATGATCTTGGGCAGTGGCCCTGCGGGGCTCCAGGCGGCCATGCATGCGGCGCGAAGCAAGGTGAGTGTCGCTGTGCTGGGACGCCTGAAGAAAAGTTCCCTCTACAAGGCCCACGTGGAAAACTACTGCTGCGTCGAGGGGGTGATGAGTGGGCAGGAAATCCTCGAGAAAGGCAGAATCCAAGCGGAGAAGGCCGGGGCGTCGTTTCTGGATGTGGATGTCGTGGACTTCGAACGGTTGGAGGATGGCCAACTGATGGCGACCCTGGAAACGGGTGAAACACTCACTGCAACGAGTCTCATTCTGGCTATGGGAATAGCCCGAAATCGCCTGAACGTTCCAGGTGAAAAGGAGCTGTTGGGCAAGGGAGTGAGCTATTGCGTGGATTGCGACGCCAATTTCTTTCGAGATCAGACGGTCTTGGTGGTTGGCAACGAGAGTGCGGCGTTCTTCGGTGCCTTACGTCTCCTGATGACTGCCAGGGAGGTTCACCTGGTCTATGGGGATCCGGCTGTAAACGACCGGCTGTTCGATCAGGTGAGCCGCAGCATTGTTCAGATGCACCCGGGACGCAAAGTAGTTGGGATCCATGGAGACCAGTTCGTGGAGTCGGTGGAACTCGATAACGGAGAGCGAATTGAGGCGGCTGGCGTATTCATTGAGCTGGGGGCCAAAGGCGCGCTGGAGCTTGCCCTGAAGCTCGATGTGGCGTTGGATGCAGAGATGAAGTACATCGCAGTGGGAAAGAAACAGGAAACCAATGTTCCCGGCGTGTTCGCGGCGGGGGATATCTGCGGCCCACCGTGGCAGATGGCCAAGGCCGTCGGAGAAGGCTGCGTGGCCGGGATGGAGGCGGCGTCGTACGTCAGGCGCCTGCGCTCGAGATAAACCCACGTGTTTGGATGGGATGTTTTTTTGTGCTTGACATGGGGAGCCTGCCCCTTTATATAGCCTCCTCGCACGAAGGGGGCGCCCCCAAAGGCGCTGGCAAGACCGAAGGGAGCTCGTAAAAATTCGGTTGACGCCACAAGGCGATACTGATAGATAGCCTCACCCCTGACAGGGGAGACCGTGCAGCACAAGGGAGTCTTCGAGTGGTGCTCGGCTCCCGGGTGAGGCGGAAATTGGTGCTTGACCCGCCCTCAATGATGTGCTAAGGTTTTAAGTCCGAGCGAGAGTTGAGTTTGTATTTTTGTTCTTTGGAAACTAAATAGTGACGTGCTGGGTTTTTGGGATAAAC
>CAZGQL010000194.1:0-7764 GCA_964527905.1 uncultured Syntrophobacteraceae bacterium
CCATCGAGTACGATCATTGCATCCCTTCCCCTGAGCACGTGTCCCGTGACAAGTCTTTGACGATGCATTGAACATCGGTGGCTTTGCGAATCGAGTGCGGGAAGGGATCCTGCCTCCAAGGGAGGATGGGGAGTGAAACCGGGTGCTCGGGACGTGGTCTTGACGCTGGATGCCCTTGAGGGCTTTCTGCCGCTGGTGACCGCTTGCGTGGAGCGGGCGGCTGTCGGCTTCGGGTTGGGAAAGCAAGAGGCTCTCGGGCTGACGGTGGCGAGCGAGGAGATCTTTGCCTACCTGTGCCGTGCGGTGATGCAGTCCGGAGGACCCCTCGAGATCCGCTGCGTCGGGCTGGGCTATTGCGTCCAGGTGGATTTCCGCTTCTCTTCGGAAAATCTTGACTTGGGGGCGTTCAATCTGACGACGACCATTTCCCCCGAAGATGACGCAGCCGAAGAGATCATGGGACTCGTCATCGCTTCGAGGCTCGTCGATCGATTTCGGTTGACCCAGGATTCGGGCCGCCTGGTTTGTCTGTCCCTGGTGCAGGAAAAGGCGTATCCTGCCCTGGATGGTGCTTCTCCCCCGGTGTGTCCCACTCTCACAGCGTTCTCCGTACGCGCGCCCTCCCCCGATGAGGTCAAGCTCATCGCACGGCAAGCCACAAGCTGCTACGATGGACGCTATCTCTCAGACTGTTTTCTCTATCCCGGCAAGCTGATCGACAGGATCGACTCTGAGCATTACCGGGCGCTGGCGGCCATCGGGCCCGCCGGTGAAATCGGTGGGGCGGTCTTCTGGCAATGGATTGGGCCACGGATCGTCGAGTGCATGGGGCCTTATGTCTTTGACGAGGTGAACGGTCTCAACATCGCGGATGCCCTGATCGAGGGGTGCATTGGGGCGATCGCCCGCACGCAGGCCGTTGGTCTCCTCAATACCCGTCCCACGCCACACCTCCCTGAGCACCATTTCGAGCGGCTCGGGATCTACACGCTCGCGGCCGGGGACGGAACTCCCACGCCGATCCAGGCTTGGTTTCGCCTCATGCACGAGGATGCGGGCTGCGCCCTCTGGGTCCACGCCGAGCTCGAAGGTTTCGTTGCGGACCAGTGCCGGCGGCTGGTGCTGCCCAGGGAGATCCGAGCGGTCCAGCGAGTCGGCGAGAGGCTCCCGGCGCATTCGGTCCTTGCGGCCGAATCCGACCGTCTTCAGCAAAGGGTCGTGCTGCGCCCCATGTGGCCCGGCGCCGACTGCGACGACAACATCGCCCGGCATGTGCAGTTGCTGCGTCAGGAATCCATCCCCAACGTGTTCTTCTTGATGGATCTTGGGCAACCCTGGCAGGCGGACTTCACCCCCGGCCTCCTGCGCCATGGGTTCAAGCCCTGCTTTCTCCTTCCCTGCGCGGGGGAAGCCGACCTGGTGCTCTTCCAGCTTGCGGAGGCGCTGCCGTGAGCCATCAGCCGCCGCTCGAAACGCTCGTCCCGGACTACATTCGACGCTTCGAGCCCTACATCCCCAGCAAGCCGGACGATGTCCTGAAAAAGCTCTATGGCTGCTCGAGGCTCTACCGCCTCAACAACAACGAAAACCCCCTGGGGCCGCCCCCCGCCGCCTGCAGGAGCATTCGGCAGTTTCCGCCGGCCCAGGCCGCCGTTTATCCGAGCGGGGATGCCTACCACCTGCGCTGCAAGCTCGCCGAAACCTTCGGGTTGCATCCCGATCAGTTCCTCGTGGGCAATGGGGCCAACGAGGTCATTGCGTTCGTGATCAAGGCCTTTTGCCAGCAGGGAGACAACATCGTCACCGCCGACAAGACCTTCGCCGTGTACGAATGGGTGGCGGAGTTCTCGGGCTTCGAAGCGCGGTTGGCTCCGCTCAAGGATTTCGGGTTCGACCCCGAGGGGATGCTTGAACGGGTCGACGCACGCACCAAGATCCTGTTCGTGTGCAATCCCAACAACCCCACCGGGAGTTGGTGGAGCGAGGAGACGCTCCGGTCGTTTCTCAATCGCATCGACGGGCGACAGATCGTGGTGGTGGACGAAGCCTACCGCGAGTTCATCGACGGGCGCGCGTTCACCGATTCGATGGCGCTCATTGACGAATACCCCAATCTGGTCGTCTTTCGCACCTTCTCCAAAATGTACGCCCTGGCCGGACTGCGCATCGGCTACCTGGCCGGAAGCCGTGATGTGGTCGACATCATCCGCCGCACCTGCGTGGTCTACTCGGTCAACGGTTTGGCCCAGGTGGCGGCCTTCGCCGCCCTCGACGACGAGGAGCACCTCCTGCGCACCCGCGAGCAGGTCCGTGAGGCGAAGGCATTCCTGGTGAAGGAGTTGGGGCTTCTGGGGCTTCCCTTGGTTTACGGAGAAGGGAACTTCATGATGGTGCAGCTTCCAATGAGCGACAGCCTTGCCTACCGCAAGCTGATGACGCGGGGCGTTATGGTGCGGAGCATGACGGGGTTTCGGTTCCCCAACTGGATCCGGGTGACCATGTCCCATCCGGAGGCCATGGAAAGCTTTGTGTACGCGCTGGCGGACGTGCTTGCCGGCAAATGATCTCCCTCTCCGGGCGTCAAGCGATTGGGTCGCGCTGGCCAGGGATTCGGGCGGCGTTACGGCCGCTCATCGAAAAGGGTCCTGCAGCGGGAAGCTCATCGGTGCGAAGTCGGGAATCGAGATCCTTTGGAATGCCAGGGTCCCCGCCTGCGCGGGGACGACGATGGAGAGTTCACCGGGAACACGATGAGGAGCGGATCGGGACGCCGCGTGCCGAGCACGCGGGGATGCGGTCCGGGTCTCGGACGGAGCTCGGGATGGAATTTCAGTCGATCAGAACACGGAGGAGGAAACCATGAAGAGACGTTGGATGATGTCGGGCTTGGTTCTGGTGATCTTGGCGGGGTGGTGGTTCGTGGATGAGAGCGGGGCGTCACGGCCCGTGGCGCGAACGCTCACCGGGTGCGTCGTCGGTGGAACCTTCTATTCGGTATCCGAAGGCGCCGCTCAGCCGGGGAGATCCACCCCGGTGGTGTACCGCATCAGCGTCCAGGACATGGATCTCAGCCGTTACGAGGGCCAAAAGCTGCAAATCCAGGGGTATCTGGCCCCGGGGGACCGGTTCACACCCGATCGGAAATCGATTCGGGTGCTCGGCCCATGCGACAAGGCAACGCGGCGGGCGATTCGGGAAAAGGGGCTCTGATGCCGGAGGGCGGTGTCGCTCCGTCTCACCCCGGAGAAATCGACTTGGCCGGCTCACGAGCGCCAGCGTCGAGTGAAGCGGGAAGCGTCAACGGACTCTACACCTTCGAGTTCCTGTGCTTGAACCTCGTGTCGTTTTTCGCCTTCTGCAACATGGCGGTCTTTTACAGTTTTTTCGGTTACCTGGAACGGATCGGCATTCCGGTGGAGTGGCGCGGCTTCCTGCTGGGGCTCGAGCCCATGGCGGCCTTCGCACTTCGCCTGGTTGTGATTCCCCTGCTGCACCTCGGGAACGCGGCCGGGGCCATGCTCGTGTCCTTGCTCATGATCGTCGTGGCCCTCGCGTCCTACGGGTGGGTCGTTTCCCTCGAAGGACTCATGCTCCTTCGGGTCTTTCACGGGGCGGCCTTCGTGCTCCTGGTTTCATCGACCATGGCCGTCCTGGTGCATGTCATTCCCAAAGAACGGAGCGGGGAAGGGTTTGGAATCGTCAGCGTTTCGGTGCTCATCCCCTACGCCGTCATGCCCCTGGTCACGGAAGCCCTCCTGCCCCACGTGGGCAGTGAGGCGCAGATCTATCGGGGTGTGACGGTGCTGGCGGCCCCGGCGCTCCTCATCCTTCTTGGGCTTCGTCGGCGGATCCGATTGGCCGTGGCGGGCGCCGCGGGGGCTCTGGCCCGTCGCCCCACCCTCGAGGAACTGCGCGGGAACCTCGGGGAGTCGCGGGTTTTGCTTCTGCTGGCGGTCAATCTGCTCTTGTACCTGTGCTACGCCACGGTGTTTTTCTTCCTGAAGGAGCATGGCCGGAGGAGCGGCATCCCGCACGTGGCGTCCTTTTTCACGATTTCGACCCTGGTGATGATCGCGCTGCGCCTCTCGGGCGGCCTGTGGTTCGACAAGGTCAACAAGGTCAAGGTCCTCGGGGTCTTCATGGGCCTGCTCGTCCCGTGCTTTGTCCTTCTGGCCCGCATCGATTCCGCCGCCATGCTGGCGGTCGCGGCCGTGGCCTACGGGCTCTGCCTGGGCGTGATTCTCCCTTTGCTGAATGCGGCGCTCTTCGAGATTTCGCCGCCCCGATTGCGGGGCCTCAACACCAACCTCGCACTCTTCATGATGGACGCGGGCTTCTTTCTGAGTCCCTATGCGGGCGGAATGCTGCTGGCTTCGGGAGGTTCCGCTTCGATGCTCTTCACCGTCGGCGCGGGACTCCTCGCGTTGAATGTCCTGTTGCTGGCGCGATTGGGCCGAACGAGCGGATCGCTGCAGCGGGGGCCGATGCCCGAAGTCAACCCCTGAACCCCATGACCGGGAGCGCTCCTTGAAAAGTCCAATGATGGAAGTCGGGATTTCCGTGCCTCGCCACGACGCCCGCGCCAAGGTGACGGGACAGGAACGGTACGCCGCCGACCATTACGGGGAAAACCTCCTGTGGGCCGGCGTTCGACGCGCGGGGATCCCCCACGGCCGCCTCACGGGCCTCGATGTGGAGGCCGCGCGTCGGCTCCCCGGCGTTTTGGCCGTTCTCACCCGTGCCGACATCCGGGGGACGAACCGCCAGGGGATCGTGCACAAGGATCAGCCCGTGCTCGTCGGGAACACGGTGCGCCATTGCGGCGATCCTGTCGCCCTGGTGCTCGCCGAGGACCGGGACACTCTGAAGCGGGCCCTCGACCGGATCCAGGTCCATATCGATCCGCTCCCCGGGGTGTTCGACCCCGAAGAGGCGCTGAGCCCGGAATCCACGAAGGTGCACGAGGGAGGAAACACGCTGCTGCACGCCCGGATCACGGCCGGCTCGGGCGCGGACGCGCTGGACGCCTGCGACGTGGTGGTGGAGGGGGCGTTTGAGGTCCCCGGCCAGGAGCACGCGTACCTGGAAACGGAAAACGGCGTGGCCTGGCTGGACGAGGACGGCCGGGTCGTCATGGTGGCTTCCACCCAGGCGCCGTTTCGGGACCGGTTTGAAATCGCCCACGCCCTCGGGATCGACGTGAGCGCGGTCCGCATCGTGAGCCCCCACCTCGGGGGCGGCTTCGGCGGCAAGGACGGCGCCACGGTCCAGTGCCTGCTGGCCCTCGCGGCCCTGCACGCGGGCGGAAGGCCCGTGAAGATGTGGTGGGACCGGGAGGAGAGCTTCATCGGGGGCACCAAGCGGCATCCGGTGCGGATGCGCTATCGGCTGGGCGCCATGCGGGATGGGACCCTGCACGCCCTCGAGTGCCGACTGATCTACGATACGGGGGCGTACGCGCATCTCGGCGGCGAGGTTCTGGCGCTCGGCATGGAGCATGCCGCGGGGCCCTACCGGGTTCCCAACACGGACATCGAAGGGTGGTGCGTGTACACGAACAACCCGGTCAGCGGGGCCATGCGGGGTTTTGGGGTCTGCCAGGTTTCCTTCGGCTTCGAGCGCATGATGGACCGGCTGGCGGCGCGTCTGGGGATGTGCGGCCTGGAGCTGCGTTTGAAGAACGCGCTCCGACGCGGGGATCGCAACGGCGCCGGCGTGACCCTCGTCCACTCGACGGGGATGGTGCCCTGCCTCGAGACCCTGGCACGTCATCCGCTCTGGATCGATCGCGACCGCTGGAAGCGGGAGGCCGGCCCGTTTGCGCGGCGGGGCGTGGGGGTGGCCGCGGTCTTCAACGCCATGGGCTACGGTCGGGGGCTGCCGGATTCGGCCATCGCCAAGGTGGAGCTGACGGAACGGGGAACGATTCGCGTCGCCAGCGGCGTCCCCGACATGGGGCAGGGGAACGCGAGCGCCTTCGTGCAGATCGCCGGCGAAATCCTGTGCCAGGATGCGTCCCGCCTGGAGCTGGTCCTGCCGGACACCGATCGGACCCACCCGTCCGGTTCGGCGTCGGCGGGCCGCACGACTTATTCCTACGGAAACGCCCTCATCCAGGCGTGCCGGGCGCTCAAGGAAAAGCTCCTGCACCGGGCTGCCCTCGTGCTCATGCTGGATGAGGTCCGCGGACTGAGCCTCCTGCCCGGCCGCGTCCGGCACCTTCCAACCAGCAGGGAGGTTTCCCTGGAGCGGCTCGGAACCCTGTTCCCCGAGGCGGATCGGATCGCCATGGGGCAATCCATCATGCCGGTCGCCCAGGACGGCCTGGAGACGGGCAAGGAATTCAAGATCGGCTTCCCCCACGTGCTCTTTTCGTATGCGGCGCACCTGGCTTGCGTGGAAGTCGACACGCTCACCGGGAAGAGCCAGGTTGCGGCGTACCTGGCGGTGACCGACGGAGGCCGGGTCATCAATCCTCAGGGCTTTGACCAACAGGTCCATGGGGCGGTGGCCCAGGGGATCGGCTATGCCCTCCTGGAGGAGGTCTTGACGGAACGGGGGGCGATTCGCAACCCCGATTTCACCACGTACATCCTGCCGACGTCCCTGGACGTTCCGGAAATCGGGTCCATCGCCGTGGAAACGTATGAGGCCACCGGCCCCTTCGGGATGAAGGGCATCGGGGAGGTGGGCATGAACGGGCCGCTTCCGGCCATCGCGGGCGCCATCGAGGACGCGTTTGGACGGGTCCCGGAGCGCTCGCCGTTCGGGCCCGAGCGTCTCCTGGGCAAAATCCGGTCGGGAACGGGCGGGGAGGAAGGGAGCGGGGGATGATCCTTGATTTTACGCTGAACGGGCAGGCCATGCGTGTGGAAACGCCTCCGGACCGAAGGGTCGTGGATTTGCTGCGGGAGGACCTCGGGCTCACCGGAGTCAAGGAGGGATGCGGAGCCGGGGAGTGCGGCGCCTGCACGATCCTGGTGGATGGGGAAAGCCGCCTGTCCTGCCTCATGCTGGCGGCGCAGCTCCAGGGCCGCCGCGTGACCACCATCGAAGGCCTTTCGGCCGACGGTCGGCTCCATCCCGTCCAGGAGGCGTTCATCGAGCATGGAGCCGTCCAGTGCGGGTTCTGCACGCCGGGGATGGTGCTTTCCGCCGTGCACCTGCTCGAGCGCCATCCGCACCCGACGCGCCGGGAAATCCGGGAGGGGCTTTCCGGGAATCTTTGCCGGTGCACGGGATACGTCAAGATCGTGGATGCCGTCGAAGCCGCCGCCAGAACGATGGCGGAACCGGAGGGCGCCCCATGAGGGACGTTCGGATGCCCGGATCGCTGGATGAGCTCTGGGAGGCGCTCGAGAGCGCCCCGAAGCCGATGGTGTGTGCGGGCGGGACCGATTTGCTCGTGCGCCTGCGGGCCGGCCTGTGGCAGCCGGAATCGCTGGTCTGCCTCGAACGCATCCCGGAGCTCAAAGGGGTTCAGGACCATGGAGACCGGCTCCGCTTGGGGGCCTGCACCACCCACGCCTCGCTCCTGTCGGACCCGCTGGTCGGGGAGCATCTTCCGGTGCTAGTCCAGGCCTTGAAGACTTTGGGCTCGCCCCTCATCCGCAACATGGGCACCCTGGGGGGCAACCTCTGCACGGCCTCTCCCGCCGGTGACACGCTGCCACCGCTCTACGTGCTCAACGCGACGGTCGAGCTCCTCTCACGGGAGGGATCGCGGATGCTCCCGATCGGAGCTTTCATCACGGGCCCGGGGGC
>CAZGQL010000195.1:0-6649 GCA_964527905.1 uncultured Syntrophobacteraceae bacterium
CAAGCGGCTGGGACTTGCCGGATTTGCGAGCCGAGGCCAAGTCCCGGATCATGACAATCATCGGGGAGAAAACCCCCATCGCGATCCAGAATCCCGTGGACTTGACGGGGCCGGGCTTCTTGCCCAAAAACTACATCCCGGTGCTGGAAACCGTCCTTGAGGAGGATTTCGACGCCTACCTCGTCGTCTGGAACTTCAATCCCCTGATTCGCGTTCCCGTGGTGGAGCTCGAAGCGCTGCGGAACCGTTACCGTCACAAGTGCATCGTGGTGGTGAACTTGTCCAATCCGGCCGAAGCCGTTCCCTTCAACTCGACGCTTGCTGCCCGGGGCATCTGCACCGTGCCGACCCCGGAGGACGGCGCGACGGCCTTGAATGCCCTCCTGGCCCGTCACCTGTATCTTCAACGAGAGGGAATGCGATGATCCTGCCCGAGCACGAAGCCAATCGACTCTTGTCTGAAGCGGGAATTCCGATGGTTCCGCTGCAGGTGGTCCGCTCCTCCGAGGAAGCGCGCAGCGCCGCCGAAACCTTCGGTTATCCTGTCGCCCTCAAGCTCTCATCCGCGCGGTACACCCACAAGACGGAAATCGGAGGAGTGTGTCTCAACCTGTCGGGGGCGCAAGACCTGGACGAAGCGTACGGGAAGCTGAGCGCCCTGCGGGAGCGGCTCGATCCGGAGGCGTTCCTCATCCTGGAGCCCATGGCCGAAACGGGCGCCGAGTTTTTCGTCGGCTTTCAACGTCACCCGCAGTTTGGGCCGGTCCTGAGCTTCGGGCTGGGTGGGATCTCGTTGGAGCTCTTTAAGGATGTCGCCTTTCGACTGCTTCCGGCTCAGGCGGTCGACTTCCGGGAGATGCTCACGGAACTGAAATGCTGGCCAAAGATGCGCGCAGGATTCCGCAACCTCCCCCCGGTGGATGAAGATCGGACGATCGAGGTCCTGGAGCGGGTCTCCGCCTTTGTCTTGAAGCACCCTGAGATCTGCGAGCTGGATCTCAACCCGGTCCTCATGGGGGCGCACCGCGTGACCGTGGCCGATGCCACTCTGGTGCTGGGGCGCGATGAGGTTCAAAGTTGAGTCCCGGAATGGGAAGCCTTGAAGGAATGCACTCTCCGAGGGGGCAGGAGCGCGGCACGCCGCCCCCTCGTGGAGTTCGGGAACGAGCCATCCATCAGTCGACGTTGGATGGACCCTTCTTGTCCCCTTGGGCGTAGACGGTACAGTTGCCTCGGTTCCGCTGCAGGACCGTTTTGAGGTCTTTCAGGGTTTCCACGATGACCACAGGAGTTTGCAGGGCAGCCCATTCAAACAGTTTCGGGGCGATCGGGACGGGCAGGTTGATACAGCCGTGAGAACAGTTGGCCTGGGTGATGTCTCCGGCGTGGATCCAGACGTGCCCGTAGATGCGCAGTGCCCAGGGCATGGGGGCTGGAAGCCCATAGGCGTTCGTGTAGCTCCGTGAAATGTGATCGATGTCTTTTTCCAGGACCCGATAGATCCCCGCCTTGGTCCAGGAGCTCATCTTGCCGATGCAGGCGTAGGTGTCTTCAACGAGTCGCCCGTCCTGGTACCACCCGATGAACGGGATGTCCTTGATCAGCACGATCAGCTTGGGAATGGAAGCGGCTTCGGGCAGCGTCCGAGGAAGTGGGGTCCAGTGCCTGAAGGCAGCGAAATCGTTTGGGACCTTGAGGGGCTGACCGTTGCGAACCGCCTCGGCGACGTAATACGGGGCGATGACGTTGAGCCGAGCCAGGAGTTGTTTGCCCACGCTCGGACTCAACTCCGGATCATCCGAGCCCAGCCGGTCCAGTTCTTCTTGCGTCAATACGCGTTCTGTCCAGCCCACATTTCCGGATGTGCCCGTCCTCGCTCGAGCAGGAGTCCGCTCCAGCACCGGCGGGGGCTCCGGACGCTCCAGCACGTTTCCGAACATAGGCTCACTCGCAGGCTGTGGGGTCGCACATCCCCACACCAGAAACCCCAGCAACACCAGTCCCCATGCCTTAAGATCATGCGTTTTCATCCGTCCCCTCCCGAGGCTCCCCTCGCGGCGTGCCTTCCTCTACCATCTGTACACACTCTGAGCCTTTGACGCTGATCCCGGATCAAGCCAAGAAACCCGTGATGATTCGTTTCGTGACAGCAATTGGCCGGCCGAAGCCCGCTTGCCCCGTGCAGAACTTGCACAGCGCAAAGCCTTGCCGTCTTATCGGTCCCGATTCTCCGAGACTCGAGCGTTCCATCGACGAGACGGACCCAGGAATGGCGCGGCGATGGGGATTGGATCGATCTGCGGAAGGATCGAGGGATACGCTGATCCAGCTATCGGGCGGAAGGTATGGAGATGCGGAAGGTGGTGGCGTGTCCGGGAACGCTCGTTACGCTGATGCGTCCTCCATGGGCATCGACGATTTCCTTGCAGATCGCCAGGCCCAGCCCGGAGCCTCCAGCCCTGCGGCTGTAAAAGGGGCGAAAGATATGCGGCAAAATGTCTCGGGGAATGCCCGGGCCATCGTCTCGTACCAACAGGTCCAACCGGTCCCCAACGGCCCTGGCCTCAAGCCAAAGGGTTCCACGACCGTCCAATGCCTGCAGCGCATTGACACACAGGTTCAGCAGGGCCTGCTTCATCTGGTCCTCATCGAGAGGCCAATCGCACAGCCCGCCATCGACATACACCTGCAGGGTGACGTTCCCGAGCAGCCCGTGGTCGGTATGAAGCAGTGAGCCGACCTCATTGATGAGTCTCCCGACGGGAGTGGGGACGATGTTAGGCAGTCGTGGCCTCGCATACTCCAGAAACTCGGACACCTTTCGTTCCAACCGTTGGGTTTCGCGGGTGAGCAATTCGAAGACCAGCGCCTGTTCGTCTCCGCCCTGGCACCCTTTCTGCAAAAGTCGGATCCCCGTGATGATCGCTCCCAACGGGGTCCGAATCTCGTGGGCAATGCCCGCCGATATCTCCCCGAGAAGTGCAAGCCGATCCTGGCGGAGCAAGCGCTCGGCCTGTTCGGCAACCTTGGCCTCCAGTTGTCGGGAATGTTGCTGCAGGGCTTCCTCGAGTTGTTTGCGCACGGTGATGTCCCGCAGAAGATGGAGACGGGAAATGGACCCGTCAGGCTCATGAATGGGGCTCACCGAAAGCTCGTAGGTCTTGCCCGTGGCGGGCGCGTGCCATTCGCGCCGCACGTCGGGACCAAAGGAGCTCATCCCGTGCTGGCACTCCTCGCACAGGGCCGCTTCATGCCCGAAGAACGCGTGGCAAAACTGTCCCTCGCCATTCCCCAGCTCGCTTTGCAGGGCCCGGTTCATGAACCCGATGCGGTAATCCCGCCCAACGATGTAGATTCCATCCTCCATGCTGTTCAGGATGGCTTTCAAACGGTCTCGTTCGGCCTCGACCGGATCTCGCTTTGCCCGCGCCTTGCCCGATGATCGCTTGACCATAGAAATCGGCCTCAGGATGAGGAATCCTTGTCGTATTGCTTCAATTTGCGCCAAAGGGTGTTGTAACCGATGCCCAGAACGGCGGCCGCGCGAACCTTGTTGTTGCGGCAATGGCGCAGGACGCCCAGAATGTGCCTCCGCTCGACCTCCGCGAGGGGCATCTCCCACTGGGTGGGCGATGCCTCCGGGTTCTCGCTGGTGGGCAGGCAGGTTTCCACCACGAGGTCCCGTGCGTCGAGTCGGGCCGTCTTGTTGAAAATCATGGCACGTTCCAGGGTATTCTCGAGCTCACGGACATTGCCTGGCCAATCATGCGCCAAAAGCTTTCTCCGGGCTGCCTCGGAAAGATCCGGCTTTCTGCGGCCCATGCGGTCGCTCAGGCGCTGGAGGAAATGCTCGGAGAGAGGGAGGATGTCCTCGCGGCGGCGGCGGAGGGGAGGCAGATAAATAGGAATGACCTTGATGCGGAAAAAAAGGTCCTGACGAAAACGACCCTCGCGGACCAGTTGCGTGACGTCCCGGTTGCTAGCGGCAATCACGCGCACGTCCACAGGCAGCTCCCGGGTATCGCCGACGCGACGAACGGCGTGTTCCTGAAGGGCCCTGAGCAGCTTCACTTGGAAATTTGCCGAAATGTCGGCAATTTCATCCAGGAAAAGCGTTCCTCCTCCAGCCGCCTCGAAAAGACCCTTGTGGTCCTTGTGGGCGCCCGTAAACGATCCCCGAACGTGGCCAAAGAGCTCACTCTCCAGGAGGGGCTCAGGCATGGCCCCGCAGTTGACTCCCAGGAAAGGGCCGCTGGCGCGATCGCTGCGGGCGTGGATGAGCTTGGCCGTGAGCTCCTTGCCCGTCCCGCTCTCTCCCTCAATGAGGACGGTCGCATCGCTGAGGGCCACCTTGTCGATCGTCGTGAGCACCTCCCGCATGGCGGGACTCGCGGCCACAATGCCGTCCAGGCCGGTCTCCCGGTCGATTCGATCGCGGAGGGTGCTCACCTGTTGCCTCAGGCGTTGCCGCTCGAGGGCTTTGTGCATGGCCCGGACCAGGTACTCGGGGTCTACGGGCTTGGTGAGGTAGTCATAGGCGCCCTCCCGCATCGCTTGAACAGCCGAGTCCACCGATCCATAACCGGTGATGACGAGGACCTCCGCCAGAGGTTGCAACTCCCGAGCATCCCGCAGCACATCGAGTCCGTTGTCCGCTCCGAGCTTCAGGTCGGTCACCACGAGGTCGACCCGGCCGCCGTCGAGTAGCCGTAGGGCTTCCGCGCGATCGGCCGCACTCCGCACCTCGAAGCCTTCCTTGCGTAGGTACAGGCTTTGCGTGAGACGCAAGGCTTCGTCGTCCTCCACCAGAAGTACCGTGGCCATGGATCCCCGAGATCCTCCGCATGGGTGAGCGCGGGCACCACGCCGGGGCATGATGCCACCGCGCGGCGATGGGCCCAAAAAGTGTAGCCCTCCGTCCGGTGTGTGCAAATATCCGCACGTGCGTTCGCGACACGAGGGAGCGTGCGCGTGCTGGAGCGCAATCCTTTGTATCCGTAATGGATTGAAATGACAAGAAGACTCGTGATAAATGCACAGGGTTCGCGTAGCAGGCGGGATAGGTTTGTTTCGTGCATCATTCTTGCAGCGCTGGTAACTATTCTTCAGCCATTTGCATTGTACCGAGTGGGGTGGGAGGCTCTGTTTGAGATTGATTCACTGGATCCGAGGAGATCGTATGAAGAGTGCCCGTAGGATAGTCGTCATTGTTGCGATGGGGTTCGTCGGACTCCTGACACTCATGGGAGGTCTGGCATGGGGGCAGGAGAAAAAGGAACGGGTGATGATCGGCCGGGTTTACTTCGTCCAAGGGCAGTTGCTGCGCTATGTCCATGAAGAACAGGACTGGGTGGCCGTGATCAAGGATGCCCCCTTCGGCCTCGAAGACGCCCTGTATTCGGACCAGGATTCCCGGGCCGAATTCGTTCTGCCCAACAACACCATGATTCGGATCGGCGGAAGCACTCAGATCCAGATGATGGCACTCAAGGCGGATGTCACGGAAGTGGACGTCGCGTCGGGAATGGCTCGTTTTTACAACAAGGGTGACGTTGCCGTCATCAAGGTGACCACACCGTTCGGATTCGTCGTCGCCTACGGCGCCACGGCGTTTGACGTGTATGTGGGTGACACTTCGGTGGAGGTGCTCTCCATCGAGGGAACGGTCGACTTCGTGCACGAGAGGGATGGGGCCCGTTATGAGGTGGTTGCCGGGGAAGCCTCAGTTCTGGCGAACATGGACGAGATCGCCGCTGGAGACGGGCTGGTCGATGCCGATTGGGATGACTGGAACCAGAAGCGGGATCAAGTCTGGGCAAAACCTGAAGTCAAGGGGGATTCCTACGAGTATCTGCCCACGTCGCTCAGCTACGAGGCGGAAGTCTTCGAGGAGAACGGTCGATGGGAACGGGTTGAATACGGCGGAGAGGTGCGCACTCTGTGGCGTCCGACCCGTGTCAGCGCCGATTGGGCCCCCTACACCAACGGCCGCTGGTCCGTTTACTACGGCGACAACTGCTGGGTTCCCGATGAGCCGTTCGGCTACACCACGCACCACTATGGCAGCTGGGTTCGCGTCGAAAGCTGCGGCTGCTGGTACTGGGCTCCCCCCATCCGACGCACGGTCGTCCATGTGGAAAGGCGTTACGACTACTATGACGACTGCGAGTGCGACTGGTATCCAGGCCGTGTGGCTTGGATCCACTCCCACGAGCAGGTGGGCTGGATCCCGCTCGCGCCCACCGAGCCGTACTACACAAACCATTACTGGGGCGGGCTCTCGGTGGTGGTGGGCACGGTGGCCAATGTCGCAATCAACGTCGCCAACTACAGCTACTGGAATCACGCGGTGGTCGTCAATCAGAACAACTTCTATAACGTGAACAACTACAACAACGTGCGCATCACGAACATCAACAACACCACGATCATTAACAACTATCATGGGGCTCCCGTGATCAACAACACGGTCATCAACAACTTCAACGTCAATCGGAACCGGTACAATTTCACCAACGTGAACGTGAACCGTTTCCCCCACGAATCTGTGGTGAATCGAATCCAACGAAATCAGGAATTCACTCGACAGGTTCGCAACGTGAGCTCCGCGGATATCGGTCGCGATCTGTCGGGGTTCCGGACCGGCCGT
>CAZGQL010000195.1:6678-7762 GCA_964527905.1 uncultured Syntrophobacteraceae bacterium
ATCGACGCGCCCCGTGTGAGCAACCGCCTCGTGGACCGAAGGGACATCAGCCGGCCCATGAACGACCTGCAACTGCCTCAGCGTGAGGTGCGACAAAGGGGGCGTCAGCCGGAGCGCATTGCGGATCGAGTTCTTTCCGGGCGCGAAGGGCGGCAGGGCCGCCTTGGAAGCGGGTTGGACGGCACGCGGTCTGACCCTACGGCATCAACCCGGGAGAGAGGGATCGGGTTTGGCCCACGGGGTACCCGGCAAGAGCTTCAAGACAGTCAACAGGGCAGACTTGGACAAGGTGAGGCGGGTCGGAATGGAACCCGGCCGGTTCGCCCGGATTTTGGAAGAGACCGCCGGGGTATGGAGACGGGAGGGATCGAATCGGGGAGCACCGGCCTGGGGGACCGCGGAAGGTTGCGACCGGAGCGGCCAGGATTTGGAAGAGACCGAACTGGTTCTGATCCGAGTGCGACCGATCAAGCCGCCACGGGCCAGAGCGGCCGAACCGGTTTGAGACCGGTGCGTCCCGGCCATGGTGTGGTCGATCCCAGCGGTCAGGACACAGGAACGGTGGGGCGGGGCGAACTCGATCGCCGGAGGGTGCCGCGGTTCGATCGTGAGTCCCAGGGAAGTGTCGGGGGTGACGCAGTTCAGACCGACCCGAACCGGCGAGGGCTTCGGCCTGTTCGTCCGGGAAGCGACGCCCAGCAGCCGGGTGGCCAGGATTCCGGTGCCCGGGATTTGGGAAGTCGAGATCGTTTGCGGCCTCCTCGTTCAGATGCCGTTGACTCAGGCGCCGCGACCGACACCGATCGAGGAAGGCTGAGGCCGGTACGGCCGGGCTCGGAGTCCCAGCCCGCGGATCCAGGGGGATCTATTCGGGATCAGCGACGTCAGCAACTGCTGGATCAGAGACAGACTCCGGATCAACGTGTTCCAGCGCATGATCCGCGGCAGACGGATCCGGGAATGACCCGCCGCCAGCAGATGGAACAACAGCGCCAGGATCAGATGCAGCAGCGCCAGCAGCAAATGGAAATGCAACGTCAGCAGCAGCAACAGCAACGGCAGCAACAGATGGAACAACAGCGCC
>CAZGQL010000196.1:0-7603 GCA_964527905.1 uncultured Syntrophobacteraceae bacterium
CTGGCCGATTTCAGAACCGTCGATTCTGGCTGGGTTCCTGACCGCCGCCAATAGTGTAGGCCCCGGCGAAGATGATCTCGCCCGAGACCAGCCCGGGAAAGTAGGCATGTTTTTGTTCCTCCGAGCCATGAAGATAGATGTTCTCGGACCCGAAGACCGATGCGGCGATCAGGCTGATGCCAAGATCCACCCGTGCGAACTGCTCGGTGATGAGCGCATGGGCGAGAAACCCCGCGCCGGTCCCGCCGTATTCTTCGGGAATCCAGGCTCCGATGAGCCCGACCTCGCAGGCACTCTTCCACACCTCCTTGGGATACTTCTCTTCCCGGTCGCATTCCTTGGCAATGGGACCGAATTCGCGTACGGCGAATTTGTAGGCTTCCTGTTTCAGAATTCTGAGCTCCTCCGGAAGTTCAAAGTCCATGGTGTTTTCCTTTCTGAAAGTAGATCATAGATAATAGGTATTATGTTTTGTGGCGTGGTGCCCCCTTTGCCTGCTCCCGGGCGTTGTCGTCTCCTTTGCTCCTAATGTTGCTTCGTTTGGCCGGAGCTCACCCTGGCGGGTTCAAGCCTTTTCTGCCCCCGCAGGGCATGCTACCACCTTTTCAGCATGCTCATGAAGCCATCGGCCAGCTCATCGACCGTCAGTTCCCCTTCTCTCAGGAGAGCCTGCACGGCGATTCCCTGGGCGGCGCTGAGAAAGGTGATGGCCGCTGCCCGTGGATTGGTGATGGTCTCATTGTCCTGAAGGATGCGCGCGAAGGAGTCCGCGAAAACATCATAGATCTCCTTCAGCCGGGCCTCCGTGGGGTGGTTGCTGCCGGCGAATTCCGTGGCCAAGGCTGCAAGACAGATGGTCGCTTCAGGACTGCGATGGTAGTGCTCGCACATGGTGCGCACCACCTCTTCGACCACGGCAATGGAGCCATGCCGAGCGCTGTTGGCAATCTTGGCATAGTCATGGATACCGCGCTTCAGCCAATCGACAACGGCTTCGAGAATGGCGTCCTTGGTAGGAAAGTGGTGAACGATCGCTCCAGAAGTCAACCCGATGGCCTGCGCGAGATCCGTTATGGTCGTCCGATGGTATCCCTGTCTCGCAAAGAGCCTGACGGCTGCCTGGACGATCTGGATGTAGGTCTCTTCAGCCTGCTTGCCTTTTTTGTTGTTGATTTTGCGAGTCATAGTGGCCATGGCATAATACATAATAGGTATCATGTCAAACAAAAAATGATCCTTTCGGCAACACTTCAGCCCCATTGGATGGGGAATGAGAAAAAAGCACTCGATCCCCATCCAACCGTATATGCTATAGCAGCTTGTGCTGTGTAGGTCGCGCCAGCAAGTCGTGGAGTGCTGGTCAGGCCTTGCGGGGTCTGGGGTGAGCTCTCGCCGCCCGACCGCTGTCCGACGTGAACGGATGAAGCGAGAATCCATGGATGCAGTTCAAAACGATGCGGCCCATGGCGTGGGGGGACCGCCGCGATTGGCCCTGAGTCGCGAATCGGGCGAGCGCCTGCTGGTGAGCCTGACGGGGGACTGGGCGCTCGGGCGCAGACTGCCGGCCGCGGAAGAAATCGAGCGGGAAATTCATTCGGCAGCGCCTCCCCTGCGGCTGGGCTTCGATTCCCGGGATCTGGGCAAGTGGGGGAGCGGCCTCTTGACGTTTCTCCTGAACGTTCGACAGGTTTGCCTGCAGGAACGGATCACGCTGGAAGACGACGGCCTGCCCCCGGGCGTTCGGCGTCTGCTGGCTCTGGCCACCGCGGTCCCGGAGCGAAAGGGGGCGCGGCGGGAGACGGAGCGCCAAGGTTTCCTCGTGAGGGTGGGCGCCGAGACGGTGAACTTCTGGAGCTCTCTCCAGGAAGTCCTGGCTTTCATCGGCGAGGCCACCTTGGCCATGGGACGGCTGTTCAGGGGCCGAGCCCGCTTCCAACGATCGGATTTCCTGATGCTTTTGCAGCAGTGTGGCTCCCAGGCCCTGCCCATCGTCTCTCTCATCAGCCTTCTGGTGGGACTGATCCTCGCCTTTGTGGGTGCCGTCCAGCTTCGCATGTTCGGCGCTCAGATCTATGTGGCCAGCCTGGTGGGAATCGCCATGGTCCGCGTCATGGGAGCCATCATGACGGGCGTGATCGTGGCGGGTCGCACGGGAGCCTCATTCGCCGCGGAACTGGGGACCATGCAGGTGAACGAGGAGATCGACGCGCTCAGGACGCTGGGCATTCCCCCCATGGAATTCCTTGTGCTCCCCAGGATGCTCGCACTCATGCTGATGATGCCCCTCCTTTGTCTGTACTCCGATCTCATGGGGATTCTGGGAGGGCTCCTGGTGGGGGTCGTCATGCTGGATCTGAACGCGCTCGAGTACTTTGCCAAGACTCGAGAATCCGTGACCCTGGTCTATTTATGGATCGGCCTCTTTCACGGTGCGGTGTTCGGGGTGCTGATCGCTTTCTGCGGCTGTCTGCGCGGCATCCAGTGCGGAAGGAGCGCCTCGGCCGTCGGGAAAGCGGCCACCTCCGCGGTGGTCACATCCATCGTGAGCATCATCGTGGGCACTGCGATCATCACGGTGATCTGTAACGTGCTCGACATTTGACGGAGACTTCAAGCCTTGGAGCACCGAGAGGAGCAGGACGCTCGACCGCATATCGTCGTTCAGGACCTGACCATGGCATTCGGGAGCTTCGTGCTCCAGCGGGACCTGAGTTTCACGGTGAACCGGGGCGATGTGTTCATCATCATGGGCGGAAGCGGATGCGGGAAGAGCACTCTCCTGCGCCATATGGTGGGGCTGCAGGAACCCGCCGCGGGGAAGATCCTCTACGATGGGACGGTGAGCTTGTGGGACGCGGGGATCGAGGAGCGGGACGGCATCATGAAGCGCATCGGAATCCTTTACCAGAGCGGCGCCCTGTGGAGCTCCATGACCTTGGCCGAGAATGTGGCGCTGCCGCTTCGAGAATACACGAATCTGGATGAGGGGGAAATCCGCGAGATCTGCTCGTTGAAGCTGGCCCTCGTGGGCCTGGCGGGATTCGAGGAGTACTACCCGTCCGAGATCAGCGGAGGCATGAAAAAGCGGGCGGGGCTGGCGCGGGCCATGGCCATGGACCCGGATATCCTGTTTCTGGACGAGCCTTCGGCGGGGCTGGATCCGATCAGCGCCAAGCTCCTCGACGATTTGATCCTGGAGCTTCGATCCAGCCTCGGAGCGACGGTGGTGGTCGTCACGCATGAACTGGCAAGCATTTTCGCCATCGGAAACAACTCGGTCTTCCTCGACGCAGAAGCCAGGACCATGATCGCTCAAGGAAATCCCAAAGCTCTTCTGGCCGAATCCGGGCATCCGACGGTGCAGCGGTTCCTGACCCGTGGCGGCCACGGGGATTGATGCTGAACGCCACCCTTCGGACGGGAACGCAGCGTGGACGCTGACCATGACGAGAAGTCTTGATTCAGCAGGAAGACGACGAGGACGATCGGCTTATCCGGAAGAAATTTCGAGCCACCGTGAGGCTGCGGTCCAGGGAGAAGAGCGCATATGGCTAAACCGGCCAATAGGGCGATGATCGGCGGGTTCGTTGTGGGGGCGCTGGCACTCCTGGTTGTGGGGGTGATGGTGTTCGGCTCGGGAAAGCTCCTGACGAAGACCTATCCGTTCGTGATGTATTTCGATGGCTCCGTGAGCGGCCTCTCAGCGGGATCGCCGGTGGTCTTCAGGGGCGTGAGGGTGGGATCGGTCACCAACATTGCCGTCATCGGGAATCCGGAAACCTTGGCCATGCAAATCCCTGTCACCATTGAATTGGAGCCGGATCGAATTCGGCTGGATGCCCCCTTGACAACAAGGGAAAGGGACCCTTACGAGGCCATGAACCGGCTGATCGATCATGGTTTGAGGGCGCAGCTGAATATCCAGAGCTTTGTGACGGGACAGCTGCAGATCGGGCTCGATTTTTTTCCGGATAAGCCCGCCAAGTACGTGGGGAAGGGGGACATCGCCGAGATCCCGACCGTCCCCACGAAGATCGAGGAGCTGGCCAGAACCCTCGAGAAACTGCCTCTGGAGCAACTGGCTCATGAGGTGTTCAAGGCTGTGGAGGGAATATCACGCATCGTGCGCGATCCGGAGATCAAGGAGATGATCACTGCCTTGAAAAACACGGCGCAACACCTGGAAACGCTGGTCGAGAGCACCGGCAATCGTCTGGGCCCTGTCTTGTCCCATGCCGAGTCGGCCATCAGCGAATACGGGAAGCTCGCCAGGAACCTGGACGCGGGGGTGAGCACCCTGGTATCGAAGGGCGGAACGGCCGTGGACGACTATGCCCGGCTTGCACGAGATTTAGACGGGCAGCTGGGTCCTTTGACAAGAAGCCTCGAAAGGACGCTGGAAGCGGCGCGGCTCGCCATTAAGAACGCCGACGGGACATTCGCCAACACGCAGAGCCTCACGTCGAGGGACGCTCCCCTCATTCGGGAGGTGCTGAGCTCCCTGGACGAACTGAGCCGGGCGGTTCGGGCGATTCGGGTGTTTGCCGAGTATCTGGAAAGACACCCCGAAGCCCTGATCCAGGGCAAGGGCAGCCCACCCAAGGGGAGGTGACACAGGTGCGGAAAGCGACTCAAGCAAACGCGATCTTCATCGCAATCTTTCTCGTGGTCGGGGTGGCTGGATGCTCCAGAACCGCTCCCTCACGGTTCTACATGCTGAGCGATCTGCCGGGGGTGGAAGCCGGAGCGCCCGCACCGGTTCCCAAGCCATGTTTCACCCTGGGGATCGGCCCCGTCGAGATGCCCGACTACCTGGACCGGCCCCAGATCGTGACGCAGAAGACCCCCAATGAGCTTCAGCTGGGGGATTTCGATCAGTGGGCGGAGCCGCTTGCAAAAACATTCATGAGGACCCTCGCGGATAACCTGGCGACCCTCCTGTGCGTGGAGGAGGTGGCGTTCTATCCGTCTGAGGCGGCTGCCGCTGACTACCAGGTCGTCGTCACGGTGACACGCTTCCACGGCACGGCGGACGGATCGGTGTCTCTTAACGCCCAGTGGCAGGTTCTAAGAGGCGGCACCCACAAGGCCCTGGCCAGAAAGCGCACCGTCATCCGGGAGTCGATCGAGGGGCAGGGATACGCGGCCCTGGTGGCGGCCCAGAGCAAAGCCCTGGCGCAGCTCAGTCGCGAGATTGCCGAGGCCGTCTCAAGGGTTTCGGGGGAGTGAGGCGCTCACCAAAGAGAAAGGGTCGAGGATCGTGTGGTCGTCTTTCGCCGCCGTCGCAGAAATCGGAAAGCATTGGGTTTGCGTCTGCGCGAAGTCGTGGCGGAGGGCAGACCGCCGGGTCCCGTGACAAGAAACCTGTGCCGCCGATGGTTTCAGCTCATCACGCGCCAGCCGGGCTTCGACCTCTCCAGCATGATCCGCCCCTGACGGGGGTTGACTTTTACCGGGTCTCCCCCCGCCGTATCACAGAAGTTCGACTGGGCTTTGAAGACGTTGAGATCATGATCTCACCGATCTTGGATGTCCCTTTCGGCAGGCTTCGTTTTCGGGCGATGGTGACGAACGCATTGGCCTCCACGGACTGAAGATGGTTGAATCCCCCAAAAAGAGCTTGACAAAGCTTTGTGTCCACCATTATGTGTCACTTATTGGTGATACTGATAGGGGCACATTAACGGATCCTCATCGGTCGTGATTCGGTGACCCAAACCCGGCATTCCCAAAGAGCCGTTGCCCGAGGCCTGAACTGGACTGAGCATTCGAATCCAGAGCCCACCACGAACCGCCCTGCAAGGGGAGATGGATACGATAAGCCAACCAGAAGGAAAGAAGAGCGGAAATGGCCATTGAAATCGATCTTCATGGCAAAGTGGCGATCGTTACAGGGGCCGGACGGGGTATTGGAAGGGCCATAGCGTTCTGCCTGGCTAGAGCGGGGGCAGCTGTCTGCGTAACAGCCCGGACACGCGCACAAATCGAGGAGACCGCCGATGAGGTTCGTCGTCTCGGATGTCCTGTCTTGTCCGTCCAGGCGGATGCGAGAGACGCGGACGCGGTGACCCGTGTGGTGGAAAGGACCGTTTCCGAGCTTGGAGGTCTCCACATTCTTGTGAACAATGCGGGGATGGAGCTGCCCAAGCCTCTGCTTGACACCACCGAGGAAGAGTATGAGAGGGTGATGGCCATAAACCTGAAAAGCCTTTTCCTCTTTACCAAGGCGGCCGGGCCCCACCTCATTGCGCAGAAATACGGCCGGGTGGTGAACATGGCATCGGTCGGCGCCTTCGTGGCAGCTCCCAATCAGGCAATTTACCATGCGAGCAAGGCAGCCGTGGCACACTTCACCAAGGCAACCGCCATCGAATGGGCAAGGCATAGCATCACCGTGAACGCGGTTGCCCCTGGATGGGTTCGCACGGAGCTCATCGCGCACCTGGTCGAGGACAAGGACATGCTCCAGCGATATCTGAAATCGATCCCCATGCGCAGACTCGGCGAGCCCGAGGAGATCGGTCCCCTGGTCGCCTACCTTTGTTCGGACCTGTCTTCATTCATGACCGGGTCGGTGGTTGTCATCGATGGAGGATTGATGATTCCTTGATGCGATCGCCACCGGCTCTTCCCTGCCAGGGAATGCTCCACACCCAGGCCATTGAAGCGCAGGCGACCCATGGAGTGGTTGGAGATAAAGGGAAACGAACGATGAGGAGCGCTGGGGAGTCTGCACCAAACCTGTCAGCGGAGAGGGTGATCCCGGCCACGGCCTGGACTTACGACAGGTTCGGCCAAGGAGCCGTGGCGCTCCAGTCGGTGATCGCCGAAAAGCCTTTCACCTTGTACTTGAACGGGAAAGAGGTGGTCACTCTGCTCTGCGCAGGACTTCACCTCAATGAGCTGGCGGTGGGATTCTTCCATGCGGAAGGTTTTGTCAGCACCCCCGATGATCTCATGGATGTTCGGGTCGATGAAACCTCCGGCAGAGTGGAAGTGCGCACGCGCAACGATACCGGTCTTGCCGAACGGCTCTGGTCCAAGCGAACCATTACTTCGGGATGCGGCAAGGGCTCCTCTTTTTACCATGCCCTCGATGCCCTCCTCAGCAAGCCCGTTTGGAGTGAGCTCAAGGTCTCTCCCGATCAAATCCTGGATCGAGTGGAGGATCTCAACCGGATGAGCGAGACGTATCGGCTCACACGGGGAGTCCACAACACCGCCCTGGCCACTCCGGATGAGATCATTCTGTTTCGGGATGACATAGGGCGGCACAACGCCGTGGACATGATCGTCGGCCAGCTGTTCCTGCGGCGTATCCCCTTGCAGGACAAGATTCTTCTCACCACCGGGCGCCTCACTTCGGAGATCATCATCAAGGCTGCCAAAGTGGGCATTCCTGTTCTGGTGAGTCGCAACATAGGCACCTCACTCGCGATCGAACTGGCTGAATCGCTCCGCATCACACTCATAGGATTTGCCCGCGGAAGGAAATTCACCGTTTATACCGGGAGGGAGCGGTTGACGGCAGCTTGAAAGCACTGGGGAGCAGGGCGATCGCACGTCATAATGCTGGACCTTCAGAATGAAGTGTGCCAAGATA
>CAZGQL010000197.1:0-3687 GCA_964527905.1 uncultured Syntrophobacteraceae bacterium
CTGGCCGATTTCAGAACCGTCGATTCTGGCTGGGTTCCTGACCGCCGCCAATAGTTTTGATGCCCCGGCCTCATTGAAGCATGAAGTATAGGCCTTTGGAGGAGTTCCTCACGTGAGTTTTCCGGGGTTTTGATGCCCCGGCCTCATTGAAGCGCAGTGGAGGCGGTTTTAATGCTCTCAAACTGGATATGTTTTCCGGGGTTTTGATGCCCCGGCCTCATTGAAGCCTAGCCCCTTGTCCAGAAGGGGCGGCCGGGTTGCCGTAGTTTTCCGGGGTTTTGATGCCCCGGCCTCATTGAAGCATGGATATCCCCGAGGTAATACAGGGGATTCAGAACGGTTTTCCGGGGTTTTGATGCCCCGGCCTCATTGAAGCCTTGCGGTGCTGGGCGAACCAGCGCTCGATGTCGTCGAGTTTTCCGGGGTTTTGATGCCCCGGCCTCATTGAAGCACTGCCCGTGCCGTAACCTAGGTCAATGGCCATAATGGTTTTCCGGGGTTTTGATGCCCCGGCCTCATTGAAGCCCTTCAGGCTTGGTGTGAGAGAGAGGACTGGCAAAGGTTTTCCGGGGTTTTGATGCCCCGGCCTCATTGAAGCATGATCTGCACAGCATTCAGGCCGAGGGACACTCCAGGTTTTCCGGGGTTTTGATGCCCCGGCCTCATTGAAGCGAAGCAATCATCGTCCCAGGGGGCAGGATCACCTTCGTTTTCCGGGGTTTTGATGCCCCGGCCTCATGAAGCTAAGCTGGCGGCCTTCCTTATGCCTAAAATAGAGGCTGGAGGTAAGTTGTTTGATACGTCTGATACGGCCTTGAGGTCTTACTTGAAATCCATCGGTGGGGAAGGTTTCAAGGTCAAGGATTTTCGCACTCGGGTTGCTACTCAGGAGGCCCTGTCAAGCATAGCCTCCATGAAAGCCCCAACCAACATGAAAGAGTATAAGAAGGCAGTAATGCAAGTGGCGAAAAACGTATCTTCCAAGCTGGGGAATACGCCTTCAGTGGCCCTGAACTCCTACATCGATCCCACAGTGTTTGGCAAGTGGAATAAGGGAGTGAAGATATAATATGCTGAGCCCAGAAGAGTTATTGGAAGAATACTTGGAAACGACCCACTTTGATGAGGACGTGGATTGGCGCGAGGAACCCCTCACGGAAGAGGACCCTGACGAGGAAGAAGAGTGACGGATTATCGGGCTTTCCATCTCAATCTAGCTCAGGCCGACCCTACCCGCACCTTGACCCTACGGAATAAGTGGGCTGCGGAGTGGAACCGACGCATTGGGGAGTTCCGTCGCATGGTGCTCCGCAGGCTGGTGGATGAGGACTTCTTTGGTTTGAAGGACCGTCCCAGGCCACGTTTTCCGGGGTTTTGATGCCCCGGCCTCATTGAAGCAGCGAGGCCACGGTGGAATGATATGATTTGGCCGCTGCGTTCAGGTTTTTCACGCCATTGCTTACGGCGTTGAGGCCCGTAGACCCCGTCTCCTTGGCGGAGATCAGGATGCTGATGGAATCGGCCAGATTGTTTCTCCCAAAAGCGAGGATCGGAGATGGTAACCGTGATGCTGCTGGTGTCTTACATCGTGTTTCCGATTTGGCTGGCCAGGGTTCTGGCGCTCCCGTTCGTGTTCCTGCCGAGGATTGTCCATTCTCTGATCGTTGCCGGTCTCACCGTGGCTTTCTGGCTATGTCTGCTGGGTTTCTTCCGTTGATGCGCTCCTCCGGCGCAAATCGATTTCGCCCATGACGCGCACCATCCATGAATGCTCACGACTGACCGAAAAGTGGTCCAAAGCACCTCTGCTCGTTGTCAGCACAGAGAAGCGCTTGCGACCCGTCCCTCCACGGAGCCAGGAAGGCAGACCGCCTCATTCTCTGCTTGAATTCATAAACCTTTCTGCTTATGAATTCGCCCATGCACTCGAACCAATTCAGGGCATGGCTGAAGAAGCAAGGGTGCACCTTCGACACGAAGAGAGGCACAGGCCATGTTATCGTCCGCCGCGGCGATAGGAAGTCGGAGCTCCCGATCCATGGTGGCAGCAAAGAGCTCGGCAAGGGATTGGTCGAGGAGATCAAGAAGACCTCGGGCTTAAATAAGCCTGGGGCATGGGAGCCGACATGCTGGTTTATCCGGTCGAATTTGAGCTGGACACCAACGGCACGGTGCTGGTGACTTTCCCGGACGTTCCCGAGGCGGTCACTTTCGGAGACGATGAAAAACGACGCAAGATCTCGGGCAATCGATACGCTGATCGCCATGTTCTCCGCGTACATGGACGACCGGCAGATGATTCCCATGCCCAGCCCTCTTGAGGACCGACCGAGTGTGGTGCTACCCATCGGTGTTGCCTCCAAGGTGCTGCTCTGGAATGCAATGATCGAGGCCGGCATCCGCAAAGCGGATCTCGCGAGAAAACTCAATCTCTCCCCCACAGTGATCGACCGACTTCTCAACCTAAGGCACGCGAGCCGAATCGAGCAGATCGAGAGCGCCATGGCAGCATTGGGAAAGCGCCTGGTTGTCGGGGTCCTCGAAGCCGCGTAGAGGTCATGCAGGCCGCAAAGCGTGAGGGGCGAAGCGTCTATGCGGCCCCTTGCAGCGAGCAGAAAGGGGTGATGGAACGGACGGTCGGCATGAAGTCTGGGCCCCGCCGCGGTGAACGGGAGGGGCAACGGACTGAGGAAAGGGGTTGTTAATCTTACGTTCAGCCGATTTGCCCCCTCCGCCGCCGGTCCTGTGTGCTCATGCCGTCGGGGGCTTCATCGGCGTGCCCCCTGGATGTCGGCCAGGGAATCTGCGGCCAACGGCTGCCACGGTCCGCCGGCGGCTTGCGTGGCCATTTCATTAAGGAGTGACCCGGGTGGCTCGTGTGATGGTGCCGACCCGCCGCGGGTCTGGGTAGCAAACGAGGGGCAGGATGCGTCTGCTGTTTTGGTACTGTGAACGGTTCGCCTGGAATCCGTCCCTGAAAACCCTGGAGGACGCTCCGGAGGCGGTGCCCATGGCCCTGGAGAAAACCGTCGTGGTGTTCATTCACGTGGAGCCCCCGGACGTGGGCGAAGGCAATTCGGTCGAAACCAAGCTGGTGAAGAACGCCAAGTGGCTCGCCCGAAAGTGGGACACCCGAAACATCGTTTTGCACTCCTTCACACACCTCGGGGAAGACAAGGCCGATCCGGGGGATTCCAAGGACCTCATCGATCGGGCGCACAAACGATTGGAAGCGGCCGGGTACGCGGTGGTCCAGACGCCCTACGGGTATTTCAACGACCTTTCCATGGATGCGCCGGGGCATCCTCTGGCGAGGATCTATAAGGAGTTTTGAGGGATCGACCATGCGTTCCGGAGCAAAGCGGTTGGGGACGGAGTATGCCGCCCCAGACGATGCGACGTTCGTTCCCAGATACCGGGCGGCCTGCTATTGTGGGGCCGTGCAATACGAGGTGAGCGCCGATCCCGTGGACGCGACCCTGTGTCATTGCGGTGTATGCCGGAAGCTGCACGGCGCTCCCATGCAGTGGGCCGCGATCTTCCACAAGCATCAGGTGAGGTTCTCCGCCGGCTTGAACCACCTGCGTTTCTTCAACAGCGAGCTGGGATTGCACGAGCGCGTCCTGCCCTGCAAGGTCCGTTGTGGAGAGTGCGGCACGCCCATCGCCGATGAAGGGCGTCGCATGT
>CAZGQL010000197.1:3697-7591 GCA_964527905.1 uncultured Syntrophobacteraceae bacterium
ACCCTGTTTGACTTCGGGCATCCCCCCGTGGTGCCGGATTCGTTCCGGCCGACCGGTCACATTTTCTACGGCATGCGGGTCGTCGACGTCCACGATGATCTGCCCAAATGGTCCGGGCACAAGAACCGCTCCGCCCGGCTGTGAGGCGCCGGAGAGAGTGGGCCGGTACCAGGGCAAGCCTGTGGGCCACGATCCGGGCGTTCCGGGGCCTCCTTCACTTCAAGACCTCCACGGAGACATGCCGGCTCCACGTTCCGCCTTCGTCCCCCCACTCCTCGTAGCCCGTCACCCGGATGCGCATGCCCGTTTTCAAGGACCGGTCGTCCGTCGGGTGGACCAGGAGGAGGGTCGCTCTCTTCCCGGAAGCGTCCACGGACACGCCCGTGCCGCCGCGCGCGTCCACAATCCTGACGTCCCGCAGGACCACCACATAGCGGGCCGGGAAGGTCCTTTTCCGTGACAGGGACCCGCTCATCCCGGGCACCCCGTCCCTCGATTCCCCCGGTTGCCATCGGATGTCCTCGATGGTTCCCTCGAGCGTGATCGGGCCGGTTCTTGGCAGAGGCGCGGCACCCGCCCACCGGGTCCAGTCCAACGCTTGCGTGCAGAGCATGCAGATTCCAAGGCTCCAAACGGCGATCCAGAAAGCACTGACTCTTTCCATGCGGTTCCTCCGAAGTGTGTCCTGCCGTGGCCGTCACTCACCCTGCCGGCTCGGCGATCCGCTTTCAGTCACCATTGGGTTCCACCAGGGACCTCAGACGCCCGGACGGCCGCACCCGCAGGTGCCCCTGACCGAACGTCACCCCCGCGAAGGCGGGGGGCCAGGGCTCATCGATTACACGGATACACTGAGTTCCCTCCTGCGCGGGGATAACGGCGGTGAAGCCCATGCGAGCTCTGCAAGGGCCTCTTGGGTCAGCCTTTTCTGCGGAACTTTGCTGAGGCCATTTTGCGACAGGGTCGCGCCCGCCGAAAAGCATCTGACCTGGGGCGTGATTCAGGAGTCTGCCCGTGTCCCCTGGGTCCCCGCCTTCGCGGGGACGACGAAAGGAGGAAAAGACCAGTCCATCGAGATCCCTGCAGCGTCGTTTCACTCTACGACGTCGAAGCAGGGTCCATTGCCCCGTTCCGCCCGCTCGCCCTCTCCCCCGTAGTCGCGCGCCGATGAGGCCGCTGCAGAACCTTTACACCCCGTCACGCCAAAGACTCCCGTCACCCCCGCGAAGGCATGGACCCGGAAGGCCGCATGTTAACAGGATTCCAGTTTTCACGAAAATGAGGTTCGATCACGCCATCAATCGTATGGCCCTACGTGGAGAAATCGCGGGGTTTGTCCGCGCTTTTCTCTGCAGCTGAGCTCACCGGCGTTGGCCGCAAACCGCGCTCCCCGGGGTCGTCAGCCGGCGTCATGGGCATCGCTTTTCCGAGTCTAAAGAAACGACTGCGGCCACAGGAGACGCCACGCTTCGGTGGCCATCCATCGGGGAGGTCGCCAAGCAGCAGCGCCGGCACGTCGGGTTTGAGTTTTTCCCGTAGTCGCTCCAGGAGGCGTTCCTCCTCGTCGGGAACCAGGTGCCGGGAAAGAGCGATCCAGCAGACGCGCTGTGCGCGGGACAGACCGAAACGGTCTAGGAGGGTCTCTTCCCCTGAAAGCGGGATTTTCGCCAGGAAAAGCGATCCACCGTTCATCCCGAAGAGGAACACACGGGTCGAGCGGATGGGAGTGTGGGTGGCGAAATACTCGCGGTTCACGGGATGCTCGGGCCAAAGCGAGAGCTGCGTGAGCGCGGCGAGGGCGCGCTCCGTCGGGGCGTATTCCTCGGGGATCAGCCAGTCCACTAGCGTGAAACGATTGGCTGCAAGCAGGAGATCCAGCAACGTGGAAAGGGATCCGAGCTTTTCCCGCCAGCTGGGGTCCCGGATGTGGATGCACAGGCTCTGGCCGATTTCCCACCGAGTGGGGACAATGTCTGGCTCGAGAGAGCCCGTGTCATCGTCGCCCTCGAGAATGATCTCGGAAACGATGCCCCCTGCCTCGCCTTCCTTCGATGTTCCCTTGGAGGGGCCGGAGGAGGCCGCCGGAAGGTCCAGCGGAAAGAAATCCATTCCCGTGGCCGCTTCAGCGTACTGGAAAGCCGCGAAGATTTGGTCGGGCGACAGGTGGGGCGTTTCAAGGATCGAATAGGGCGGGCGATGCTGGTAACGGAGACCCAGCTCAACGGCCCTGCTTCTGAGTTCCGTGCCGGGAAGCACACTTAAGGGGTAGAGCTTCAGCCCCTCGTAAAGGCCGTTTTCCACCACGAAATCAATGGATCGCTTCACGTCTTCCAGACGATCGCCCGGGAGTCCGACCATGACGTCGACGAGCACTCGAATGCCGGAATCTCTGAGCATCCGGACGCCCCCCAGAAACCTTTCCCGGTGAAAGAGCCGGTGGATCCGTTCGAGGGCCCTTGGATTGGTCGTCTGCAAGCCCACTTCGACTTCCACCACGCCAGCGTCGGCGAGCGACGCGACGAGCTCCGGGGTAAGATCCTCGGCATTCAGCTCGCACTGCAATCGGAGATGTCCGTCGCGGTTGAGGCGTCGGATCCTGTCAAGCAGGGCGCGCAGATGGGGCCTGCGTGCAAAGCACGGGTCGAGGATTGAGACTTCCCGGACTCCCGTCTCCAGCGCCCAGCGCAGCTCCTCCTCGACGCGGCCGATGTCGCGGGCGCGGACGCCTGAGTGGTCTTTCGGGTACCGGCAGTAGGCGCACCGGTATGGGCAGCCCCGGACTGTCTCGATGGCTATCGCGCCCGTGTCGGATGGCCCGATAAGCCCGGCGCGGTACGGGGACGGGACGAGGTCGAGGGGCTCAATGGGGGCGGGCCGGTGCCGATCGAATACCCACCGGTCTCCAGCGCGCCGGGCGAGACCCGGGATGCCGGACAAATCTGTTTCGTTCTTCTCGAGGCGCGCCAGCAGTTCCGTGAACGTCCGCTCGCCTTCGCCGACCACGGCAAAATCGAAATCCAGGGAGGTGAACAGGAAGGAATTGTCCGCACTAACCTCGGGTCCTCCCAGGACGATCACGGTTTCGGGATATTTGGACTTGATCCGTCGGCAACAGTGCAGGGTGCGCTCAACGTTCCACAGGGCGCAGCCGAAGCCCACCACATCGGGGCGCTCCCGTTCGAAGAAGCGCAAGAGGGACGCGTCGCCCCCGTGGCTCGCCAATTCCATGGGAACGATCCGAATGGTGGTCCGTCCGAGACGCTCCTGAGCGTAGCCCTGCAAACACCCGAGGGCGAGCGGAACGTTCTCTCTGGAATATTCATAGCTTTGCGACTGAATGGGCAGTTGCAGCAGAAAAACCGTAAGGGGACGCATCGCCTCCGTCATCCTCCCGTCATCCATGCTTCGGGTCGCAGTTCAGATCCGGAAAGCAACCCTGACATCTCCCGGGGATCGGCAGCTCCCCCTTCCCGCCGACTGCTCCGAATCCGACAGGCATTCAGGATTCATGGCCCACGAGTCATCGGTGGATCGATCGGTTCACAGTTTTTTCAGGAAGGCCTGGGCCACCCCGATCTGATCCCGCTTCCCGGATGGCAGGAGCACCTGCAGGACGAGGTTTGCCTTCCTCACGGTCAGGGTCCCGTTGATGTCCGTCCAAAGCGTCTCATCGCCAAGGTCCGGACCGCTGATTTCATTGTAGGCCCCCGCGGGCAGACGATCCTTGAAGGCGGGCGTCTCGGCGGCGAGCTCCAGGTTGCTTCGCAGACGCTCCATGTCCTCGGCGGCCTCCCGGGCGCTCTTGGAGATGGAGACGCTGAAGGATACGCCCTTGCCGTCCGGCGCCGCGTACGTGCAGATCCAGGCGTTGGGGCCCATGCTCTGGGTCTTCCT
>CAZGQL010000198.1:0-7428 GCA_964527905.1 uncultured Syntrophobacteraceae bacterium
GTCGCCTTTCTGCTGGGGGTTTTGGCGATCGCCGCGTTCGCGTTCCTGAGACGGCCCCTGGAGAGCTTGGTCGGGTTCGGGACGATCGGGGCAGGCCTGATCGTGTGGTTTTTCAGCCGCAACCTCCTGACGGCCCGTTGCGCCGGAGCGACGGCCTGTGACCCTTGCCGCGAGGACTGAGGGAGACGCCGACTGCGAGTCCTATTGGGTTTTCGGCAAGACCGTGATGTCGTTCAGCTTCAGCTTGTTCAACAGGTCTTGGTATTCTGCGGGCTTATCCGCAAACAGTCTGAAGCCCAGCTTGCGGTTCTTCAGGATTTCCTCGATCATGGGGATCTCCTCCGCTTTGAGGCGCACCACGCGGTTGCCTTGGGTGGCATCGAAGAGCTTTTTCGGCTTCCAATAATACACATATGGTCCCAGCCGTGAGCACTTGAGCTCCGTTTCGACGTTCATGACCGACCCCATGGTCTTGTCGCAGCGGAAGGAAGCTTTCCGAAGGATCAGTTGGTAGGCCTTGCTCACCACCTCAAATTCGTCGCTCATGAGAGTCTGGAACGCGTCGAGGGCAAAGGTCGGTCGCATCTCCATCGGAATGGAATGGGGCCATTCGTAGTCGTCGAAGATCATGAGGCCGCCATCCTTGAGGAGATCCCAGGCGAAGACGGCGTCCATGAGCACGGCCTTGCCCCCATGGTCACCATCCACGTAGATCAAGTCAAAGCTGTTCGGCGAAAGGCTCCGGAGCTTTTCGCGCGAGCTCCCCTTGATGATCGTGACCTTGGATTCATGCCCCGAGCGGGCCAGGTTTTCCCGAAAGACCAGCTCCGGATCGTTGCCCGCATAGATGTCGAAGGTGTCCATGGCCGTTGCGCGGCAACTTGGGTCCGTCAAGATGTTGTCCATGACCCAGAAGAACGATCGCCCCTCGTAGACCCCGATTTCCAGGTAATGGAGGTCCGGCTTCCCCTTCAGTTCGGCTAGGGTCTTCGTCCAAATGGGAATGTTTTCCGAAAACCAGTCGGAACTGAATCGGTACTTGCCTTCAGGGGTTGCGGTGCCCTCCGCGGCGCTTGCCGCCGTGGCGGCCCCAAAGACCAGCAGAACCAGGCAACAGGATCTCCAGGTGAAGCGAAATTTCTTCATACGCATCATTTCCCTTTTCCTCCTTGTGGGGTTCCGGTGGGCTCGTGTGCTTTCCGTGCCTCACCTATACCACGAAAAGGGTTGATCTCGTGAGTCCTGGATGCAGGGGCCTCGATGGTGAGCTCGAGCGGAGGGCTTCTGGCGGCCTCAAGCCCCATGTCGACGAACAACAAAAGGGGAGTCAACCTTTCCAGATTGGCTCCCCTTGTCGATCTCCTGGTGGGCGGAAGAGGATTCGAACCTCCGACTTCCACCGTGTGAGGATGGCACTCTCACCGCTGAGTTACCCGCCCGAAGACACACCTCTTTATAAAGGATAACGGTCGCGCATGCAACAGGAATCTCAGGGCCTGCCCCGGTTCCTGCCGGCAATCGGCTGAATCGTCCGCTCCCCCTATTGAGTGGAGGGCTTCGCGGGGGGCGTCGGCTTGGCCGGCGTGGCTGCCGCAGGGGCTGGTTTGGAGGACGACGACGGGGGCGCGGGCGGCTTCGGTTTGGCCGTGGAGCGCGATTCCCCGGCGCTCGCAGGCGGCTCCTGGGAGGCCGGCCTCTTGGGCTTGGCTCCGCCCGCCATTTGGAGCCGCACGAGATTCAGGTACTCGTCTTTGAGCTCCTTGTTGTCAGGAGTCATCGCCATGAGCTGCTTGACCTTGTTGGCCGCCTGGCCGTAGTCCCCGAGGTCCTGGTAGAGGTTGGCAGCTTGTCTCAGATGCTTGGGATCCTTGGGCTCGAGGCGGATCAAGTGCTCGAGCTCCCTCACAGCGCCCTTCTTGTCCTGCACCGCCAGGAGCCCCGTGAGCAGATACTTGTGCAAGGGGATCGAATCCGGCCGCTTTTCCGAAGCCTCCCGAAAAGCGGCCACCATCCCTTTGTAGTCTTGCTTTTCCTTATAGTACGCAAACAACTCGTCGTAGTAGACGGAATTGTTCGGTTCCAATTGTATGAGCGTATGGAGCGTTTTCAGGACCGCTTCCTGATTTTTTTGCTTTCGGTAAAGGTCCAACAGATACTTACGGATCTTGACATCTTTGGGATCCTGGGCCGCGAGCGCCTCGAAGGCCTCGGTGGCCTTCTGCCAGCGCTTTCCGTCGTAATGGAGGACGGCGAGGTTGAAGAGAACCGTCTTGTCTTTCGGATTCAGCTGGGCCAGCCTTTCGTAAACCTGCTGGAGGGCGGCTTTGTCGTTGGATTTTTCGAGGAGGGCCAACAGCCGTACCAACGCTTCCTTGTTTTGGGGGTTTTTCTCGATCAAGGTTTCGTAGGTCTTGCGCGCCTGCGCGGCGGCCCCTTTCTTTTCCTGCCACTCACCAAGCATCAACCAGCTTTTCTGATCTCCCGGGCTTCGCTGCAGATACCGCTCCAGGGCCGGGATGGCTCGATCCAGGTCGTTGTTTTGCTGATAGGTCACCGCCAGGTTGTAGAGCACATCCGGATCCTTCACGCCTGCCCGGATGACTTTTTCATAGTTTTCGGCCGCTTTCCGCCAGTTCTTGGTCTGCGTGGAGGCGTCAGCCAGCACTAGGTGAACAGAGCTCTGGAAGGTTCGTGGGATGTCGTTCTGGTGCCTTTCGAAGAAGCGTACCAAGTCGTCCTTGGACTTGTGTTTCTGCGCGTACTGCAGGAATTTCTTGAAGACATCTGGGTCTTCGGACAAACGCAACAGGTCCAAGTAGGTCATGAGGGCGTCGTCGACCCGGTTCTGGATTTGGTGGATCGCCAGAAGTTTCTCCAGGATGGACTTGGATTTTCCGGTTTCATCGACCTCCTTGTACAGCTTGACGGCTTCGTCATAGCGCTTGGTTTCGAAGTACAGGCCCGCCAGCTGAGTCTTGACCAGAACATTTCCGGGGTTTTCCTGAAGGGCCTTCTCCAGGAATTCGATCTTGCGCCCGCTGTCTTCGGCGGTGCTGGCCTTCTGCAGCCAATCGCGGGCATCCAACTGGACCAGGAACGACACGCGGCCGATCGGCTTTTTCCAGGACTGCACCTCGATGTCGACGGTTTTGGGTTTTTCGAAGGATTCCTGCGGCCACAGGTCCTTGATGACCACGCTTCGCTCCCGGATGATCCGGGGATCCAGATCCGAGGAAACGAGCCGAACCCCCCAAGCGAGCCAGCCGTCCGTCTTCACTTCCTGCAGCTGAATCGTGTCTTTCGGGTTGACCATGCATTGGGTGCCCGGCATCAAGATCACCTCCTTGCCGTTCAGTTGGAGGCGAAGTGCCACGAGCTCCCTGGGGAAAGGGGACAGGGCGGACAAGCCCGCCGAACCGGCGAACAGGACCGCAGCCGCGGCGATGGCGAGGATGACAACTCCCGCAATCACCCACGGCGTCTTCCCACCCGAGGGCGGTTTCTTCTCATCCGGTTTTCGGGGGCCGGGAACCGCCGGGGTATCCTCCAGGCTGTAGGCGTAGCCCCCCCGTCTTTTCGCGCTCATCGTACCCGAGCACCTCCGTCACGATTCATTCAGGATGCGTCCAAAGACAAGTGTTGCTTGAAGGCTCAGTGCTTGGGGGTCGTATTCGTGCCCGAGCACTGTCGAGCTGACGATGGACCATCCTTCAGCGTCGCCGCTTCGTCCCGATCGAGTCCGACACCGCCTCTTCGAGCGCCCGCCGCTCGAGGGCGGTGAGGGGCCTCCAGTCTCCGGGTTTCATCCGTCCCAGCGAAAGGGGCCCATAGGCGATTCGCTTGATCTTGAGCACCGGGTGCCCCACGGCCTCACCCATCCGCTTGAGCTGGCGGTTCCAGCCCTGGTGAAGCACAATCCGGAGCCAAACCGCCCCGGGAAGCGACCGCAACGACTCGACTTCGGCCGGAGCCGTGACGCCCTCGGTCAGCTCGACCCCCGAAGCAAGCCGCTGCAGGGTCTCGACGGTGGGGTGCCCCTTGACCTTGACCTCGTACACCTTGGGGACTCCGAAACGCGGGTGTTGGAGCCGATGGGCGAGAGCGCCGTCATTGGTCAGGATCAGGGCCCCTTCCGCGTCGTAGTCCAGGCGGCCGACCGGGAACACCCGCACCGGCAGGGGTGGCAGCCAGTCGAGGATCGTCTTGCGCCCCTGGGGGTCCCGGAGTGTTGTAACACAATGTTTTGGCTTGTAAAAGAGGATATAGTGGAGGCTCTGGGCGGCCGTGACGAGCACCCCGTCCAGGCGGACCTCATCGCGAGCGGGATCGAGCTGCACTCCCATGGCGGTCACGACCCGACCGTTGAGCTGCACACGGCCGGCCCGGATGGCGTCTTCCGCGGCCCGGCGCGAGAGGATGCCGGCTTGCGAGAAGTACTTCTGGAGTCGCATGCAGACGCCTTGGGGATGGAGGGGCATTGGGGCCGACGACGATTCCGGTCTTTTCCCGGAGCGCGATTTTGGAGCCGTCGGCTTGTCTCCAGCGCGAACGGGATCCATGACCGACTCACCGGGAGTGGCGCTCGGTTCCGGCGCCTTGTCTTTCTTCCTTCGGACCACCGTGGCGGGTCTGTCTTGGGCCTTCTTCGTCACTTCGCGACTGCTCCGTTCGCTGCGCCCAAAGGATTGTCAGGGCCTACCCCAGCCCAATGGCGTGCCGCACCTGGTCCATGGTCTGGACGGCCTCCTTGCGGGCCCTCTCGATCCCATCGGCGATCATGGCATGCACGTCGTCCATCCGCGCTTCAAGCTGCAGGCGCTTCTCGCGCATGGGGGTCAGACGCGCCAGGACGTTCTTGATCAGAATCTTCTTGCAGTCCACACACCCGATTCCCGCCGTGCGGCACCCTTCGGCCACCTCGGCGATCTCGGCCTGCGACGAATAGATCTTGTGATAAGCAAAGACCGGGGAGTTCTCGGGATTGCCGGGGTCCTTTCGGCGCACGCGCGCCGGATCCGTCATCATCTTCAGGATCTTGTCCGTGATGACGTCCTCCGATTCCGTCATGTAAATGCAGTTGCCGTAGCTTTTGCTCATCTTGCGCCCATCCGTCCCCGGAAGCACCGGCACTTCGGTGAGAAGGGCATCCGGAATGGGAAACACCTCCGTTTCGTACATGAAATTGAATCGACGAGCGATCTCCCGGGTCATTTCCACGTGGGGAAGCTGGTCCTTGCCGACTGGGACGCCGTGGGCACGGTAAATGATGATGTCGGCCGCCTGCAGGACAGGGTAGCCCAGGAACCCGTACGTGCCGAGATCTTTTTGAGTGATCTGCTGTTGTTGCTCCTTGTAGGTGGGGTTCCGCTCGAGCCAGGGCAGGGGGGTGATCATCGCGAGCAGCAGGTAGAGCTCGGCGTGCTCTTTGACCGACGACTGGATAAAAAGGGTGCAGCGTTCGGGGTCGAGTCCCGCGGCGAGCCAGTCGAGGACCATGTCCCAGGTGTTGGCCTGGATCTGGCCGGGGCTTGCGTAATCGGTCGTGAGGGCATGCCAGTCCGCCACGAAGTAAAAACAGTCGTACTGGCTCTGAAGTTGGACCCAGTTATCGAGGGCCCCGTGCAGGTTGCCGATGTGGAGGCGCCCCGTAGGGCGCATGCCGCTCAAGATGCGCTTACGCTCGGTCATGGGTCATGGACTCCTCAGTACAGGAAAATGTGAAGGAAGGTTTTCAGAATCGGGCGCATGATGTACCCCCACGCGTCCGTCCCGATCAGCAGCAGCACGATCAGCAGACCGAAGCGCTCGAGCGGTTCGAGCAGGGCGCCGAGCCTTTCGGGCAGCAGGCCGATCAGGATCCGCCCTCCGTCAAGGGGCGGTACGGGAAGCAGGTTCAAGGTCATGAGGACGAGATTGAGCTCGACCGATTTGGCGGCCATGCTTTTTAGGGGTACGGCGACGAAGGCGAACAGGTCGCTTCGCATCGGAAGCCCCAGGTCATTGCCGGCAAGCACCATCCGGTAGACCAAGGCGCTCGCGACGGCCAGCAACAGGTTTGCCAATGGACCCGAGGCCGCGACAAGGGCCATGTCCCGACGGCCGCCCCGTAGGTTGTCGAAATGAACGGGAACCGGCTTGGCCCACCCGAACAGAAACGGGGTCCGCGTCAGAATCAGGATGGCCGGCAGAAGGATCGTTCCGACACGGTGGATGTGGGCGAACGGATTGAGGGTGATCCGGCCCAGGTTCCTGGCCGTGGGGTCTCCGCGCTTGTCCGCGACCCAGCCGTGGGCCACCTCGTGGGCCGTTACGGCCAGCAGCAGCGGGACCACGTACAGGCTGGCGTTGGCGATGAAATTGCCGATCATGCGTTTTCCGCCTTACTGCGCCGGCACGGGCATCCGCCCGTCCGGGACCGCCTTCAACAGCTCCGGGTAGCGGCAGCGGATATAATCGAGCTCATCCTGACGGCTCTTGAGCTCGCCGTTCAAACGCCCGTCGAGGAGCTCCTCGAGGATTTTCCGGTATAAGGGACCCGGGGGAATGCCGAGGTCCTTGAGGTCCTGCCCCCGGATTTCCGGCTTCATTTCTCGGTAGCGGCTCAGGTAATGGCTGATGGCCTTCCGGGACTCCTCGCGTTGAGTCCGGGCCATCAGGAACAGCAATTCTTCGGCCTTGAAGGGCTGAAGCGCCCGATAGATATCACTCGGCCGGACATCGGGCAACTGGAAAAGCCCCCAGAGCACCTCCTCGGACCGCCGGTACACCCACTGCAGCCGCTCTCGCATGGCGTCGGTGAGCTCAAGGCGCGCCGCCACCTCCCCGAGGTCCCCCCGGGGCAACCGCGTGAGCAGGCCCAGGAAATAGACCCACCAGGGTTCGAGGGGCTCATCGAGGAAGCTCAGACGGTGCCAGGAGATGACGTCCTTGAGGCGGGAGAAGAACTCCTCCATCTTGAGGTCGAAGCGCATCCTGGGCGAGAACACCGCGAGGACCCCGTGCTCGGCCATGCGGCGCAGGGCGGGCACCGGATCGTCCTCCATCAGGATCAGCTGGATTTCGTGAAACAGCCGATAGCCGCCCAGTTTCTGGAGGAGACCCATGCGGATGGCGTTGCGCATGAGGGCCGCCGTCTGCTTGCCGATACGGAATCCGAAGCGTTGCTCGAAGCGGATCGCCCGCAGAATCCGCGTCGGGTCCTCGACAAAGCTCAGGTTGTGCAGCACGCGGATGGACTTGTCCTTCAGGTCGCGCTGACCGCCGAAAAAGTCGATCAGATGGCCGAACTGGTCGGGATTGAGTCCGATGGCGAGCGTGTTGATGGTGAAATCCCGACGGTAGAGGTCGAGTTTGAGGGAGCCGGCTTCCACGACGGGGAGGGCCGCCGGGTGCTGGTAGTACTCGTAGCGGGCGGTGGCCACGTCCACG
>CAZGQL010000199.1:0-7415 GCA_964527905.1 uncultured Syntrophobacteraceae bacterium
GAGCCCCCATTGGTCGCCGCGACGACAACCGAGGCCCAGTCCGCCGGGTTGAACGTGCCGTCCTGGCAGATCACCCCCGCCCGTGCGGCCCCCACTGCGGCGTACAACGCCAGCAGGTTGGTTTGGAATGCGATCTCGTCTATCGTCCTGATGATTTTGGAGGTTTCATTACTGGCGGTCCGGATCTCGTCCATCGACGCAATCAGATTGTCCATGGCTTCGCCGCCCTCGGTCATCACGCGCACCATTTCCGCCATGTGCTCTTCGGCCTGTTTGGCGTTTCCGGCGTTGCTTTGCGTCCTGGAAGCCATTTCCTCCAGGGAGGCGGAGCTCTCTTCCACGGCGGCCGCCTGCTGGGACGCTCCGTCGGCGATTTCCTGGCTGAAGGCGGCCACCTGGTTGGAAGTCGATTCCACTTTGGCGGCACTGCGGGCGACGTGATCGAAGGTGCGCCCGATCCTTCGATTGATGGCGCGTGTGATCCAGCCCATCCCGAATCCGAGGAGCACGATGACGGCGGTCATCGTGCCACCGATCATGAACGCGACGCGCTTGACGATTCGCTGCTCGGCATGCTGATGGAAAGCCAGTTTCAAGCGACCGATCTCCTTGCCTCCCGGTCCCTGAATCGGCCTCTCATAGCGCATCAGGTCGGCTGCGTCCGGGGTTTCCCGACTGCTCTTGGTCACGACGGCACCCTTGTCGTCCAGGAAGACCAGGTAGGCCACGTCGGGATCCTTGACGGTTTCCTGAACGAAGCCCTCAAGCGACGGATAGTCGTAGTTGTCGATGTAAGGGGCGCTGATCTTTTCGAGCAGACTGGCCAGCGATTGGGAGCGGGAGTCCATCATGGCGCGGACCGATGCCGTGAGATTGCCGGCCATGATCCAGCCCCCCGTGCCGAGCAGAAGCACGAGGAGAGTCAGGGACGGCAGAAGAATTCGGGAGCTCAGGGTCTTCATGCGAAAAACGGACATGGGTTCCTCACTGCATAGAGATGTCGCGCGAGAGGCTGGTCGACTCAGGACGATCCAGGCTTCGTGCACCGGTCAAACGGCTACTTGGCGAGATACTTTTGCCCCTCGCCCTGGATGTAATCCAGCATCTTGAGAACATCGGGCGTCGGAGCCCCCTTGGTGATCAACGTGATGGGACGACCGACTTCCGGGATTTCGGGGGCTAGGACGGTCGAATCCACAATCGATAGGGGCCCGACCCCTACAGCGCCCTTGGTCTCCAACACCTTGGCCTTGACGTCGGCCGCGGTCGTGGCTTGAACCAAACCCTCCTTAGGATAGGGCTCCCCGTCCATGATCTGCTTTTGAAACACGCTTTGCGTCCCGGGGATCTTGTCCCCCCAGACCAGCACGATGGGGATATCCGCGCCGCCCACATCCTTCCAGCTCTTGGCCTTCCCCGTGAAGACCGCCTTGAGTTGATCCTTGGAGAGCTTTGACACCTGAGCGGCAGGGTTGACCAAGACCTTGACGATGTCTTTCCCGATCACTCGGGATTTGTAAACTCCCTTGTCGGGAATCGCGTAGCCTTCCTTCTCCATCATGGTCATCCAGTCTTGAAACGTGATGCCTCCCGATGCGGCATCCACCGCCCCCTTGTCGAGATCCTTGAGGGCCTCGACCGGTCCGTTGCTGATGAGCACCAGCTTCAATCCCGTGGCTGCCTCCATGGGCTCCTTAATCTTGGAAAAGACATTCTCCGTCGGGGCTGCCCCGGCTCCCACCCGGACTTCCTGAGCGGCCGCGCCGCCGCAAAACATCAAGGAAACAGCCAACGCGAGCGCTCCGCATCCTCATCCGCTACTCCTTCTTGGTCTGTGCCGGTCATGCTTCGACCGAGGGCGATCTTTCGAAACCGGAGATCCGTTTTCCGATTCCAGATGCGACTTCCGGCTCTTGACAGGTGAATGCCGCCTCTATATAATGCGACCCTCTTTAAGGAAATGCCGCGCTTACCCAGCAACGCATCTCTACCGGGCAACGGGCAGCCACTGGCTTTCTTGCTTGCAAGATGGATGCCTGGCCCGACCTTCTTACCCCGAAACCGCTGCGTGGTGCATACCCGAGACCGCGACGCGATACCCCCTGAGCGCGTCCAAGTTCCACAGGCACCGAGACCACGGCCTCTCCTTTCGGCGAACGATTCGTTCGCTCGGGGCGGCCCGTTTCGGCCCGGATCCCTATTGTGTTTGGCGACCGTCGGTTAGCCGCTCCGACAACCATTCCCGGATGGCACACCGTGCGGAAGAGGTATTTCCCTTCACGACCGCTCATGAGGCGACACGCTGATTGGCGAGAGGAGACCTAAACGATGAGTTTTGACATCACCCTGGAGCACATCAGAGCTCAACTTCCTTACTCGCAGCTGAGAAAAAGCCGGACCAGCAGAGTCCGTTTGAACTGGCAGGAAGAATGGGATCGCTTTGACGCCAGAAAGCTCTTCACCTTCGATCTCACGAGCCTCCCTGAGGACCTTCGCGTCGCCATGAGGGAGCGTACGGACGAACTCCTGGACGGCAACCACGCAGCGCTCTCCGTGATGACTCGTCTGGTGGACGGGTTGTGCGGCTATCCGATTACTCCCTCGACGCCGCTTGCGGAGGATTTCGCCCGGGCGGCGGCCAACGGGACCCGCAACCTGTTCGATCATGAGCTCATGTACTTTCAGCCGAGCGACGAGCTGTCGGCCATCGCCGCCGTGGAGGCCATGGCCTGCCAGGGAGGCCGGTACGTGGACAACACTTCTTCCCAGGGCCTGGTGCTCAAAACCAAGAACCTCTTTTCGGTCGCCGGCAAGCGGCTGCCCGTGATCATGACGGTGCAGGCCCGGGAGGTGAACAAGGGCTCTCTGAGCATCCACTGCGGCCACACGGACTTTTATGGCGTGCGCAACACCGGCTGGGCCCAGCTGGTCTCGGGCGACAACCAGGAACTCCACGACCTGCTCCCTATCGCCTTCAAGGTGGCTGAGCTGCGCCAGGTGATGCTGCCCTTTATGGTGATCGGAGACGGATTCATCAAAAGCCACGCCCTCGAGAACGTCAAGGTCCTCTCGGACGCGTTCCTGCGCCATTTCGTCGGCCCCCCTAACCGGCTTTATCAACCGCGATTCGGCCAGTCCACCCTGGTGGGCACCTTCACGGACACGGACCTGTCCATGGAAGGTCAGGTGTCCCAGGATTTTGCCTACCGTTTCCTCAAAAAGGGCATCATCGCGGCCATGAACGTGGCCAATCAGATTCTGGGAACGAACCTGAAGGTCACCGAATGTTACCGGACCGAAGACGCCGAGATGGTCATCGTGGTCCTGGGGTCCGCCGCAGGCGTGGTCAAGGACGTGGTCGATCATTACCGCGATTCCCGCGGATGGAAGATCGGAGTCGTTCGCCCGGTCTTGTTCAACCCACCCTGTTACGAGGAACTTGCTTACGGCATGCGGAACGCCAAAGCCATCACGGTCCTGGAGCGCAGTGCGATGGCGCACAACCAGCTGCTCCTGGCGGATGTGCAGGCGGCCTTGCAGGTGTCCATCCGCGCCGGCCGCGAGGGCCGCGAGGAGCATCGGATTTACGGGCGCGAGGACATGCCGACGCTTCTGCACGGCGTTTACGGGCTCGGCAGTAAGGATTTCAACAAGTACGACGTGGCGGCCGCCATCGAGAACATGAAGGCCTGTATGGACAAGAAGCGGGGCGAATTCCACCGCGATTTCTACTGCGGCATTGAGGGCCCCTACACGCTCAAACCCCAGCCTCTGCCTGACTATGTTGAACGGGAGCTGGGAATGACCTTCATCGGAATCGGTGCCGAGGGGGTGAAGACGGCCCTTGAGACGGCCGCCTACATCTATTCCGAGGACAGCGGCAACGGCTGTAAGTACGTTCAGTCGGGCGCCCGCTATGGAGCGGCCCGAAAGGGCGCCGCCGTGTTCATGAACCTACGGATCAGCGACCACCCGATCCGCAACAGCTCGGAGCTGACCGAGCGCGACGTGCTGGCCTTCTTCAACGAGAAATTTCTCCTGGATCAGATCCTGCGCGAGTACGTGGGGGGCCTGAACCCCAACGGTCTGTTCGTCATCAACAGCCCCCGAAGTGCCTCGGACCTCCTGAATTCCTTTTCCCCGCGGGTCCAATCGATCATCCGGGAACGAAACATCAAGGTCATGGCCATCGACGCCACCCACGCCGCCCTCGAGTACCTGAACCGCAACCTTCCGGGAGCCGCCATCCTAGGGCTGATCAACAAGGAAATGGGAGTCCTGAGCGAAGAAGGCTTCGAGGAGCGGTTCCGAAGTCAGCTCGAAAAGAAAATTGGGCGCAAGAAAGGCCAGGCCATCATCGACTCCAACATCGGAATGCTGCGTTTCGGCGCGAACCCGGCGTCCCGATCCGTTGCGGGCGCCGAAGGGACTCGATCCGACGCCGTGGAGCGATCGGGGGCGTTCAAGCCCTCCTGCCCCCGGTATCACGTGCCGGACCCGGAGGATTTCGGCCAGAACTCGCGCGCGGCGGGTCTCCCCGCTCCGATGACCGACAAGGACGAGCTCGGGACCATCAAGCCCGATAACTTGGTCGAGAACTACCAGGAGATCTTTTTCGGCGAAATGGTCAAACCCATTTCAGAGGGGAGAAAGGTCGCCTGGGATCGCTTCCTGCCCATCGTGCCTTCGGGCACGAGCGTTTATCGGGACATGAGTCACATCGGCACCCAGCTGCCCGTTTACGATCCATCCAAGTGCACGGCGTGCGGCACCTGCACGGCCAGCTGCCCGGATTCAGCTCTGTTCACGACCGTCACCGACCGGGAGATCCCAGCGGAGGCCGCACGGTACTTCAAAGAGTTCAAGAAGCCCCCAAGGGGGATCCCGTGGGATCGGTTCGCCATGAACATCAATGTGGTCCCCGCCGCCTGCAAGGGTTGTGGCATTTGCGCGGAGGTCTGCCCCACAAACGCCCTCAAAATGATTGCCAAGACCGATGTGCGCGAAACGGATTTTCTCCCCGAACGCTACAAGGACATGGACAAGACGGCCGACGCCGCACGTTACGTGGATCAGATGCCCATCATGCAGCAGGTTCTGTTCGTGTTTTCCAAGCTCTACCCGGGCCGTCACACCCTGTGTCCGGGGTGCAGCGAGGGAACCATCAGCCTGTTGACCTTCTTCGCCGCGGAGTCCCTACGAAACCACCCACAGGGCATCGCCACCTTCTACCAAGGGCTCAAGGTGCTCTCCGAAAAGAACCGGGAAGCCATCGAGCATATGCTCGACCACGGCTTCAACCTCTACACCATCAACTCCACCGGCTGCAGTCAGGTTTCCGAGCTGGTCAACCCGTTCAACTCGCGGATTTACCAGTCGGGGCATTACGGGTTCGGTACCGCGTCGGCGGCGGCCCTCGGAGCCAAGTTCAGTCTCGATCAGGCCTACGTCAATGGCTACAAGGATGTTCTTACCAAGATCATCGTGTTCGCAGGGGACGGCGCCATTTACGACATCGGCAACGGCCCGTTCAACTATGCCCTCGGGGAGAACTACGACATCACGTGGGTGATTTACAACAACGAGGGCTACATGAACACGGGCGCCCAGAAGTCCGGCGCCAGCCGTTTCGGCGTGGACCGATCCACATCCCCGATCGGCACTACCCATGCGGGAAAGACCACGCTCCATCGAAGGATCATCAGCCAGGCCATGGCCATCTCGCACGTGTACGCCGCCAAGCTCACCATCGACAACCCGCTCTACGCCATCAAGATCCTCAAGGAGGCCATCGCGTACAACGGCCCGTCCGTGGTGGAATTCTTTTCGGCCTGCCCCCAGGGGCAGCAGAGCTCCGATTGGGCGGGCCCCTTGATCTCGAGGATGATGGTGGAAGCCAGGAAATGGCAGATCGCGGTGCGCCGCCCCTTCGAGCGGCTCGATATTTCCGCCAATCCCGATCCCGACAAGATCTACCCGGTGGAGGGCAAATCGTTCAAGAAGGGCGTCAAACGCGATCCCGCCACATTCTACGACGTGGTCAGCATGCTGGGGCAGTACAACCAGCACATCAAGACCCAGGAAGGCGGCGTGATCCCGGAGATCATCCAGGTGAACGAGACGGTCAGCCTGTTCCGATGGCTGCGTAACCAGTACATCGCCGGCTACCGGGACACCATGCCGACCGAGGAGGAAGTGGAGCGCATGGTGCTCGAGCGCTACGGGATGTAGGCTCACCTCGAACAGGGAAAAGCCCGTGGGAACCCTCGACTCCTACGGGCTTTTTCCTACGATCGGGGGCCCATCTCCGGCTTCCCCTTGGGAGGGAACCGATCGCCCTCCGGCACGACAATCCTTCTTGCCGGCATCACTGCTTTATGCCGGTCTCACCCGGAGATGGGTCACTCGAATGCGAGCCATGCCCGGAGTGACCCTCCATCATGGCACAGCACATCATACCCATATGGTCTCCAGCCCGCATCGACTCGTGCTCGCCGCCATGCCCCCCCATCATCGGGCATTTCATGTTCCCCCGTTTGCCGTGCCCCATGCCGCCCTTCATCCTGCCGCACATCATACCGGCATGGTGCATGTCTCCCATCAACCCGTGGATCTGTTTGCGCTGCGCCGACATCTCCACCAGCGCCGCCTCGAGGGCGGCGAGCTTTTCCTCCGTGTTCTTCCCGGCCTTCACCGCCGCGAGCTTCTCTTCCAGCCGGGCGTCCATGGCCTTCATTGCTTCCACCATCTTATCGTGCCTGGCCATCATCTCCTTACAAGGATGCTTGCCGGCCATCCCATGAGGCTTGGTGCCTTCCGGAACAGGCTTCACCTCGGCTTTCCCGTCGCTGGACGCGGTAGGGTCGTGTTGATGGGGACCCTGCTGGGCGTAAACCCAAACAGGAAGTGTCAGAAGAGTCAGAAGCACCAAAGCGTTTCTTAACGATCGATTCATGGCAGTTCCTTTCATCGGCCCATGGGGCATTTGCATGACCGCGTTCGTGCCGGGTCACACGAAGAATGGCTCCCAGGTCTCCATGTTCCGGCTGGCTCTAGCTCCTCGGAGTCAAAGCGTCCTGTCAGCCTTGGGCGTCGCGATGTCTTTCCTCTGCAAGATAACGCCGCGCTTCGCCTAGGCAATAGCCTGTCATGGGGGCGGCAAGAGGTGCGTCTTGTCCCAAAGACGGCAAAGGGCTGCCCCCATTCGGGGACAGCCCTGTTCCACTCCTTGGGGGCTGTGGCAAGACCTCCGAACCCTGTCGCCCCAGCGGAGGCGACGGCCCAGGAATCATTGAAAAATCGGATTCCCAACGGCGCGCGAACGACGGTGGTGGGTTGCCGAGTTCCGCAACGGCCTCCGCGCGAAAAACCGGAACCGTAACGCCGGTTCGGCAAGCCCGGGCCTGAGTCTCAGG
>CAZGQL010000200.1:0-7398 GCA_964527905.1 uncultured Syntrophobacteraceae bacterium
CTTGGACTGAAAGGGAGCTGCGTCGGTTGGTCAAAATGGCCAAAGCCCCGCCGACCGTTGGGGAGTGGCGCGGCTTCTATGTAAGACTGTGCCGTCTTATCGCTCTGTGTCGCGACTGCAAAAGCGAGGCGGGGGCTATTGCCCGAACCATGGAAGAACCCATGGATAACCTCTTCATCTATCTGGTGGAAAAGGGAGTGGAGCCCACCAACAACTTCGGCGAGCGCATCGTCTCCCTGCGGCAAACCTGTCGGCTCCAGATGCGATCGAGCTTTGGGGTCCTGCTCGATGCTCTGGATTCAAATTTCAAAGAGCGACAGCCCGATCTGGTCTGGATTCGACAGGCCTAATCGGCATACCCTGTGATCAGTTACCATTGTCAAGCTGCGCAGGCGAGTTCCCCTTCTCAGCAATACTTGTGTTGATGCTCACGGGCTTGATGGAATGCTCAGCAGGCTTCAAAATCACCGCCGGATAGCAGGGAGCGAATCCTGAGCACCATTTCCACTTTCTTCTAACGCCACCGTGCGCGTGTCTGATCCATGCGGTCCTTGACCAAACGCCTGCAGGCGCCCTCAATGACCCTGGTGGCGATGCGAACGACCCTCCGTGGGACGCAGGTTCCCAAAGTACCATCCCACAATGGAGGTCGAATGTTCAGTCCTTTGATATCTCAACAAAACCTGAGGTGGGCGACGCTTTTTCTGGTGTCGTCCCAAAAGAACAGCACCCTAATGAAATACTGAGAAGCCAGCGTCAGCATACACCCCTGGATCTCGAGAGCTGGCCTCGAAAGGAGGAGAAATGAGCTCCACTCCTCTCGAGGCCAGCTGGGAAGCATTTCATGGGGCTCCCAATCATTGCCGACTCCTTCCGCCCTAGAAAGGAAATGGCAGCAACAAAAAAAGTTACGCTCGTGGCTAGAAAAGACCATCAAGATCTGTTCTGCAAAATCGAGAGTCGTCAGAGACCGAAAACGCCAGGTTGGGAGAAGTTTGTCAGAAGCAGGTGGAAGAGGAAGATGTACCGGAAATAGCGTACTTTTTAAAACTAATCATGAGATCGACAGCTGTCAATAATCAGCCAAAAAAATTTCTCAGGGTCTTCTTGCCGTCAAAGAAAGAAACCAGCTATGTCACTTTACTTCACAAATGCCATGACACTTCACTTCAGCAAGGAAACCACGAATCGGGCCAAATGTCCTGCCTTAGACAGACCAAGTACCTAACTGCTCTCGTTTCGCTCATCTCTGAGCATCCCTTTCGAATGAGGCGCGCAAGCGCTTGATACTGCAGGAAGTTCGGCACAACCCTTTGACCGGAGAGACTCCTGGAAAGCTCCGTCGCCTGGTGTCGCTATGGAGAAAATCGGGGCGTATCGAGCCGCTCGTTTCGCAAGCCATTACCGATGAGATTCTCCGGGTCCTGGCCGATCCGAGGTTCAGACTCACGCCAACGGATATCGAATTCTTTCTCTACGAAGAAATCCTTTACTGGTTCGAAATCGTCGACGTGGCTGCCCGGAGCTCTTTCATGGAGGACGACCCGTCAGACGACATGTTTCTCCCGTGCGCCATGGACGGGAAAGCAGACCACATCATTTCAGACGATGAACATCTGCTGCACCTGAAGGAGTTCCCTGTGCGCCTCCTGACACCCCGACGGTTTCTTGAGATCTTTCAGGGCCATCGATAGGGCCGTTGGAGTCCCATGGTAAACCGCCGCACAAATGGGCGTCCGAATGGAGCGTCGTTCCCGCGACTCCCTGGTGGGAATCCAGGGGCGTTCAAATGCGTGGATCCCCGCCAGGAGCATGCGAGGATAACGTTTGAGTGGCATGGGCGCCTTATTGTGCGGCGCTTCATCGAGGGCACTGAGCGTCTTTGCCTTCCAATGGCCTGCCCGCAGCGCAAGGATATCCGCAGGGGAATTCGGACAGTGGAGGGCGACCGAGCCCTCGCCTTCCGGAGGTTCCTTGCCTCCCCCCGGAATCCCCACGCCGGTCGAATGCAATCCGTTCCAGCCTGCGCATCAGGAGCTCCAACGAGCAAAGCGATTTGCATCGAGCTTCCCAAACCGCTAAACTGCCGGAGGCAACAACGACGCTTCGCAGGGTGGGAAGACCAGCATGGCTGTGGTAAGAGCTTCATCCAGGGGCCTGATCGTCATCGCCAAGGAATTTCGGAACCGACTCGGGATTGGAGCGGGCAGGACGCTGCGGCTGCGGCTTGTCGAAGGCCACCTGGAAGTCGTTCCCCTGCCCGAAGAGCCAGCGAAGGCCCTCCGGGGGATGATCGAGGCCCAAGCCGCCCTGGCGACGGAACTGCTCGAGGAGCGAAGGAAGAATGACGCCGGCCATGAAGACCAGGAGGAGCCCTGCGGCCCATGGGCATGAATGAATACGTTCAGTTCAAGCGGAAGATCCAGGAACGGGTGGAAACCCTGGATCGCCTGATTGCCGAAACGGAACGCTGTGAAGCCGTCGACCGGGCGGCCACGGACCGGTGGCGGGGACAACTGGGGCTTGTCGAGGCGGCCCTGCAGGACAGCGTCGTCCGGATCGCTGTGGTGGGTTCCGTCAAGTCCGGCAAGAGCACGCTCATCAACGCTCTGCTGGGAAGGGACCTTTTGAAGCGGGGCGCGGGGATCACCACGGCCTTCATCACTCGAATCCGTACGGACGGAGAAATGGGTGGTTGGGTCGAATTGAAGCCCTGGGACCAGATCCTCCAGGAGCTGAATTCGACCGTGCGTTCGCTCCCGCTCTTGGATGGACCGGCGGGCTCGCAGGATTCCTCCGACCCTGAGCAGACAATCGAATACGATCTGCGCCGCAAGGAAGACCGGGACCGCCTTCGCTCCCTGCTCGAGCGCGTCCAAAGCGAGTGGCAGCAGACCACGGGGAGGCTGCATCCGGAGTTTCCGACCCTGAAAGGGTATCTAGACGGTTTCGCACGGCTGAGTGCCCACATGGGGGATTCGATCAACCGGGTGTTGTTCGACGCTGACACCCTGGACCAACATCAGCGCTACGTGAGCCGCGAGAATCAGGCGGTCTACGTGCGCGACATGGAAATCCACTATCCGGTGGCTTGGCTTGGGGAACGTGTGGAGATCGCGGATTGCCAGGGCAGCGATTCACCGAACCCCATGCATCTGGCCTCCATCCAGCAGTACCTGCTTCGCGCCCACCTGCTCCTTTACGTCATTCACAGCCGGACGGGACTTCGCGAGGCCGATTTTAGGTTGCTCGATTTCATCAAGACGCTCCGGATGGACTCCCAGACCCTCTTCGTGCTCAACGCCGATCTGGATGCCCATCCCGATCACGCCGACCTCGTACACCAAGAGGAACGGGTCCGCGAGGAGCTCGGTTGGGTCGTGCGAAGCCCTCGCCTGTATACTTTTTCGGCGCTACGCCAGCTCGCCGATCAACTGGGAGATGCTCTGCCCGCACACGATGGTCGACGAATGGCGCTGTGGAACCTGGAGCCTTCCCTCGTCGCAAGAAGCCGGGATCATTTCGCGGCGTTCCGCGATGACCTGGCCTCGCGGATCGGAGCCAGGCGAGCCCGGGTGCTCATGGGAACAGGCCTCAGCCGCCTGACCGTGGTTGCGGCCGGCATGCTCGATACGGTGCAGGCGCAGCGGCGTTTTCTCGACCGGGACCTCGAGACCCTTCGGGCAGCGACCTCGACCCTCAGAAATCAGCACAGGGCCTTCCTGGATACCCTCCACACGCTGCGGCACGCCATCTTCGGCCTTCGCGACGCCCTGAGACAGGAGACCGCGGCGGCCGTTACCGAAGCCTTCGACCCGGATCGGAGTGGAATCATCCGGGAAGCCCTCGACGCCGTGGATCATTTCGACATCCCGTCGCGATTCGATCAAGACTTGTCGCATCCCCGGCAGATTTTCAGCGCCCTCCATCGCTGCTACCTGGAGATTCGTCACGCCCTTGCCCGGTTCCTTGTCGAGCGGGTGAACCTGCGCTTGGTGGCGCTTGCGCGAGAGCAGGAAGAAAGACTGCACGAGGGGCTGCTGAAGTCGGCCCGCGGGTTCTGGTCCCTCTTTTCAGCGGCGCTGGAGGACTACCGCCGGGAGATGGCGGCCTTTGGGATCCCGGTGCGCGCCGGCGCCGGAGGAGAACCATGCGCTCTTCCAGCGAGCGAATCCCACGCAATGCCTACCTTCGATGCCTTTTTGGACCATCAGGCCATCAGCCGCGGGTTGTTGCTGTTGAAGTTCGGCGTGGGGCGGTTCAACCGTTTCCTGATGGATTTGAAATCCCGAATGGGGGGACCCGAGGGGTTTCTCACCCGGGACGTCCAGGGGAGCCGTAGCCTCGAGGAGGCCGTAAGTCTGTTGCGCGCGGAGGCCAAGCGCGAGCTCTTGCGGGCCTTTGCCGCCTACGAGAAGGCCTTTGTGGGCGATCACCTGTTCCGCCTGGTGGATCGCGCCACGCGGAACCTGCTGGAAACCTTCGGCACCCGTCTGGAAATGGCCCGGATCGATTTTGCGGACCTTCTCAAACACGGGCAGGTCGAAGGGGAGCACCGGGCGGAGCGGATCGCCGTGCTGGAGCGCGTGGCCGAAATTACGGAAGCGATGGTCGAAGAGCTCGAGGAACTTCGGTGTGCCGTCAATCTGGAATGGGTTCCGCCTGAGGAGACGGCCAGTCGGGAGGGAGTCCGGCCCTGAGGACGAGCGGGGCACCGGTGACCGGATGGTCGAGCGCCAATCGATAGGCGTGGAGGCAGAGCCTTGGGGCCTCCACTGCCCCGTACCGCAGATCACCCAGTATGGGATGCCCGCAGGCGGCCAGATGGAGGCGGATCTGGTGCGTTCGCCCTGTAAGGGGTTGGGCCAGCAGTAACGCGCGATCCTCCCAGGCGAGCAGGACGCGAAAGGCGGTTTCGGCCGGCTTCCCGCTACCCCGGGGGCGGACGGCGTAACGTCCGCCCTCCCGCCCGATGTCTTGCCGGCACACCCACTGCTCCGCCTGGGGCCGCCCCGCCACCCAGACGAGGTACTCCTTCCTCACCCGTCTCTGTTCGAACGCCATTCCCAAACGCCGGTTGACCGAAGGGTCCAGGGAGAAGAGCATGACACCGCTCGTTCCCCGGTCCAACCGGTGGTGCAGAGCCACGTACGGCTTGAGATTCCCCTCGGACGCCAGGTAGCGAGACACAGCCGCGTGGAGGTTGTTGTAGGCATCCGAGGGGGTTTGCTGGCTCGGGATGGAAGATTCCTTGTTGTAGGCCAGCAGCGTGCGATCACGATAGAGGATGAGCTCGGGTCGGATTTCGTAACGGCGTTCTACCCCGCCCCGGGGCCAGAAGACCCGTAGGCGGTCCCCTGGGTCGAGCCGCCGCCGAGGGTTACGCTCCTGGCGCTCGTTGACCTGAACGGATCCGAAATCGATCAGGTCGACGGCTTGATCCAGGCTCATGCGCAGCTCGCGCGCCGCTTCCTCGGCAAGCTGGAACCCTGCCGCACCGCTGGGAACCACCCAGGAGTGCATGTCCGGGACGAGATCCTCCCCCCGCCTCGGCCCCAGTCCCTTCGTTCCCTTCATGTACGGATGAAACCCTCGAGCCCGCAACCCTACACATCCTCATCCTGGGCGGAGATCCCACCGGGCTCCGCATTGCCCCGTGATTCCTCCTCCATGGCCTCTTCAATCATCGCGTCCACATCCTCCCCCTCGAAATCCTCACCCATTTCCTGGGTCATGGTTTTCATCCAACGCGCCATGCTCTTGGGGTCGTTCTCGTCCAACCCTCCCAGTCGCATGGGGTCGGCGAGGCGCTCAAGGCGCGTTTCCTCGGACAATCGGACCCGGACCCGAGACATCAGGCGGTTCAGGTCACCGCTGCCGCAATGCCGACAAGTCGGCGAGATCTCCTCGGACACCCGGAACGTGATCACCTCGTTTTTCTTTCCGCAAGCCTGGCATCGATACTCATAGATGGGCATCCACGACTCCTCACAACCGTCTGTTTTCTTTCGAACAAACCAGGGCAAGCCTTGCCGCCCGCACCTCACCACGCCGTTGCATGATAGAAAACCACAAGGCGGATCGACGTCAAGTGGAAGCGTCATGATTGGAGAGAGGTTCGGCCCTCGGGATCCCGTACGGTGGCATCCGTCAGGAGTTGGCCATGCCGCGCGTAGGCCTTGTGGAGATACGGAGGGAGTGTAAAGACAGCGCGAGCCATTTCAGGCGACAAGTATTCGAGCCCCAGGTCGGCCCGGACCACCCGGCTCACGAGCCGATCCAGCGACCAATCGGGGTCCAGGGTCACCAGGATGTCCGCATCGGGACGATGAAAACTGGGCAGCGCATAGCCATAGGGATAGACCCGTTCGAAAACCGAACGCAACGTGCCCACCATCCGTGCATGCAAGGAGAGGTCCTGGGGGCTGGTTCCTTCTCCCTGAAGGGTCATCGCCCCCCCGGGCTCGAGTCGTTTTCCCAGCATCTCGTAAAATTCGCGGGTGAACAGGAAGAGCGCGGGACTTCCCTCTTCCGGATCGCTCAAATCCACCACGATGCAGTCGAAGCGTTCGACGCAGGAGTCCACGTACCGCCGAGCATCGTCGATGACGAGCTCGACCCTCGGATCGTCAAAGCTTCCCCGATGCCATGACGGAAGGTACTCCCGGCATGCCTGGACCAGTTCCCCGTCGATGTCGACCATCACCACCCGCTCGACCGAAGGGTGCCGCAGCACTTCACGGATCGTGGCGCCCTCGGCCCCACCGATGACCAGGATCCGCCTGGGGTCCAGATGACTCATCAGGGCCGGATGCACCAGCATTTCATGGTAGATGAACTCGTCCCGTTCGCTGGACTGCGCTACCCCGTCGAGGAATAGCATGCGGCCGTGGAGCTTCGTGTCGACAATGAGAACGTCCTGATAGCGCGTGCGACCGCTGAACACAATGCGCTCACAGGCGTAGTGAATCTCTTCGAGAGCGTGGGATGTCCGCTCCCGAACGAAACAGGTCGGAAGGAAGCGTTCATCGGTCAAGGCTTATGCCTCACCTCGCCGGGGAGGTCCAACATACCCCGCTGCACCTCCATCACACTCAGATGTTCGGCCTGGAAGGCCTTTTTGAGGAATTCGAGGGATGCGTCCGAATCGATCTGATCCCCGCACGTGAAAATGTCCAGGGCGCAGTAACCGTATTCGGGCCAGGTGTGGATCGTGAAATGGGACTCGGCAATGACGACGACGCCGCTCACGCCGTGGGGAGAAAAGTGGTGGAACACTGGTTTTACGATGGTAGCGTTCGAGAGCTTGACAGCCTCGATCAAGATCTCCTCTACCTGCACCGGGTCGTTAGTCCGCTCGAAGGAGCACCCATACAGCTCAACGATCAGGTGTTTTCC
>CAZGQL010000201.1:0-7347 GCA_964527905.1 uncultured Syntrophobacteraceae bacterium
TCTTCCAGAGCCGGAGCTTCTGGCTGTGTTCCAGCTGCTACTATTGCACGCTGCGCTGTCCCAGGGGGCTGCCCCTCACGGAAGCCATGGGGCACCTCAAGCACCTGGCCATGGAGGAAGGGATTTACACGGACAGGAAGAGCCCGGCATTCTACCGGTCCTTCATGAACAACGTACGGGTCCACGGCCGACTCCGGGAAACGGAGCTGATGGCGCAATATTTCCTTGCCCTGAAAAGTCCCGTCACGCCCTTCGCCTTCCTGCCCCTTGGGATCAGATTGATGCGAAGGGGCAAGATTTCCATGCAGTTGCCGGGGTTTACGAGGAGAGGGAAACTGGACGCCCTGTTCAACAAAGTACGCGAGCTGGAGACGCCTTGATCCGGCCACCGTTTCATCGAGTGACGTGAAACGAAGCACGGAAACCGACGGGGAGACGGCCATGAAATATTTTTACTATCCGGGGTGCTCGCTGGAAGGGACGGCAATCGATTACGATGTGTCGACGCGCGCGGTCCTGGGCGCCTTGGGAATCGAACTGATGGAGGTGGAGGATTGGACCTGCTGTGGCGCGAGCGCCGGCGAGGTCATCAGTCCGCTGCTCTCGCTGGCATTGTCGGCGAGAAACCTGGCGCTGGCCGAGCGCGCCAAGGTTGACGCGGACATCCTGGCCCCGTGCAGCGCGTGCTACCTGAACCTGAGGAAGGCCCGCGAGCGCATCCAAGCCGACGAGTCGACGGCTTCCCGAGTCAACGAGGTGCTCAACGAGGAAAAACTCGTGTACAACGGGGAGGTCAAGGTGCGCCACCTGCTCGACGTGCTCGCCAGGGATGTCCCCACGGAAGCGATCCAGGCCAAGGCTCGGCGGGGTCTCGAAGGGCTGCGGATCGCGCCTTATTACGGCTGCCAGGTCTTAAGACCTTTTCGGGATGTCGACGACCCCGAGCGGCCCGCTTCGATGGAACCGCTTCTCGAAGCCCTGGGGGCGTCGGTCCATTCCTGGGATTTCGGGGCGAAATGCTGTGGAGCGGGCCTCATGACCACCAAGCAGTCCCTTGCCGTGGAGCTGTGCGCGGAGATCCTCAAGGCGGCGCGGGGGGCGGACTGTGTGGCGACCGTCTGCCCCATGTGTCAGATGAACCTGGAGTATTTTCAGAAAAAGATTTCCAATCGTGCGGGAATGGATTTGAGCATCCCGATCGTGACCCTCCCGCAGCTCATGGGTTTGGCCATGGCCCTGCCCGATGAGCACGTCATGCTGGACCGCAACTGCAGTGTGGATGGGGCCTTTCTGGAAAGGATCCATTAGAGTAGAGGCGTCCAGGTCGGTGCGGCACGATCGTCGAGCAACGCGTGAGGGACGTCAATCTTGTTGATTCAAGGTCTTGCGGCGCGCTTCCGGGCGGGGACAGACCCCGTCCGCGCTCACTTCGAGCCTCCTTCGCTCAACACTCGGGATGGCAGTCCTCGCCCCGAAGGTTCCCGTGGAGCACAACATGATTCGACTGCCGGAGGGAATCAAAAATATATATCAAAGTCTCATATCCAGAATTATCCTTCTGGTTGGGTTGGTTCTCCTTGTTGTAATTTCCATATGGGCTTACTACAACATTAACTACTATAGAAACGAGACCCTGGATTCCATCATTCGAGAAGTGGACCGGCTGGGAAGCACAATAAGACTGGGAACACACTATGCCATGATGTTGAACTCAAGAGGAGATATCAATAGTATCATCAGCAATATCGGAACGCAGAAAGGCATTGAAAATATTCGCATCTATAACAAAGAGGGAGAAATCAAGTTTTCAAACGTTGTCAGCGAGGTCGACACCAAGACGACCATCAAGGACGAAGCTTGTTACATCTGCCATCGCACCGATCCCCCCATGCACGAAGTCGACGTCAAGTCGCGGACCAGGATTTTTTCCCTCCACAAGGACCACCGCTCCATCGGAGTGATCAGCCCGATTTACAATGAAGAGAGCTGCTCCTCCGATGCCTGCCACATCCATCCCGCCGACAAGAAGGTGCTGGGGGCGCTGGACGTGGTGGTGTCCCTGAAGGACACGGACGCAGGGATGCATGACTACGAGCGGCGCATCATCTCGCTTGCCGTCTTGAGCTTTTTGGCCACGTCCGTCATTGTTGGGGCCTTTCTGTTCGTGTTCGTCAACCGCCCCATCAAGCGACTCATCCGGAGGACCAAGGAAATCGGCCGTGGGCAGTACGAACCGGACGGGCAAGACGAGTGGGCGGGGGAAATCGGACAGCTTTCGACAGCCATCAGCCTCATGGGGGCCAAGATCCGTGAGAAGCAGGAAGCCCTCGACAAGCAGCGGTATGAATACCAGGAGCTATTCGAACAGGTGCCGTGCTACATCACCGTGCAGGATCGGAACCTCCGTCTGTTACGATTCAATCGGGAGTTCACCGAAAGCTTTGCACCCAAGCCGGGCGATTTCTGCTTCAAGGTTTACAAAGGCCGAGACAAGCAATGCGACCCCTGTCCGGTGCTGATGACATTTGCCGACGGGCAGTCGCACACCATCGAGGAGACGGGGATCACCAAAGAAGGAACCGTTTCCCACTGGCTGGGGAGGACTTCGGCCATCCACGATGCGTCCGGCGAGATCGTGGCCGTCATGGAAATGAGCCTCGACATCACCCAAATGAAGCGCCTCGAGGAAGAAATCCGAAAGTCCGAAGAGAAATATCGCACCATCTTCAACAACATCCCTAACCCCATTTTCGTGCTCGACCAAAAGAACTTGACCATCCTTGACTGCAACGACAGCGTCAGGCAGGTCTACGGGTATGAGAAGCAGGAGCTGATTCGGACCAGTTTCCTTCGGCTTTTCGAAGAATCGGAGCAACAGAACTACGCCTTGGAGATGCGGAGCTCGGATGTCTTGAGTCAGACGAAGCAGTTCACCCGGGACGGTCGGACGATCTTCACCAACATCCGGGTGTCTCCGTCGGAATACCTGGGTCGTCCCGCGTTTTTGGTCTCGACGAGCGACATCACCAAGAAGCTCCTCGCCGAACAGCAACTGATCCAGGCTAGCAAGATGGCCACCCTCGGGGAGATGGCGACCGGGATCGCCCACGAGCTCAACCAGCCCCTTTCGGTCATGAAAACCGCGAGCAACTTCCTCATCAAGAAGGTCAAACGGGGGGAGCCCATCCGGGAGGACATCCTCAAGACCATGGCCGAGGAGATCGACCGACACGTGGACCGCGCATCCAAGATCATCAATCATTTGAGGGATTTTGGCCGTAAGTCCGAGGTGAAAAAGGTCCATGTCGATGTGAACGTCGCCATGGAGCATGCCCTGGAGATCTTCAGCCAGCAACTGAAGGTGCGAGGCATCGAGGTGATCCAGGAATTCACTCCGAACATGCCGCCGGTGCTGGCCGATCTCAACCGGCTGGAGCAGGTGTTCATCAACTTGTTGATCAACGCCCGGGATGCCATCCAGGAACGTGCGGAAAAGGCGGGAGATGAATCGGCGCCACGCTGGATCCGGATCCGGACTCTAACCCGGGACCGTCGGGTCGTCGTCGAGGTGCACGACACCGGTCCGGGAATTCCCAAAGGGATTTTGGACAAGATTTTCGAACCGTTTTTCACGACGAAATAAGTGGGCAGGGGAAGCGGGCTTGGTCTGTGCATCAGCTACGGCATCGTCCAGGACTACGACGGCTCCATTCGCGTGGAGACCGAGGAAGGCCACGGGGCGACCTTCATTGTGGAATTCCCCATCGCAGGTGATGTCCCATGAAGAAGAAAATCCTACTGGTCGATGACGAGGATGGCATTCGCAATGTGCTCGGCATCACCCTGGCGGACAGCGGCTACGACGTGCTGACGGCGGCCAGTGGCGAGGAAGGACTCGCGCTGTTCCGGACCCATTCACCGCCGCTGGTCCTGACCGACATCAAGATGCCCGGCATGGGGGGCATTGAACTGCTCAAGAAGATCAAGGAGGAGAGCCCAGATACCGAGGTCATCATGATCACGGGCCATGGCGACATGGAACTCGCCGTCAAGAGCCTGCAATGGGACGCCGCCGACTTCATCACCAAGCCGATCAACGACGATGCCCTGGAAGTCGCTCTCAAGCGCGCCGAGGAACGGATCGACATGAAGCGGCAGTTGCGGCGCTACACGGAGAGCCTCGAGCGCATGGTGCAGGAGAAGACCCAGGAGCTCCTGGCGGCCGAACGGTTGGCCTCCGTCGGTCAGACGGTGGCCACGCTGGCCCACTCCATCAAGAACATCATCGGGGGGTTGAAGGGCGGGATGTACGTGCTCGAAAAGGGCCTGGAGCTGAATCGGCCCGACTACGTGGACGAGGGCTGGCGGATGACGCGAAGCAATGTGGACAAGATCAAAAACCTCGCCCTCGACCTCCTGAACTACGCCAAGGAAAGGCAGCCCATCCTGTGCCCGTGTGATCCCAACCAGCCGCTCCGGGAGGTCTTTGAACTGATGGCGGCACGGGCCGAGGAGTTGGGGGTCAACTTGAAGCTCGAAACGGCAGAGGACATCGCGACCGTTTGCATGGATGCGGAAGCCATACACTGCTGCTTGCTCAATCTCGTGACCAACGCTCTTGACGCCTGCTCGGACATCGGGTGTACGGCCGAGAAACCGTCGGTGGTGCTTGGGGCCTCGAAAGCCGAAGGCTGGGCTGTCGAATACCGGGTGACCGACAACGGGTGCGGCATGGATGAAGAAACCCAGCGGAAAATCCTCAAAGGCTTCTACAGCACCAAGGGCAGCAAGGGAACGGGGCTGGGCCTCATGATCGCCCAAAAGATCGTCGCCGAGCATGGCGGGACGCTTCAGGTCGAATCGGAGAAGGGGAAAGGAACCACCTTTATCATCCGGTTGCCGTTGCGTGACGCATCGGCCTGCTGATCCGTTGTGGACCGCTCTCGCGGCGATGGTCGGAAGCCCGTTGATCGGCCGTTCCCGAGTCGGCTCCGTTACCTTTCCCAACGGAAGGCCCCCATTGCCATGGCCCGGCGATCATGCCCGCGACACACGGAAGCTGACAAACGGCTTCGAAGGAGGGCGCCATGCTGGACTACCGAAACATTTTGGTTTGCACGGACTTTTCTGAAGATGCCAACCTCGCCTTCGTGCACGGCCTGAACCTGGCGATCAAGTACGGAGCGGCGCTTCACGTCCTGCATGTCCCCCATTCTCCATTCACCTACACGCGTTACATCGTCGACGAAAATATCCCCGAAGGGAAAGGGCGGGACGGCCAGGCTTTCTTTGACGAATCGGTTGTCGAAGAGGGCTTGAGGCGCCTTCGGGAGGTCTACGGACCACGCATGGGGGAATTCACCGCCTACCGATTCGTAGTGCGCTGCGGATCGCCGGACATCGAAATCATCCGCTACGCCAAGGAAAACGACATCGATCTGATCGTGATGGGGGCACTGGGCAAGGCCGAGTTCGACAAACTGGTTCACGGCAGCACGGTCGCCAACGTGTCCAAGTACGCCCCCTGCCACGTGATGGCCATCCGCAATCCGGCCAGGCAGTTCACGCTGCCCGGAAAGTCAGCTGAGTAACCCTCCACAAAATCAAGTGTCCAAAGTGGACACGTCATTCCCGCAAAGGCGGGAATCCAGGTGCCTGCGAGCGACTGGATCCCCGCCAAAGCTTGTTTCCGCAAGTACCAGGCGGGGAGCATGCGGGGATGACGATGGGCATTCTGAAACGCATTGGTGTGGCGCCTGACTCAGCTCGGGATCCTTCACTTCGTCCTGGGCCATCCCACGGATTGCGCCGGCACGATCTCTTGCTTCGGCTTCCGCTTCATTTCCTTTCCGCGCGTCTCCCGGTCGATGCCGGCGCGGACGACGGTGGCCAGACCGTCCGGTGCGCAAAACAGACAGGCATTCTGACTGATGAATCCGGCATCGGCACCGACCGGCTGGTCCTTTTCGGCCCCCCCCTTGCCACCGACTTTCGCGTGATCCGCCACGTAAACCAGGTTCACGGAAGCCTCCTTCACGAAAGCTTGCTTTCCCGTAAGGGCCAGGACATCGTTGTCGACGCTCCGGTTGAGGGTGTTTCCCTTCGGATAACATCGTTGAGTTTCTGGCAAGTCGGGTTCGATTTTGCTCGGGATTCCCCGAAAGCGAAGACGATTCGGGTGCCTGAGCGTCCACGCCGAGAAAAGCCCGCGAAGTCGAGGAAACCATGAAACTCACCGTGAAGATGCTGCTGCTGGGTCTGCTTCCCCTGGTGATCTGTGGAAGCGCTGTGCTTTTTATCGGCTTTGAGTTCCATAAGGAGGCGCTCCTCCGGGAGGCCGAAGAGCGTACCCATATGCAGCTGGAACGTGCCACGGAGACGATCCGCGCTTTCATGGCCGATCACATCAATACCCTGACGGTCCTCTCGGCCACCCGGGAGCTGCAGGAAGGCTCCCTGCCGGAGATTGTCTCCCAGTTGGGTCGGTGGCAGGCGCGGCTCAAGGACATCGAAGCGCTCTATTACAGCCGGCTGGACGGGCTGGCCTACGACGCGGCGGGAAGGGCGATCGACGTTTCGGATCGGAGCTACTATGAGGCCGTTCTGAAGGGCGAGACGCGGATCACCGAATCGTTGGTCAGCCGTGCCACCGGTGAATCGATTGTGTTGATCCTCGTCCCAGTGTTCGACGGGCAGGGGCGCCATGGTGGGGCGTTGGGGGCCTCGGTTCGGATCTCCAGGCTGGTCGAGCTGGTTCGGGAGCTCCGGGTCGGGGAAACAGGGTTCGGAATCCTGGTGGACGCGAAGGGAAATCGGATCGCGTCGCCCCATTCGGAGGACGGCACAGACGATGCGATCATCCGACCGGCGCTGCAAAGGCCGTTTTCGAACCCGATCCGCCTGTCGTTGGAAAATGAACCCTGTCGCGTCCATTTCCAGCGGGTCCCCTCGACGGATTGGACGCTGGCCCTCGTCGAAAAGGAGAGGGATACGCTCGGCCGGCTCAACCGGGCGGCTCTTTACACGCTGTGCCTCTTTGGGGGAACGTGTCTGCTCGCAGGCTTGATGGGCCTCCTGGTCCACTCCCAGCTCTCGAGGCCCATTCAGCGTCTCATGGACGTCCAGCGGCGGCTCGCCGCCGGCGACAGCGGTGCCCGGGTGGAGGTTTTTTCCAACGACGAACTCGGTGAGCTCTCGAAGTCCTTCAACCGCATGGCCGATGCGCTCGATGAGGCTCAGACCCGCCTGCGCGAGCGTGAGGCGAGGCTCAGCCGCCTGTTTCATTTCGCTCCCGTCGCTATCGGAACGGTGGGGCCTGACCGGACGATCTTGGTCGTCAACGACGAG
>CAZGQL010000202.1:0-7344 GCA_964527905.1 uncultured Syntrophobacteraceae bacterium
AATGAGCGGGCTTACCAGATCGCGAGCGAGCTCTACGCCCAGGGGCTCAAGGACTTTCTCAACGTCCTGATCAGCCAGCTGGCGCTTTATGCGGCCCAGGACGCGCTTGCCGAAAGTGATCAGGCTGTGGCCACCTTCATGGTCTCGCTCTTCAAAGCCCTTGGCGGGGGTTGGGACCCTCAGGACCATTTCGGCGACCCGGTGTCGGGAAAGCCTGGAGAGGTGCCGACAGCGAAGGAAGAAAACGATCCATCCTGAACGCTCTCGGGGAGGAAAGGTCCACTGGATGGAAGAAGACAAGTACCGAAAAGCACGAGAATACTCCCGAGTCGACGCCCACTTGCCCCTGCAGGTTCGGGCGGTTCCTGCCGAGGAGCGCAGCGAGGTCCGGTCGCGGTCGTCGAAGGAGTGCCTGGAGAGCCTTTTCCAGCCGGTTCCGGAAATCGAGGATCGCGCACTGGCTGAATGCATGCGCATCATCAACCACAAGCTCGATGCCATTCTGGGGCTCTTGGGGCTGCAGGGGGAGGGAGTTCCGGCGCTGCGATTCACCAAGGTCAACATCAGTGGCAATGGCCTGAGTTTTGAATGGGATCATGCCTTCGAGAAGGACGAATTCCTAGAATTGCGATTCGTCCTTCCGCACGCCGGGGAGGCGATCTTTTACGTCTACGGAACGGTGGTGCGCATCCGAGAGCACGACAACGGCCGGTACGGCGTCTCGGTTCGATACACGCTCATCGACGAGGACATTCGGGAAAAAATCGTGAAGTTCGTCTTCGAGAAGCAGCGCGAGCACATCAGAAAACAACGGAGGCTTTAGCGGGCTTCTATGTTTGCGGCAATCGGAATCGTCATCGTTCTGGGCTGTGTGGTGGGCGGCTATCTGATGGGGCATGGTAACCTCGCGGTGCTCTGGCAGCCGGCGGAGTTCATCATCATCTTCGGCGCCGCCATCGGCGGCTTCGTGATCTCCTCGCCCATGAAGATCATCAAGGCCACGGTCGGCAGCATCGGGAGGCTCTTCGGCGGGAAAGCATACGGTCGGCCGGACTATGAGGAGGTCCTGCTGCTCTTGAACGAGATCTTTTTCAAGATCCGCAAGGAAGGCCTGGTTTCCATCGAAAGCGACATCGACAACCCGGAAAACAGCGAGATCTTCAAGAAGTATCCGAAATTTCTCCACAACCATCATGCACTGGATTTCCTGGCCGACACGCTTCGAACGCTCACCATCATGGACATCGACGCCCACGAGCTCGCAAACCTGCTCGATTATGAGATCGAGGCCCACCATGAGGAATGTCTCATTCCAGCCCATTCCATAGCCAACGTGGCCGACGCCCTGCCCGGTCTGGGGATCGTCGCCGCCGTGCTCGGCGTCGTCATCACCATGGGGCAGTTGGATAAACCTCCTGAAGTGCTCGGAGCCCACATCGGCGCCGCCCTCGTGGGGACCTTCATGGGCGTGCTCATGTGCTACGGTTTTGTGGGCCCCATGGCCAAGAACCTTGAAAATCTCGCCAGTGAGGACAAGGAATACCTCAACGTGGTCAAAGTAGCGCTCCTAGCCTTCGTCAACAGCCCCTCCCCCCAGATGGCGGTGGAATTCGGGCGGCGGGTTGTTCCCGCCGAGCTGCGCCCGACTTTTGTCGAGCTCGAACAACTCATTAAGAAATCCAAGGGCTGATGGACGAAAAGAAGAAGATCATCATCATCAAGCGCATCAAGAAGGGCGGCGGGCATCATGGCGGCAGCTGGAAGGTGGCCTATGCCGACTTCGTCACTGCCATGATGGCGTTCTTCCTGCTCATGTGGCTCCTGTCCATGGTGGCTCCCGAAAAGCGTGCGGTCATGGCCCTGTATTTCAAGAATTTCAGTCTCTTCGAGCAGGGGGGGCAGTCGTTCATGTCGGCGGGCGGTTTCAGTCCCATGTCCCAGACCGGCGGCCAGGAGTATTACGAAACGGGTCAGGAGGCGCACACCGGCGTGACCGATGAGGAACTCAAGGGCCATATCGTGACCGATCTGCAGCAGGCGTTGAAAGGTTCGGGGACGGCGGCCTCCAATGTCATGGTGGATGTGTCAGACCTGGGGGTGCGGATTCAGATATTCGATACCGAACAAAACGTGGTCTTCCCCCCTGGGAGCTACCAGATGACGGAGGCGGGTAAGAAGATCCTACGGACCATCGCCGGCACGATGAAGCGGCTCCCCAACAAGATCGTGCTCGAGGGACACACGGACTCTTCCCCGACCCGGAACGAACAGATGGGTAACTGGGAGCTTTCTTCCATGCGGGCGTGCGCGGCCCGAAAGGAACTCGAGCTCGATGGCATTGAAGCCTCGCGTATCGCCCGGGTAGTCGGATTCGCGAACCGGGAGCCCCTGTTTCGCGAGAACCCCGAGGATCCCCGCAATCGCCGGGTGAGCATCATCTTCCTGTACAACCGCAAGAAAGAAAAGCCGTCGGACCCCTACGAGTGGGTGTGGAGGAAAGCCCCCCAATCTTCCTGATGCCGGGCGACGAAGATCCGCCATACCGTCCTGGAGCGCTTGAGGCCGCCTTCGATCGCCTGCCCGCATCCTTACGCCCAAAGCAATCGCACAGCGTTTCGGCCTTGGTCCCTCCCGTGCGCATTGATCTCCCCGCTTCTTTGGAGTTAAATGGACCCGTGACTTGATGGAATGATCGCTGATCCGCCCCGGGAAACCCCTTGAAAGCGGGGGCTCGGGAATTGCGGGAATTGGAACCGATGCGCGCCTCGTCGAGGTAGGTTCTCCGGCACTACCGGCTCGCCCAAGCGCTCAAGCGTTGAGTTCTTGTCCACGCAGAACCGCAGGAATTCAATCGGGAAGGTCTATGAACATGTGGCGTTCGCTCGTGGCTCGGTGTCTGATCATGAGCTCCATTGGGTTGCCCAAGGATGGGGCCGATTCTCTCTTTCGGCACCTGGTGAAAGTCGCCCTCCTTGTGCTGGTGACCGGCTGCCAGGGCGGCGAGCCGGCGGGACCCAAAGTAGACGACCAGAGGCGCAAGATCGCGGTGCCGGTCACGATTAGCACGGCGGTCGAACGGACGGTCCCCATCCAGCTGCGGGCGGTCGGCAATGTGGAGGCCTACGCGACGGTGGCCATTCGAGCCCAGGTGTCCGGGGAGCTGGTCGGTGTTCACTTCAAGGAAGGGCAGGAAGTCAAGAAGGGGGATCTGCTCTTCACGATCGACCCACGCCCCTTCGAGGCGCGCGTGAAACAGGCGGAGGCCAATCTCGCCAGAAGCCGGGCGCAGCTCCTCAATGCGCGCAAGCAGGCCGAGCGCTACGCGGCCGTCGTCAAGAAAGGCTATGTGGCCGAGGAACAATACGACCAGGTGGTCGCCAACGCTTCGGCCCTCGAAGCCACCGTCAAGGCCGACGAAGCGGCCTTGGAAAACGCCCGCCTCGAGCTTCGCTACACCAGCATCCGCTCGCCCATCACGGGCTACACGGGGAACCTCATGGTGCACGCCGGCAATGTCATCAAGGCCGTCGACACCGAAAAGCCCATCGTGACCATCAACCAGGTGCACCCCATCCACGTGGCCTTCTCGGTCCCCGAGCAGAACCTGGCGGACGTCAAGCAAAGCGCGGCCCAAGGCGCCCTCGAGGTTTGCGTGATCCCCTCGGGGGAGCGCTGCCTGCCCGTCAAGGGTGAGCTCTCCTTCATCGACAACACCGTCAATCCCGCCACGGGGACCATTCAGCTGAAAGCCACCTTTTCCAATGAAGACAAGGCGCTGTGGCCGGGCCAGTTCGTCAGCGTCAGCCTGGTGCTCGGCAACGAGTCCGGAGCCGTCGTGCTTCCCGCCCATTGTGTCCAAACCGGGCAGGAGGGCCCGTACGTGTATGTGGTCAAGGCGGACTCGACGGTGGAGTACCGTCTCATCAAGGTGCGGCGGACCATGGACGGGGAGGTCGTCATCGAAAGCGGGGTTCAGGCCGGTGAGCGGGTCGTGACGGACGGGCACCTTCGCCTGGCTCCGGGGAGCCTCGTCAAGATCGTCGAAGGCAACGAGACGGCCGGGGGGAGCGGCCGCTCATGAACATTTCCGCTCTCTTCATCCGTCGTCCCGTGACCACGACGCTCCTCATGACGGCCATCTTGCTTTTCGGGATCATGGCCTATCGCCTGCTGCCGGTGAGCGAGCTGCCCAACGTGGACTTTCCCACGATCGAGGTCTCCGCGTCCCTGCCGGGGTCGAGCCCGGAAACGATGGCCTCGTCGGTGGCGACCCCCCTGGAGCGCGAGTTCTCCACCATCGCCGGTCTCGATTCCATGACGTCGACCAGCGCCCTCGGATTGACGCGCATCACGCTCCAGTTTTCCATGAGTCGGGACCTTGACGCTGCCGCCCAGGACGTGCAGACCGCCATCGCCAAGGCCCAGCGGCTGCTGCCGGCCGACCTGCCGACCCCGCCGACGTTCCGGAAGGTCAATCCCGCCGACCAGCCCATCTACTACATCGCCGTCAGCTCCAAGATCCTGCCCCTTTCGACCGTGCATGAATACGCCGACACGCTCATGGCCCAGCGGATTTCCATGATCAACGGCGTGGCCCAGGTCCTCGTCTATGGGGCCCAAAAATACGCCGTGCGGGTGCAGCTGAACCCCAAGGCGCTTGCGACCCTCGGCATCGGCCTCGACGACGTGGAAAAGGCCGTCGCCCGGAGCAACGTCAACATTCCGACGGGGACCCTCTACGGGGACCGCCAGGCGTTCACGGTCCAGGCCACGGGGCAGCTGACGGAGGCGGCTTCCTATCGGCCGCTCATCGTCGCCTATCGCAACGGCTCGCCCGTCCGGCTCCAGGACCTCGGCCGGGTGATCGACAGCGTGGAAAACGACAAGGTGGCCAACTGGTATAACGGCTCAAGGGCCATCATGCTCGCCGTGCAGCGGCAGCCCGGGACGAACACCGTCGCGGTGGTGGATGACATCAAGCGGCTCATGCCGACCTTCCTCGCGCAGCTGCCCGCGGCCATCGACGTCCATATCCATTATGACCGCTCCGAGTCCATCCGTGCTTCCATCGAGGACGTGGAATTCACCCTCTACCTCAGTGTCGCCCTCGTCATTCTCGTCATCTTCCTGTTTCTCCGGAACCTCTCGGCGACGCTCATTCCGACCCTGGCGCTGCCCATGTCCATCGTCGGAACCTTTGCGGTCATGTATGTCTGCGGCTACAGCCTGGACAACCTGTCCATGATGGCCCTCACGCTCAGCGTGGGCTTCGTCGTGGACGACGCCATCGTGATGCTCGAAAACATCGTTCGCCACCTGGAGATGGGCAAGGGGAGGCTGGAGGCGGCCCTCGACGGTGCCCGGGAAATCGGGTTCACCATCGTGTCCATGACCCTGTCGCTGGCGGCGGTGTTCCTCCCGCTGCTGTTCATGGGAGGGGTGCTGGGGCGGCTCTTCCATGAGTTCGCCGTCACCATCGGCGCGGCGATCCTGGTTTCGGGGTTTGTGTCCCTCAGCCTGTCCCCCATGATGTGCAGCCGGATGCTTCGGCCCCACACGGGCGAAGGGCACGGGCGCCTCTACCAGGTATCCGAACGGTTCTTCGAGGGGATGCTCCGTCTCTACGACCTGAGTCTCCGGTGGGTGCTGCGCTACCGGCTGGGCACCCTGTTGCTCTCGTTCGCCTTGATGGGGCTGACGGCGTACCTGTTTGTGATCGTCCCCAAGGACTTCATCCCGAGCCAGGACACCGGGTTGATTGTGGGGGTCACGGAAACGGCCCAGGGGACGTCGTTCGGGTCCATGGCGGAAACCCAGAAGGCCGTTGCCGCCATCGTCCAGCAGGATCCAGCCGTCGAGGGGTTCATGTCGGTGGTGGGGGCCGGCGGACCGTCCATCACCGGGAATTCGGGACGGCTGGTGATCCATCTCAAGCCCAGGGAGCAGCGAACCGAGAGCGCCGACCAGGTGATCCAGCGCCTGCGGGCCCAGGTGGCCGCCGTTCCAGGAATCAAGGTGAATTTCCAGAATCCTCCCGCGATTCAGCTGGGCGCTCGGATGGCCAAGGGGCTTTACCAGTACACGCTGCAGGGTCCCGATACGACGGAGCTTTACGCCTGGGCCCCGATCGTGGAGGCCCGCCTGCGGGAGATCGCCTCGTTGCAGGACGTGACGAGTGACCTTCAAATCACCAATCCGGAAATCCTAGTGAACATCGACCGGGACAAGGCCCTGGCCGTGGGGGTCACCGCCGAGCAGATCGAAACCACCCTCTACAACGCCTACGGAGCCCGCCAGGTTTCGACGATTTACACCCCCACGAACCAGTACAAGGTCATCCTCGAGCTTCAGCCCGAATTTCAGAAATCGCCGGAATCGCTCTCGATGCTCTACGTGCGGTCCGGCAACGATCACCTGGTTCCCCTGGACGCCATCGCCCGGATCACCCAGCGGGTCGGCCCCCTCACCGTCAATCACAGCGGCCAGTTCCCGTCCGTGACCCTCTCGTTCAACCTGAAGCCCGGTGAAGCCCTCGGCCAGGCGGTGGGGGCCATCGAGAAGGCCGTGGCGGACCTTCGCCTGCCCGCCACGCTCACGGGCGGGTTTCAGGGGACGGCCCAGCAGTTTCAGGCATCCCTCAAGGGGCTCTGGATCCTGCTCGTCATGGCGATTCTGGTCATCTACATCGTGCTCGGGATCCTCTACGAGAGCTTCATCCATCCCCTCACGATCCTCTCGGGCCTCCCGTCCGCGGGCGTCGGCGCGTTGCTGACGCTCAAGCTGTTCGGGGTCGACCTGAGTGTCTACGCCTTCGTGGGCATCATCATGCTGATTGGGATCGTGAAGAAGAACGCCATCATGATGATCGATTTCGCCCTGCAGGCCCAGCGCGAGCAGGGGAAGCGGCCCTTGGAAGCCATCTACGAAGGCTGCATCCTGCGGTTTCGGCCCATCATGATGACGACCATGGCGGCAATTTTTGGTACTCTTCCGATAGCAGTTGGTTTTGGAGCGGGAGCCGAGGCGCGGCGTCCCCTCGGCCTTGCTGTCGTGGGCGGGCTTCTGCTGTCTCAGCTTTTGACGCTCTACATCACACCCGTCGTTTACGTTTACATGGATGCGCTTCAGGAATCCGTGCGGCGTCTGTTTGGAACGCGCACGCCCCAACGTGTGTCTGCAACCGCCGCTCAGGACTCGGAGGTGGTGAAAAGCGGGGCGCCATCTTCCTGATCCATACAACTATTTCCGGGTCGCTTTGATGGCGGGATTCTAAGGGTTACTGGTTTGGTCTACAGTTTCGTTGGACACCCATTAAGGAGTAAGAAGGATAAAGGAGGTGTCCAA
>CAZGQL010000203.1:0-7287 GCA_964527905.1 uncultured Syntrophobacteraceae bacterium
TGGTCTGGCGGACGCTGATGGCGAAATCGGGGCAATGGATCTCGCACCAGCCGCAACCGGAGCAGCGATCCGGATCCTCCACCGTCGGCGCCCCATCCTCGTCCAAAGTGATGCAATGCTTGGGGCAGAAAGCCGCGCAGATTCCGCAAGCTTTGCACCAGGCTCGAAAAATGTCGATCTCGTAGCGCTTCCTGGCCTTGTCCGGAGCCTCGGAACCCGCTTCCCCCTCATCGCCGCCCGCACCGGAGTCCACCACCCCGGATGTCTCCTCGACCTTTTCCTGCTCACTCATGGCGAACACCTCGAATGAAACCACGATTCAATCCGAACGACCCGCGAAAACCCGAAGCGCTGCTCCGGCCCCGCCGTGCCCCTCCCGAGGGAAGGCGGCTCCCCGACACCCGATTCCACGCTCACCCGGCGACTCACCCCCCGTCACCCGTCGGCTCGGGTTCCAGCACGGCGCGCTCCCCCAAGTTGCCGTAGCGATGGTACGTGTGGGAAATGGACTGCTGACGCAAGTAATGGAGCAGTTCAATGCGCCCTTCCATGAGCACGGGAGCTCGGGCGATGAAAAACCCGCTCCGAGCGGCGGCCTCGAACACCTCGGCCGGAACGCGCTCCGGCCGGGCATACCGGATCCGCCCAAGGTCCGGGAGGGTGCGGATGAGATCGGCATCCGACTGGATCAACACCGGCGTCTTGCCGAGCAGCCGCCGCCCCGGAACGCTCCGCAAAAATGCGGTCACCTCGTTTTCAACGCCACCCGGAACGCTCACCCGCGGCTCACACCCAGTAATCTTGGCGGCCGCCACGCGCCCGAGGACCTCAAAAAGGCTGTCCTGCTCATGTACGCGCACCGCGACCACCCCCACCGGCATGTACCGCAGCACATTGTCCTGTCCCCTCAGGTGGAAAAAGTCCCGCGGCGTCGCGAAGACCTGCTCGAACCGATAAAGGTAGCTTTTAATGGCACGCACCGTCTTTTCGATCTCCGGAGCCAACTCCTCGAAGCCCCCCCACCGGAGCTTGAGCTGCCACTCGTTGGCCAGCCGGAGCAGCGGGTGGTCCCTCTCGATGGGGCCAACCTCCGGATATCCAATCTCCTCGAAATTCATGAAACAAAAGACGTAGTCGGGTCCCCCCGCCTTCATGCCCGCCCCCAGGGCCGACTTCCCCATGCCCCCAAAGGGCTGTCTGAGGGTGATGGCTCCCGTCGTGCCGCGATTGATGTACAGGTTTCCGGCCTTCACCTGCTCCTGCCACCGGCTCTGTTCCCGAACGTCAAGGCTTTCCAGACCTGACGTCAGACCGTAGCCCGTCCCATTGACGATCCGGATGGCCTCATCCAGGTTCCCGGCCGACAGGACGGCCAGCACAGGGCCGAAAAACTCAGTCCGGTGCGTGTAGGAACCCGGCTGAACGTCCCATTTGATTCCAGGGGTCCACAGATGTGGATTGTCCCCGACGGGTCTGGGTTGCAACGCCCAGGACTCCCCAGGTTCGAGCTGCGTGAGCGCTCGCTCGAGATCTCCGGAAGGGGGCCGCACGAGGGGGCCCATCCGGTTTTGGAAATCCCATGCCGACCCGACGGCCAGACTTTGGGCCGCATCGACCAACTGGTGACGGAAAGCCGGGTCCCTGTAGACCTCCCGCTCGAGAACCAGCAGGGACGTGGCCGAGCATTTCTGCCCACAATGGCTGAACGCCGAGGCAATCACGTGCTTGATCGCCTGGTCCCGATCCGAAAGTGCCGTGACGATGGTGGCGTTCTTTCCCCCCGTCTCGGCGCTCAGCTGCACCGAAGGGCGCTGCTCGAGGACCTTCAAACCCGTCTCGGTCCCTCCCGTCAGAATGATGACGTCCACATCCGGGTGACGGGCGAGTCGAGCCCCCGCCCCGGAGCCGAAACAGGGCACAAACTGCAGTACGTTTCGGGACACCCCCGCGTCCCAGAAACACCGGCAGAGCAGCCAGGCTACCAGTACGGCTTCGGACGAGGGCTTGAACAGGACCGTGTTCCCCGCCGCCAGCGCAGCCGCGATGCCCCCGCACGGAATGGCGATAGGGAAGTTCCATGGTGAGATGACCAGGGCCACCCCCTTGCCGCTGGCCCGGATCCCGGACAATTCGGTGAAGCCCCGCGCCGAAAACGGGTAATACTCCGCGAAATCGACGGCCTCCGAGACCTCGACGTCGGCCTCGGTGAAAATCTTGCCCGTGTTCGCGGCCGCCGCGCCGATCAGATCGCCGCGTGCCCGCCTGAGCTCCACGGCCACCCGGGAGAGGACAGCATGACGCGCATCCATGGAGAGCGCCCGCCAGCCGTCGGGGTCCTCCCTCGCCACGGAGACCGCACGCTCCACGTCCTCGTCGGCTGCCAGCGCGAACCGGCCCACGCAGACGCTTTCCTCGTATTGGGAAGGATCGAAGCACTCCCGCGTCTCCCTCCCCGCGGTGATCTCCTCGCCGCCGATCACGAGCGGGATTTCCAACGGCGGGTCGGAAGGCCGCTTTTTCCAGCGCGCACGGATCTGCTCCGCCCATCGTCGATTCGCTTCCAGAGACCAGTCCGTGTCGGGTTCGTTCTGGAACTCCCCTTTCCAATAGGTGCCCGTTTGCTGATCGAAGCGCTCGCTGAGCCGATCCTGGGTCCGGTGGGGCCGCGTTCCCGCTCTCTCCCGGTGGGCACAGGAGGCGATGAATTGCTCTTTGAGAAACGACCACTCCCTGGAACCCGGTCGAAGCCGCGGGATGTAACGGAGAAAGTTTTCCTCGGCAGTGTTCTCATCGAGCCGTCGGATCAGGTACGCGATGCCGTTGATGAACTCCCTCCGTGAGGCCACGGGCGCATAAACCAGAACGCCGCCCGTGGTCGACTGGATCGCACGTCGAACATGATCCGCCATACCCTCGAGCATCTCGAACGTGAAACCGTCCGTCACGCCGTTGCGCTCGGCCACCTTCCGCGCGTATGCCAGTTCAAACAGATTGTGGGAGGCGATGCCCAAGTGGACGGCGCGGATGTTTTCGGGACGCATGCCGAAATCGACCATGCGCTTGAAATTGGCGTCGACGTCCAGCTTGTTGTCGTACGGAGCCAGGGGCCAATTCTGGAGAGCCGCCTCCACCCGCTCCATTTCCATGTTGGCGCCCTTGACGATACGAACCCTAATGGGATGACCTCCCCGCTCAATCCGCGACCGGGCCCAGTCCGTGAGTCTCCGCAGCAGGGAGCAGGCATCCGGAAGATAGGCCTGGAGTACGATTCCCGCAGAACAATCCAGCAGGTCCTCCCGGTCGAGGGTCCGCATGAACGCCTCCAGGGTGATTCCCAGGTCATGATACTCTTCCATGTCGAGGTTCACGAACTTCGGCACCCGGGTCCCGTCCGTTCGGAGGAACTGATGGTCTCGGGCGGTCCGATAGAGTACGGCCAGGCGTTCCTGGAGCACGGCGACGGCGTGGTCAAAGGCGATGGGCAGGATCTGTGAATAGATGGTGGACGCTTTGACGGAAACGACCTCGATGTCGGGCGACTGGAGAGCCTCGAGATACTGAGCCAGCCGCCTCTCCGCCTCCTCTTCCCCGAGGACGGCCTCCCCGAGGAAGTTCACATTGGTCCGGACCCCCTCCTCCCTGCGCCGCTCCAGGTAAGCGCCGAAACGTTCCTCCTCACCGGGGATGATCGCCCGGCTGCTGTCCTGGCGCATCCTTTCGATCAGCCGGGGAACCGTCCAATCGGGCAGGGTGCGGCCGATCCACAGGAACAGGCGCGCGAGCCGACGTTCCGTAAACGTGAAGAACTGCGGGATCCCATGGGATTTGAGGAGAAAGACAATCTGGTCGGCCACCCGTTTCGGATTCGTCGTTCGGAAGCTCTGGTCGAACAGTTTAGCCAGCGCGACCTTGTCCGCGGGGTGACTCAGGAGCCGGTGCATCCGGGCCTGGTGGGCCTTCTCTTCCCGAGTGAGGAGTCGGTTGGCCCGAACTTGCCAAAGCTCGGCGAGGCTGACGGCTTCCTCCACCAATGGGTCTGTCTGACGGACGTGCATTGAGGTGTTGCTCCTTCCTGGGGGCGGATCGCGCCAGTCCACATTGCAAGGCGATCCTGCGCGGGATGAGGGAGCCGAATACGAATCGTGTTGCCGAACGGATGGGGTCGTAAACGGTCTGGATGAGGAAGCGATCGATGAGGGTTCCTGTCGATTCGGCGAGAGACCTTTGAAACGGCTTGTCCGCCCGGATGAAAACCTGGCGGCATTCCTTCGGCCACCATCAACGTCGGCGGACGTCCTCTCGTGGACACGATGAGACCCAATGGCTCGCGCTTCCGAAGGCCCCCTCCGAAGGGTCCCGCGTCATGTCTCCAATCGGTCGACGAGATCGCGCTCCGAGAGCAACCGTTCGCCGGCTCCATCCCATGTCGAGACTGGCCTCATGGTCCGACCCTTTATACCCAAGGGCGTCATGGGGCGTCAAACGGAATCCAACGACCCGGCTTCACCGCGGATGGCCATCGCCGCGAACCCCAAGCGACCTGCGGGATGCGCCCTGACCCCATCGTTCTTAAATTGCTAGACGCGGCAGCCTACGGGCCGCATCACCATCCTCAAGGAGGTATCCAATGAGCGTAAAGCCCATTCTCAAGACTCAGGACGCCTTCGACCTCGCCACACGAATCATCGAGGACGAGGCCGGAGCGCTTTTTCCCATTATGGACGTCCGGCAGCTCGAAGAGGGCAGCCAGACCTTTTCCGTCTCCCATGCGATGCCTGATGGCACCTGTCAGGAGATCGATTCCTGCAGCGGGCCGGGGTGGAAGGAGTGCGCCGTATCCGCTCTGGCCGGGGCCCTCTGGGAATCCCGTGAATGCTGGAACACCCACGTGGCATCCATCGGCTAGTGCCCGGTCCAGGTTGTTTCGCACGGAGTTCCTCCCCCCGGATCCCCCTCAACGCGGCCGAGGGAGGGCGCTTCCCCGAAGGAATTGTTGAGGCATCGCTTTGGATCGAGGCGGTTTGACGCATCTCACCCTCCCGGCGCCCGCCGGGGGTGAGCGCATCTGGATGGTGGGGCACCGAACGCCCCATCATCCCCCACCCACCTCTCACATTGACGGATCCCAACGCCTTCCATTAGACTGCCCCACCGAGGGACCCGAAGGCGGGAGGCCGATGTACCGGTGGATCCCCGGCTTTCCACCTGCCCGGAGTCCAAGCGGACACAACACCGTTGCCGGGGCGGTCTACCCGCAAGACCGGCGCAGCCCGTGGGCGAATCTCGATGCTCTTCAGCTCCGTCACGTTTCTCTTTTTCTTCCTTCCGTTCACCCTCACCCTTTACACCCTGGCGGGGCCAAAGGGACGAAACGCCGTTTTCTTCGCGGCGAGCCTGGTCTTCTACGCCTGGGGCGAGGGGTGGACGACTGCGGTGCTGTTGCTGTCCATCGTCGTCAATTACGGGATCGGACTCGCCATGGGCCACAGGGCCCCAGGGCACTCAGGCATGGACCTAAGCCGCCCGCCCGGCGCCGGGGAGGACTCGGGGCCTATCCGACGCGTCCGCAGGTTCTTCCTGATCTCGGGGCTCATCTTCAACTTGGGACTTCTGACCTACTATAAGTACGCGGATTTTGCCTGGAGCACCTGGAGCGCCCTGTTTTCAGCGGCTGCCGGCCCACCGATCGGCCCCTTCCGCCATGCAGTCCCCGCGGGCATTTCTTTTTTTACCTTCACCGCCATATCTTACTTGGTGGATTGCTACCAGGGCAGGGCCGAGGCCGAGCGCAACCCGACCACGCTTGCCCTTTATCTTGCGGCGTTCCCAAGGATTTTGGCCGGCCCCATCGTGGCCTACCACGAGGGTTTTAAGGAGCTGAAGGAACGCCCAATCGATCTCGGGCGATTCGCTTCCGGAATCGAGCGATTCATTCTGGGCCTGGGTAAGAAGGTCCTGATCGCCAATCCCTTGGCCGGGGCGGTCGATCAGGTGTTCGGCCTACCCCCGGAGAACCTGACGACGGAACTGGCCTGGTTCGCCATTCTGCTCTACACCCTGCAGATCTACTTTGACTTCTCTGGCTACACGGACATGGCCATTGGAGTCGGCCGCATGTTTGGCTTCGAATTTCCGGAAAACTTCAACTTCCCTTACGTTTCCCAGTCCATTCGGGACTTCTGGCGGCGCTGGCACATGTCCCTCTCCCACTGGCTGCGGGACTATCTCTACATTCCCCTGGGCGGCAACCGATGCCGTCCGGCCCGCAACTACCTGAACCTGGTGACCGTTTTCTTGCTGTGCGGTCTGTGGCACGGCGCCAATTGGACCTTCGTGGTATGGGGCCTCTGGTATGGCGTGTTTCTAATGCTCGAGCGGACGCGGGTCGGGAAGTTCATCGAGTCCGCCCCGCGCCCGTTGCGGCACCTCTACGCGCTCCTGGTCGTGGGGCTCGGGTGGGTGTTTTTCCGGTCGGAGAGCCTGAGCCAGTCCATGACATTTTTCCGGGCCATGGCCGGATGGGGGTCTCCCGTGCCTTCCTGGATGTCGGTCGGAACCCTGATGGACAACGAAGTCCTGATGGCGCTGGTCCTGGGTCTGGTCTGCTCGGTCCCGATCCTGCCGACGCTCCGGACGCTTTGGCCCGGGCGGCCGGCGCCCCACGGCCCGGCTTTCGGGAGCGTGGCCTCCGTCGGTTACGGGCTGTTTCTCGGAACCGTTTTTCTCCTCGCCTGCATGGCCCTGGCGGGAGGGACCCTGAAGTCTTTCATCTATTTCCGGTTTTAGGACTGCCTCCCCGCGTGGAGGCAGCCGGTTGGACGGAGCCCATGACCCATGATCCCTCCCCATCGGTCGCCGCGCCCCCCCGCGCATCGCGGCGGCTTAGAGCCCTGGGACCGGCGGTCTTCGTGCTGAGCCTCTGGCTCCCCCTCGCCCAGATGCTCTTTCCCTTCGTCACCGAATACGAAGACACGGAAAACCGGGAGCTGGCCGAGGCGCCGAGCCTTGCTCCCGCCGACCTTTCCCGGCTCATCCCCGATACGGAAAGCTACCTCGCGGACCGTTTCGGCCTGCGCACCACGCTCATCCGCTGGAACAGCATCCTGCGGGTGGGGCTCCTTGGGGTCTCGCCCATCCCCAGCGTCGTGGTCGGCAAGGACGGCTGGCTGTTCTACCGCTCCGAAGTCCTCGCAGACGGCAATTCCCTCAATGACTACCGGAGGACGATCCCCCTGCCCGAGGCTGAGCTTTCTAGATTGCGGGCGCGGATCGAAAGCCATTACCGCG
>CAZGQL010000204.1:0-3905 GCA_964527905.1 uncultured Syntrophobacteraceae bacterium
CCATGAAGGCTCGGTGGGCAGCCAGGGAACCCTCCGAACCACAGGGGATCCCCCCGAACCGCAGGGGAGCGGCCCCGAACCACACGGGATCCCCCCAAACGTCGTCCCCGCGAAGGCGGGGACCCAGGTGTTTCCAAAACACTGGATCCCCCGACACAAGCATGGGGGATTCGCGGATCACATGCAGGGCCATTTCCATGGGGTGGGATCAACCGGCACCTCGATGACGCTCCATGAAGGCTCGGTGGGCAGCCAGGGAACCCTCCGAACCACAGGGCCCCCCCCGAACCACAGGGGATCCCCCCCAAACGTCGTCCCCGCGAAGGCGGGGACCCAGGTGTTTCGATGGATCCCCGCCACAAGCATGGGGGATTCACGGATCACATGCAGGGCCGCTTCTAGCGGGTGGGTTCATCCGGCACCTCGATGACGCTCCATGATGGTTCGGTGGGCAGGTTTGGAACCCTGCGAACCACAGGGGATCCCCCCCAAACGTCGTCCCCGCGAAGGCGGGGACCCAGGTGTTTCCAAAACACTGGATCCCCCGACACAAGCATGGGGGATTCGCGGATCACATGCAGGGCCATTTCCATGGGGTGGGATCAACCGGCACCTCGATGACGCTCCATGAAGGCTCGGTGGGCAGCCAGGGAACCCTCCGAACCACAGGGGATCCCCCCAAACGTCGTCCCCGCGAAGGCGGGGACCCAGAAGGAGATGGGTTGGCCAAGCGGTTTTTTGTGTATATCATGGCTAGCAGGCGCAACGGCACGCTCTATGTCGGGGTGACATCCAATCTCACCCAGAGAGTTTGGCAGCACAAGGAAAGCCTCGCGGATGGTTTCACGAGTCAGTACGGAGTAAAGACACTCGTCTACTTCGAAGCTCATGAGACCGCCGAAAGCGCCATTACTCGGGAAAAGCAGATCAAGAAGTGGAGACGAGCGTGGAAACTCAGGCTCATCGAGGAACGGAATCCTGAATGGAACGATTTGGCTGGTCTTCTCTGAGCCGCACATGGACCAGGCCCCATCCTGGGAGGACCGGCAGTGCTCCGGCACGCGATTCCCGCATCGGCAGGAACCTGGATGGACCCAACCGCCTGGGTCCCCGCCTCCGCGGGGACGACGGGGTGGGGGATTCCTGCAAGATCCCTTGGATACCTTGCGCGTGACGCGGGAGGTGCGTTGCAAGACCCGCAGAGAGCCCCTGCGCTTGAGGGGGGAGATCCGTTGGCAAGATCCGTTGGGAACCTTGTGCGAGACTGGGAGGTGCGTTTGCACGCGCCGAGGGAAGCGTTACGTGTACGGTGGGACCCTTTACAATGGCCTTAATGGCCTTGGGGTGCGAGCTGCGAAACGCGTGGTGGGACCGACGATCGAGCCGGCGCGCGCTGGGGTAAAGGCGGCGGGTCTGCCGCGAAAGCGCTCGACGGCCCTCTGCGATACGCATGGGAAGCGTGAGGCTGGGGGTGCGACCTTGTGACCGACGTGCAACCGACGGGATGGGGGATTCCTGCAGGATCCCTTGGATACCTTGCGCGAGACGAGGGAGGTGCGTTGCAAGACCCGCAGAGAGCCCCTGCGCTTGAGGGGGGAGATCCGTTGGCAAGATGCGTGGAGAGCCCTTGAGCGAGACGCAGGATGGCCGTTTGCACGCGCCGTGGGAAGCGTTACGTGTACGGTGGGACCCTTTACAATGGCCTAAATCGCCCTGGCGTGCGAGCTATGATACGCGTGGTGGGACCGACGATGGAGCCGGCGGGCGCGCTGGCATAAGGGCGGCGGGTCTGCCGCGAAGGCTCTCCAAGCCCCTCTGCGATAGGCATGGGAAGCGTGAGGCTGGGGGTGCGACCTTGTGACCGGCGTGCAACCCGCCTCTCCCCCCTCTCCGCCGTTCCCGCACGGGCAGGAACCTGGATCGACCCAAGGGCCTGGGTCCCCGCCTCCGCGGGGACGACGGTCAGAGAGCTTTCTGCAATGGCGCAGGATTGGACACCGATACGACACTGGATCCGTATCAGACCCATCGAATGAGGAAAGAGGAGGCGGTATGGCATTCGAATTCAAGCTCCCGGACCTGGGGGAAGGCATCCACGAAGGGGAGATCATCGACATTCTTGTTGCGGTCGGGGACCCGGTGGAAGACGGCCAGCCCATCATGGTGGTGGAAACGGACAAGGCCACGACAGAAGTGCCGGCCCCGGTGACGGGCACCGTGGAAGCGATCCTCGTTCGGCCGGGGGACCAGGTGAAGGTCGGGCAGGTTCTCATGACCTTCACCGAAAAGGGCAGCGGGAAAGCGGCCAAGCCGGTACCGATGCCGGCCGAGCCCATCGCCGCAGGGCCAGCTCCCCCGGCGGAGCCTGTTTCCGCTCCCATGCCACCACCCAAGGCCGGTCCCATAACAGCCCCCGCCAAGCCGGTGCAGGCTGCTGCAGCACCCCAGGCAGCCACGCCTTCAATCCCGACCGGCCCCGTGCCCGCGGCCCCCTCCACGCGCCGCCTGGCCCGGGAGCTGGGCGTCGACATTCGCCTCGTCCCCCCTTCGGGCCCCGGAGGACGCATCACTTCCGAGGACGTGCGCGCCTTCGCCGAGAAGGGAGGTCCCATTGAAATCCCCCTGGAGCCCGAAGCGACCGCGTCGGCCCCAGCCGAGGAAGAAGTCATCGTCCTCACGCCCCTGGCCGGTGTGGGGGCACCCATGGCTCAGCCCGGTCCCGAAGTGGGGCCGATGATGGATTTTGAGCGCTGGGGCCCCGTCGAGCGCACCCCGCTCCGCTCCGTGCGCCGAGCCACGGCGCGCCACATGGCCCTCGCCTGGTCCCAGATCCCCCACGTGGTCCACCAGGATGCGGCGGACATCACGGACCTGGAAGCCCTCCGGCGACGCCAAAAATCCTTCATCGCGGAACAGGGCGGCGCTCTGAGCCTGACCGTTTTCGCCATCAAGGCGGCCGTGGCGGCCCTCAAGGAATTCCCCCGCTTCAACGCCAGCCTGGACGTGACCACGGAGGAAATCGTCCTCAAGCACTACTACCACATGGGGGTGGCCGTCGACACGGACCGAGGGCTGATCGTCCCGGTCCTCCACGATGTCGACCGCAAGAATATCCTGGAGCTGGCCCGGGCCCTGAAGGATATCGCCGAGCGCACGCGCGACGGGAAAGCCGGGCGGGACGACCTGCTCGGGGGATCGTTCACCATCACCAACATCGGCCCCCTGGGGGGCACGGCCTTCAGCCCCATCATCAATTTTCCGCAGGTCGCCATCCTGGGTCTCGCCCAGGCCCGATGGCAGCCAACCGTACGCGGGCCCGAGGGGCAGCCGGAAATCGTCCCGCGCCTCATCCTGCCCCTCATCCTGGCCTTCGACCACCGCGTGAACGATGGGGCCGACGCCGCCCGTTTCCTCAACCGCGTGAAGGAGGTCCTCGAAGACCCGCAAAAGCTCTTGTTGATCTAGGTGAGGACTTTCAGAACGGTTTCGCAAGGAGAAACCCGTCGAGGTGTTTGCGGAGGATGGGGATCACGACGGCCGCATCGGCTCCGTCGTTGGGGGGCACTGCGAACGGGCTGTTGCACAACCTGCAGCTACCGCAAATGCGCCAGTCCCGCGAAGGCGCGGACCCAGTTTTTTCGATGCGTTCCGGGCCCCCGCCTCCGCCGGGGTGACTGGATCGGGAGGGCGTTGCAACCGCCGCTTTGGACAACCGCTACCGGACGGACTTTTTCCTGAGCCCGGCCAGGCCGAGGAGACCAGCTCCAAGGAGGAACAGCGAGGAGGCTTCCGGAACGGAGATTCCGGTGACCTTCACGATCATGTCGTTGTAGTCCTTGTCTCCGCCGCCAAGCAGGTCCTCGATCCCGATCCAGTAGGTTCCCGAACTTTCCTTAAAGATGGCG
>CAZGQL010000204.1:3976-6718 GCA_964527905.1 uncultured Syntrophobacteraceae bacterium
ACGTTGCCCACCTTGGACCTCAGGTAAAAGCCGTACTCGGACGTGGGGGAGAAGGTGCTGGTCGCCCCGGCACTGGCACTTCCCGCAAAGAGTTCATAGAGCTTCGGTTGCCCGTTGACCAGCTCATACCATCCGAAGACATTGCCGTCCGCGTACCCGGCCACCTCGAGCTGAAGGGCTGCCAGGCTTTGGCTCGATGTGGGCTGGAACCGAATATCGGTTGCAAAGCGACCGTTTGAGGTCCCGAAGTAGGGAATATCAGCGGGGTTGAAGTTGAAGGTATTGTCCAAGATCCAGCCGATGTTGTATACGCTCGAACTGTCAGAGGAATTCCCATCCCAGTAGGGTTTTCCATTTTGGTTGAGGGTGGCGGCCGACCACGACTGCCAGGAACCGCTCCCCAGAACCGTGTCGGCCGGGGCGGTCCCCGGAAACAGAACCAAGACCAAAAGAAGAGACGAAAGGACCGCTGCCGAAAGCTTCTCGTGTTTCGTGTTCATCGCTGGTAACCTCCTTATGGGTGATGTTCATGAGCACGGGCTCGCTTTGAGCAAGCAATGTGCCATGACAATAATATTTTGAAATAACTGGACAAAAACGGATTATTCGATCTTCCTTTCCCCGTCGAGGTTGTAAGCTACTCCGACAGCCGGGGGACCCCGTCGTGCGCCCATGGGCGCCGGGAATCCAGCGCCGGCCTTGAAAATCCCGCTGAACGGACGGCCCTTTCACCGTCCCTGCCTGACGTAAAGCTTTCCGACATCCCCTGGACACCCCGGCAAGACCCCGGCCCTATTTGGGCCGGTACCCCTTGACGGGTTTCTTCGCATGGAGGCGACCGGCGAAACTCCTGGAAGCGTTCCCCCCGCCCGTCTCCGCCGAGTCCAAAGGCGAGAGGGCGATGTCCGCTCCCCCAGGACGCCGTGGAGTGACGGCGTCGGGAGCAGTCCGCGCGGGCAGCGACCAGGACGGCGGGCGGGCTGTATGGGATCGGTTGGAGAGCGACCAGGCCCCGCTTGACTCACATTCCGCACACTCCATAGAGAAGCGATCTGATTTTTCAGCGGGCAGATTTTCTGTACAAACCAAAATCAATATGGTACCCGAGGGTGGATGAGGGCGGATACCAACAGCCGGAATTTGAATCAGTCCTCTGCGTCCGGGCATCTGAGTGATCCGACCATTGCGGATATCGATGCCGAACGACTGGACCATCTCCTGATCGTCAAACTGATCTTTAACAGGACCCATAAAATTATTCCGGAATGTCAATAACATACATGCATTCATATCTTCCTTGACACTACATTTCTCCTTCCTGCGCTGGCGGGACCTCAGGAGGTGATCTCGCGGATGGTCGGCGCAAGCGCCACGCCGACGGCCTGGAAGATTTTCCCGCAGATTCCCTGACATTGCCTGCGTATGGCCATTCGTGTGCCGCTCTCTTCGATCACGGTCTCCTGGAGGGGATCGAGGTCCCGCTTGATGTCCGCCCATTCGAAATCATACCCGGCTGCATCGAGCCGGCGGCAGAGCTACTTTTTGAGAACCAAGGCCAGGAAGCTGCAAAACACGTGGCCGCTGACCGCGTCATCCCGCTTCTGCTTGAGCAAGCCAAGGCGCCGACACCTGGATTGCTGTGCGGGACCAAAATGCTCCGAAGCCGGATGTCGGCCTGGGACATCGTCGCCACCTCCTTGGAAACCGACTCCGGGGCGACAGGCTCGCGACCGGTCGCGATTGTCGGAATGAATTACAATTTCTGAAATCTTAACTTTTTGTAACCGTCTCCATTACTTACGCGCTCTCTTCCGGTATCGCCCCTGAATTTTGTCGGATTTCTTTACAGCATTATGTCGTTCCCTCATGGCCGTCAACTCTATAAACCATGTGTATTCGATGTCTTACGATTGTGGCATAAACATTGCTAATCTTAACATGGCGAGTGTGACGTGCTGCAATTGACATCGTCCCACATACTTAGAAGGAGACTATGATGAAAACTATAAAGCTTGGTCTGATTGCTCTTTCATTGCCATTGCTGCTTTTCATGGTGTCCGGTGCAAGTGCGCTGCTGATTACCCCATCGGATCCGTTGCCCATTAAATCTGGAGACCAAACTAGCCAGAAGGAAATTAATACTATCATTAGCGACTATACCGGAAGCCTTCTGGCACTTTATAAGCAAGACTTTGGCACTAATGGATCCGAAGACGGCCCTTTCAAAAGTTCCTATACGACGACGTTTATCACAGAGGATTCAAAGTCGGATGATTTTATCGGTGCGCGCATTGTTTATGATGGCGGGCCGTCCATCATGGGAACGCCCCTTTATCTGCTGGTGAAAGACGGCAATCAGAAGCCAGCTTGGTATTTGTTTTCTCTGAGCTGGGATGGCAAGGAAAAGATTGAGCTGAACGATTTCTGGTCAGGTAGGGGCTCGATCTCCCATTTCACAATATATGGGCCGAAGCTGGTGCCCGAACCCACCACGATGCTTCTTATCGGACTCGGTCTGCTCGGTGTTGCAGGAGTACGGAGGCGATTCAAAGCATAGTGTAGTCAAAATATGCAATCGGAGTTTTGAGGGGCGGCGTCACGCGAAGAGGACTCCGCCCCTCGTTGTTCCTGAAGCCTAGGGGAAGAACACTACGGTTTGGTGATATCGAGATCAAAATGGTTCTCCTTGTGTGACATGTAGTTGACTTGGACACTCTGTTCATTGGCAGGCTGTGGATCGAT
>CAZGQL010000204.1:6781-7094 GCA_964527905.1 uncultured Syntrophobacteraceae bacterium
TGGCATCCATGAGGGGAGACGCCTTTTTGTCAGAAAGGCTTCCGACTCCAAGGAGGGTGAGCACGAGGTCGATTAGCGTACTCCGCCTTTTTTTGCCTATCCGCGCCTGAAGTCTGAAAAAGTCTGAGGGAATGCTGTTCAAAAGACATGGATGCTGGGTACCGACATTCAGGCGTTGGCTTTCCATTCCTTCCTGCTTTGGGTCAGTGGTACATTTGACTCACATTCCGCACCCTGCGTGGGCTAGCGAGATGATTTTTCAGCGGGCAGATTTTCTGAACAAACCAAAATCAATCTGGTATCCGAGGGTGGA
>CAZGQL010000204.1:7108-7267 GCA_964527905.1 uncultured Syntrophobacteraceae bacterium
CGAATCTGAATCAGCCCTCTGCGTCCGGGCATCTGAGTGATTCGACCCTTGCGGAGATCGATGCGAAGCGAGTGGACCACCTCCTGATCGTCAAAGCTCTTGCCGACGGTCTGGAATTGGTGGAGACGCTCAACCGCCTGGTCCCGACCCAGATGGCAG
>CAZGQL010000205.1:0-4563 GCA_964527905.1 uncultured Syntrophobacteraceae bacterium
GGCGTCAAATTTCATTCGGACTTATTCAGCCGGAGGGGAATTCAAGGGTTTGAAGACGAGGAAACGAAAGGGCCCCACGGCGCAGGACCATAACCGGCGGCCACTACCCCGTTTCCCATTTCAATGGAAAGGGACCCAAGGCAAGGATTGTACCATTAAGTACGATGAGTTCTCATCAGGACTTGGGGGCGTTTGTCGAAACGACAGCAGACAATTAAAACATAATGCAACAAAATAACACATCTAGAACGTTCGTTTATAAAACATAATGATACAGTCATGTTCGTTCTGGGCTGGTGGGAAACCGCAGCACGAACCCACCCCCCGAAGGTTCCTCATAGGTGCTGGCGCCGATGGAACTGGCCGCCTCCTGCAGATCTTCCCAAAGGGGGGAGCTGTGCGGACACTTCCAGCACCCGCCGTCCGCCGCCCCCTCGGCCCGCACGGTGAAGCGTACCCCCGGTGGCGCCCCCGGAAGCACTGCCGCCTCGACCACGCCGCCCGATTCCAAGGTCGTCCAACAACACTCCAAGGCCTTGAACAGGGCGAGCTGCACGCCGACGGGCGAGGCCACCACGCTCACCCCGGAGCCAGCCGAGGCGGTTTCGATCCGCACTCCTTTGATCCGCGCCAGCCGCTCGGCCAGCGACACCACCTGATCGAGGGTCTCGTGGAGCTCCAGGGTGGCGACGGGATGGTCGGGAGCATGGGCAAACCGATTCATGCGGGTGGCCAGCTCGACCCCACGCCCGACCTGAGCCTGCATCGTGGCCACGGCCCGCGCGAACCGCTCCCGATGCGGGAACGCCCCCTCGGGCGTGACGGCCAAGAGGTCTTCCATCAATCCGGAAGTCTCTTTCACAATGGCCAGGACGTTCTTCAGCTCGTGGGTGAAGCTCGCCGCGATCCGTCCAAAAAAAACCAACTCCCTGGAAACCATGGCGCTCTACCCCCGATTCTTTCGTTCTTTGATCCGTTCGTAGGCCTCCTGCATCTTCCTCGTCAGCGTGTCCATGTCCACGGGTTTTTCCAGATAGGCACACGCCCCCAGCTCGAGGCACTGACGTTCGATCTCGCTTGAGCCGTGGCCGGTCAGCACGATGACCTCGACGTTGGGGTGCTCCGCCTTTACCCGACGCAGCACCTCCAAACCATCCACGCCCGGCATCTTCAGGTCGAGCACCATCACTTCCGGCTCGTCTTCGGCAACCACCGATAGAGCCTCTTCACCGTCGTGGACCACCGCCGACCCATAGTCGCGCATCTGCAAACGCTCCGAGAGGGTTTGCGCGAACTCCCGCTCGTCGTCGACCAACAGCACCTTGGAAGGCTTCGGCAAGTCGAAGTCGTACTTGCGATAGATGTCCGTCTGGTAGTAACCGGCTCCGACTTTGGTTTCCACCGACGTCACACCGGGGACCGTCCGGGCGATCCGTTTGAGCTCCTCCTCGAGGCTGGAGAGCATCAGGACGTTCTTGTTGATTCGAATCAACGCCCGGCCCTGCTTGACGGAGACCGAGACGCCGTGACCCTCCTTGGCCAGTTTGAGATCCAACTGTGCCTCAACGAGGAAATCGTCCACGGCCGCCCGGGAGGCCGGCGTCATCTGCAGGACGACCTTGGAGGCGTTTTCTCGTATCAACGCCACAGCCTCATCCACGGTCACCTTGCCCATGGGAACCAGCAAATCGTAAAGCTCCGTTCCCCAAGGGTCCTTGGCCCCAAAGAGGTGATCCACCCACAGCAGGCAGGACTCGTCGTCCCGGCGCAACCGTTTCAGGGCCTCCTTTTCCCCGACGCCTTCCTCCAGGGTCATCCGCGCGATTCGGTACTTGGTATCCGCAATGAGGCAGGTCTTGAGGACATGGCCGATGTCGCGCGGGATCAGGTGGGAGAGGAACCCGTGTACGACGAGGTCGTCTTCCTTGAGGGCTTCGGCCAGGGTGGCCTTGAGGCACGCGATGGCCCGCTCTTTTTCGTGCGTGAACTTGTTGAAGACGGACGCCTTGGCCGTCACCGCCCGATGGAGTTTTTCGACATCCATGCCGAAGCGTTCGGCCGCTCGGGCCATCAGAACCCGATCGTCCAGCAGACGGTATTTCAAATTCTCCGTGAGCTTCGCCGCGACTTCGGCACCGTGACAATACGAACCACTGAATAAGGAAATCACTGGCATGGCCTTGTTCCTCTGCAGGGGGATCAACACTTGGTCCGTCAGGAATCGACGAAACACACCGAGAGCAGCGGGCATTGCCCCTCACCGCAGCGGGTGTGCGCCCGGCGGTGGATGACCTCGACCGCCTTTTGAGTCGTCGGAAAGATATTGTCCTCGCCGATTTTCTCCAACAGGTGCGTGCGCTTCATGACCGATAACACGTTTTCATTGACCCCGCAAAAGGAGATGTCGTAACCGGCGCTACGCACCCGATCCACAATGAGGGAGAGCATTTCCTCCCCCGACGCATCCATGTCGTTGATGCCATTGCTCACGATAACGATGTGCTTGAGTTCCGGCATGGACTGGATGGTGTTGTTGATCTGGTCCTCGAGGAACCCAGCGTTGGCGTAGAACAGCTGTCCGTCGAAGCGCAACAGGGCGATGTGCCGGCATTCCTTGAGGCCGAAATCCCGGGCGCTCCGGTAGGACTGGTCCGGATACATGGAAAGCGTCGCCACTTTTGGGCGCATGCTCTTGTAGAGGAACATTCCCAGGGAAAGCAGCACGCCGATCATGATGCCCTTGTCCAGGTGGGGGGCCGTGATCAGGGTCGCCACGAACGTGATGACCGAAAAGACCCCATCGTACCATTGGGCCTTCCAGGCATGGATGAAGCCGGAGACATTCAGTAGACCGATGACGGCCATCATGATGACGGCGGCGAGGACCGACTGAGGCAAGTGATAGAGCAGCGGCGTGAGGAAAAGCAGGACCAATCCGACGGTGAGGCTCGTGAAGACGCTGGAGAGCCCGGTGACCGCCCCCGATTGCAGGTTCACGGCCGACCGCGAAAAGGATCCGGAGACCGGAAAAGCCTTGCCGAAGGCCCCGAGGATGTTGGCGATCCCCTGACCGATGAGCTCCTGATTAGGATCCAGCCGCTGCCCCGTCTTGGCCGCCATGGCCTTGGCGATGGAGATGGCTTCCATGAAGCCGAGCAGCGAAATGATCGCGGCGATGGGCAGGAGGTAGATAATCACCTTCAAGTCCAGGCTTGGCAGGCTCATGGCCGGAAGTCCCTTGGGGACAACGCCGACCACGGCCCCGCCCCCCATCAGGGGCAGCGCCTCCTCGTCGACGGGCTTGTTGCCCAGGCGAAGCCGCCACGTCCGGCCGTCCGTCTTCATTCCGGGAGGCACCGCCTTTTCCGGGTAGAAGACCAGCCTGCCCTCCCCTTCCGGAACGCCCGCAAAGAGATACTCCCGAAGCGCCGTGCGGAACCTGCCACTCTCCTCCTTGAGCCGATCCATCCTCGTGCTCAGGATGAGCGTCTGGTGCTTGAGGTCGAGCACCTCCGTGGCAAAACGTCCATGGATTTCCTCCGCTTCGGTGATCTTGGGCGCCAGTGCCGCTCGCTGCGCCCCCAGTCTTTCCATTTCCTTCACCGCCGCATTGAACTGCACCACAAGCTGTCGCGCTTCTTCGGACATCAGAGACTGAATGGGGGCCTTGACATTCCTCTCGTAGCCGGTCGCCCAGGAAATGAAGGTGGTTACGGCGACCGCGACAAGCACATAAGGAATACGCCGGTCCACTCTCCGAAGCCCGTACATGAGGACAAAGGCCAACACCCCCAGGGCGAGCGTCGGCCAGTGCGTGTAATGGACGGCGGCCTTGATGACGCGATAGACCGTCTCATAATGGTGCTCCGCCTCATCGACGTAGACGTTGAACATCTTGGAAAGCTGAGAAGTGGCGATGATCAGGGCACCGGCATTGGTGAAACCATTCACGACCGGGTGCGAAAGAAAATTCACGACTAACCCCAGCCGCAACACCCCCAGCAAAAACTGAAACACCCCCACGATGAGCGCCAACAAAATCGCATAGGCGATGAAGGCCTCGCTGCCCGTCGTGGCCATGGGACTCAGGGCTGCCGAAGTCATCAGGGAAACGATCGCCACGGGACCCGTCGCAAGCTGACGACTTGACCCGAACAGCGCCGCAAGCATCGGAGGCAGCAGCGAGGCGTACAATCCGTAGTGGACCGGCATGCCGGCGAGCTGCGCGTACGCCATGGACTGGGGAACCAAGATCAACGCAACGGTGAGACCCGAGATGAAATCCATCCGGAGAGTGGTTGCGTTCAGCTCTTTGACCCAAGCCAAGAATGGAAACACCTTTCGCATCATGATCCCGTTCCCTCCGCCATCCGCTCCATGAGGACGTCTCGCCCATCGTTTCCCATCCGTGGCCGCGACTCCCGCTCCGGCTTCAGTCGCCTCCCGCATACGCCAGCCCCCTCACGACCCTTTCAGGGCCATCCGAACCTTCTCGATCAGCTCATCGATGTTGATGGGCTTCATGAGGTAGTCGTCGGCCCCGAGACGCATTCCCTCGATGCC
>CAZGQL010000205.1:4578-7244 GCA_964527905.1 uncultured Syntrophobacteraceae bacterium
GGTCAGGAGCAGAACCCGCATTTGCGGGTGATCGCGTTTGATCCGATGGAGGACCTCGACCCCACTCATTCCCGGCATCATCAAATCGAGCACGACGACATCCGGCTGAAACTCCTCGATCCTTTGGAGGGCTTCCTCCCCATCGGATGCCATGGCCGTGTCGATTCCCCTGAGGCTCAATCGCTCGGCGAGCGTCGATACAAATTCCTGTTCATCATCGACCAGCAGTAGCCTCCACGTTTCCATGCCTTTACCCTCCTGAATCCTCGCCGGCCCGCATGGGCAAGGTGACCGTGAAGGTCGTGCCGACCCCCTCCTGACTCTGCACACCGATGCTGCCGCCCAGTTTCTTCACGATTCCGTACGTGATGGGCAGGCCCAGGCCCGTTCCCGTCCCCTTTTTCGTGGTGAAAAACGGCTCGAAAATATGCTTGAGCGTCGCCTCCGACATGCCGCAGCCGTTGTCCTGGATCGTCACGACGGTCCAGGCCTCATCCTGCTTCCGGGACGTCACCGAAATCTGCCCACCGTCTGAAACCGCGGCCAGGGCGTTGTTCATGATGTTGAGGAACACCTGCTGGAGTCTCCCCCGGTCGGATGCGATCTTCGGGAGGTCGGGATCGAGTTGAAGTTTGATCTGAACCTTGCGGTACAGGGCCTCCTTATCCAAGAAGGCGGCCGTCTCCCGGATCACCTCGTTGAGGTCCAGCACCTCGATTTGCACCTCCATCCGACGGGCGAAGCCCAAGAGCCTGTGCGTGATGGAACGGCATCGCTGGACCGACTGGAGTACCGCGTTGACGAGCGAGAGGAACTTTTCCCGTTCCGCAAAATCGGGCTTGAGCTCGATGAGGTCCTTCATGAGCCCAGCCTTTTCGTTGATGATGGCCATGGGATTGTTGATCTCATGGGCCACCCCGGCTGCCAGCCGGCCGATGGAAGACAACTTGTGGCTGTGTTCCATTTCCCGGAAGGCCACCTCACGCTTTTCGTCGGACTCCCGCATCCGGTTCACCATCAGGTTCGTGAGCTTGAACACCACGAAAAAGATGACGACCACGCTCGAAATGAACAGAAAAAAGAGCTCGCTCTTGAGGGTGTACCAGGATCGAAGCACTTCCCCCTGTGGCTTCACCACGATCAAAATGTACGGAGCGTGCGAAAAGTATGTGTAGGCCATGAAAACCTCACGGCCCTGCGGGTCCTTGACCTCTAAGACATTCGCCTCGAAGCTCGCCGGCGGCAGGTCGAACGGAAACTTCTCCAAGACCCCCCCATACCGCTTGGACGGCGTCTGGAACACGCCGTTTTTGTTGATCAGGAAGGCGTCCGTCCGGGGGTCCAGCCCCATGGAGGCAATGAGGTCTTGAAAGCGGTCCGTGTCGATCGTCGCCCTCAGGATCCACCCCTTGCTGGATTCGGAGCTGTTCAGGACGGCCATGACGATGTGCGGAAACCCCCGAAAGCCCATGAACACATCGCTCACATACCCTCCCCGCACCTGGGTCTGATGAAACCAGCTTTGCTCCGAATAATTCTTTCCTTTGAGCTCGTAGGGGCCCACATAGCTCACCTGCACGCCGGACTCGTCGATCAGCCCAAGGTCTACGAACCCGCCGAATTCCCGTTTCATGGCTCGGAACACGCGGTTGATTTCGGCTTCGTTGGAGAGGATGTCATAAGAATACGCGGAGGCGACGAAGCTCAGGGCGGAGAGCCGTTCGGCCAGGAAGAGCTCGAACGAGTGCTTCGTCTTGTTCACCAGCACCCGCATCGGGTTGACGATCTCCTCGCGAAGCGTTGTCTGGTACTGATGATAATTGAGGAGTGCCATGAAACAGAGGGGTAGGATCGTCACCACGATCATCAAAATGAGCATGTTGCGGCGCAGCAGATTGTAGCGCTGCTTGGTGGAGCATTCCTCGGAGAAATCGAACAAACATTGGATCGACAGGCGCTCTCTCCAACCCATGGCACACCCCTAACCCGACGTCCAAAGGATGTCACCCGACTGGAGCCCCCCCCGCGCCAGCCGCTCCAAGGCCTGGTCGCCGGGGCCGATGACCGAGTCGATCACCTTCACCCTTTTCCAGGTCAGGTATTGGTAGTATTCCTCTTCGATGCCCCCACAGATCACAATCTTCACCTCTTCGGTCAGAATCATGTGGCAGAGCTTTTCGGGGGACGCCTGCGGCAGGACCAGGGTCCGCTCCTCACCGATCGTCCCTTCCGTACCCAGAGTGACGATCAGCACCTCCGTCGTGAGATCGAACCGCGGCGCAATGTCGTTCCCATACAAGCAGATCAGAACCTTGGTCCCCATTCAGGCTCCCGTCTCGTATCAGATCGTTTCAGTCTTGTACAGCACAAATCAGCCTGCTGTTCAAGCACTTTCAAAGCGCTTGGGACGATCGAACGCTCTCCGAAGCCCGGACGGCATCACTAGACCCCTGAGGACGTGCCAAGGGTCGGCGTTTGAGGATGTTTTGAAATGTTCCATCCGGTACGCCCGAAATCTCGGCTCCCAACCGAAAAACGGACACACTCATCCCTTCGCCGTGGGCACGGAGCGTCCGCCTGGTGCGCAAGGACGGTCGCGACACGCCCCAAAGCTCACATTCCGCACCCTGCGTGCTGTAGTGAGCTGATTTTTCAGCGGGCAGATT
>CAZGQL010000206.1:0-5712 GCA_964527905.1 uncultured Syntrophobacteraceae bacterium
CGCGGCGGACATATCGAGGAGCCAAGGTTCCGCGTCGTCACGGCTTGAGGGATCCGAAACGGTTGGTCGCCTTCGGGCCCGGAGAAGGGACCGGAGGAGGAGGTGAGCGCACCACCATGAAATACGACCTGCATGTCCACACCTCGCGATACTCGCCCTGCTCGCTGGAGACTCCGGAGGTCTTGTGTCGTAAAGCGGTCAGACTGGGTCTGCGAGGCATCGCACTGACCGAGCACGAACTTTGGTGGCCCGACGGGGAGCTCAACGCCTTGAGACGCCAGTTTCCTGACCTGGTTTTGTTTCGTGGCTCCGAATACACCTGCCGGGAAGGCCACTTCTTGGTTTTCATCTCGGATGACCAGCAGGACTTGCCCCCGCAGCACCTCGACGCGCTGAAACTCATCGACGCCGTACACGAACGGTCGGGTTTGATCATCTGGGCTCACCCGTTCCGTTTCGGAGAGCCATGGTCGGAATGGGTGAACCGGGCTGACCTGGATGGGATCGAGGTGTCCAGCAGCAACATGAACGGGCGAACGGGGCAGGTTGCGCAGCAGGTGGCTAGGGAACGGGGGCTACGCACCTTCTGCAACAGCGACACCCATACCCTGGACACGCTTGGCCTTTACTACAACGAGCTTGCGGAAGACCTGGCGAGCACCTCGGAGTTGATTCGAAGCCTGAGGGCCTCGAAGGTTCGCTGAAACGGCGGGGTCCCCAGGAACGGCAGCCCCCACCGAGACCTCATTTCAAAATACAGTGATCCTGATCGAAAAATAGGGGTTTCACCCCATTTCATCCTCGAAAAGACCTGTGTATGGTACCTCCCCAGAGACAGCAAGCTTCCCATTCCAATCCATTTGCGCAAGGGGAACCCGCTGACCCCACCAGCTGGTTCCCCGCCCCTTTTTTAGGCCCCGGAGTGTTTCGTTCAGCGCGCCGTCCGAGAGGCGACCTCCTCGAGCAATGCGTCGATTCCCCCCTTGGCTTCCGGCAGGTTCCGCACCCCGTTCATCAGTACGGTCGCCGCGAAAGTCCCTCCCGTCGGAGCCTCCACGTAGCCTGAAAATCCGACCACGTCCCTCAGGGTGCCGGTTTTCCCCCGCACAACGAGACTGGAGCCTTTCATGCGGTTGCGCAGCGTGCCCTCCTGACCGGCGACGGCCATGGAGGCGAGGAACGGGGCTCGGAGCGCCGGATCGGCGTACGCTGCCACCAGGACGCGGTTGAAGGCGCCCGCGCTCACGCGACACTCCCGACTCAAGCCCGAACCGGTCTTGAGCGACACTTCCGAGGCCGAAACCCCGAGCTCGACGAGGGCCCTGCGGACCACATCCAACCCCTTGACCTCGGTCCCTGGCGGCCCGAACACGTAAGCTCCGACATCCCTCAAAAGCATTTCGGCCATGAAGTTGTTGCTGTATCGGTTCAGGCCGCAACAAATTTCGGAGAGGGGATTGGATTCGAGCTCGACGAGTTTCCTCGCCCCCGCTGGAACCATCGCCGCCCCGCCCGGTGAGCGGTCGACCCCGATCCCGGCCTCCTCCATGGCCGCGTGCAGAACGGAGCTGACGAACACATCCGGTCGCAGGACGCTGAATCGATGCTCATGAACAGCCCGGTCATTGAGGGCGATGGTTCCGCTCACTCGGATCCCTTCACGTCCGTCGACTTCCGAGCCATGATGCAAGACCTGGATCGGGGCTTTCGATCCCCGGGCAATCGTCTTGCTGTTGTTTTCCAGGCGGACGTAGCGCCCGGGCGGAAACCAGCTGACGAGGGCCGGCGCTCCCACCTTCCCGGCCGGCTTCACCCGCAGGAACATGCTGTTGAATTCCAGGGCCGTTCCCGAAAGGGTCGGATTGTAGGCTTCGTCGCATCCGTCGTCGAGGCAAACCCGCTCCGTCTGAGGGGCAAAATGAGAATTGTCCACGTAAACGGATCCGGTGATGCGCTGGACGCCGCTGTCCCGCAGTCGTCGTACCAACCCCTGAAGCTTGTCCAGGACGAGGAACGGATCCCCATCGCTCCTGAGATAGACCGGCCCGGTGAGGACACCCCCTTGCAGGCGTGCAGTAGTCCAGATGGAGGTCCGGAAGCGGTGCTCCGGTCCGAGCCACTTGAGAGCGGCGTAACTGGTGAGAACCTTGACCACCGACGCGGGGATCAGAGGCAGATGGGCGGACTGTTCCACGATCACCCGACCCGAGGGAAGCTCCACCAACTGGAAAGCCAGTTGATCCGCGGAACGGGCGAGCCGCGACAGGCTCGTCTCTCCCGAAGGCTTGCGCGGAGCGCCCGCTGCGATGGCATTGCCCGACATCAGGTCCCCCGGGATAACCAGGAGACACACCAAAGCCATCGAGGCACAAAGCCGCCCGGCTCCTGAAACCAGCCTCGCTGCGTCTACGCTCTGCATATGGATTCGAACAACTCCCAAAAGGATGGAAACGACTTGGCGACCGACTCCGCGCCGTCGATGACGACTCCGAACACCTTCAGTCCCATCAGGGCGAACGCCATGGCGATTCGGTGATCGTCATGGGCGTCGATGGGGCCGGTCGGCGCTCCCACCTTGCCCCCCGTGATCACCAAACCGTCCTCGAGCTCCTCGACAGGGATTCCGAACTTGCCGAGTTCGGCAGCCACCACGTGAAGCCGGTCCGATTCTTTGATCCGCAGGTGGGCCACGTTGGTGATGCGGGTCGTCCCCCGGGCAAACGCGGCCACCACGGCCAGGGTTGGAACCATGTCCGGGATTTGGTTCATATCGAGGGCAATGGGGCGTAGCTCCGGTGGCCCACTCACCTGGACGCCGTTTTCCTGCCATCGAATCGAGCAGCCCATCTCCTCGAGCACGTCCAACAGCCTACGGTCGCCTTGGAGGCTGTCGGGACGGATGGGATAGGTCGACACCGAGGCCCCCATGATGGCGGCGGCGGCCCAGAAATACGATGCCGACGAACAGTCGCCCTCCACTTCATAATGGAGCGACGGATAGACCTGCGGAGCCGGGATCTTCACTTGGCTGGGCCCGGTCCGTTCAACACGGATGGCCATCTGTTCCATCATGGACAGCGTCAGGGACACGTAAGGCATCGAGGCCACCGGCTCCAGCCAGCGGATGTACACGTCCCGATCGGCCAGTGGGGCCGCCAGGAGCAGAGCGGAAAGAAACTGGCTGCTCTGCCGCGCATCGACCACCACCTCGCCCCCGTGCAGACCCGATCCGCGAATCTCCACGGGGGGATAGCCGCTCCGGTCCCGGTAGACACACGCCGTACCCAACTGCGTGAGGGCGTCGACCACCGGCCCGATCGGGCGCTCCCGGAGACGAGGGGTGCCATCGAAGACAAAGACCCCTTCCCCGGCCGCGGCCACCGGAGGGAGAAGGCGCATGCTCGTCCCGCTGTTTCCGAGGAGGATCGGGGAGGTTGGAGTTCGCCATCGACGCTCCGGCGGACGGACCGTGATCCGTTCGACAGATTGGGTGATCTCGACCCCGAGCTGTTCCAAAGCCCCAGCCGTCAGCAGCGTATCTTCCGCAATGAGTGGGTTCAGGAGGGTACTCTCCCCCTGCGCCAATGCGGCCATGAGCAGCGCCCGATGCGTGATCGATTTCGATCCGGGGATGCGCACCCTTCCGCCCACGGTGCCAACCGGTTGAATCTCCCGCGAAACCTTAGCCATGGGATAACGCTCCTTCCACAGATGCCCGCATGCACTCGACAACCCGGGGCGGCATCGTCCTGTCGAGCCACCACTCGAGCTGGGCAACCCCCTGGTAGATCAGCATTTCGGATCCAGGCACCACCTTAGCGCCCGCCTTTCGGGCCGACTGCACAAATCCCGTCCGTGCCGGTCGATACACCGTATCCATGACCACCATGTCCGGGCGAAAAAAACCCTCGGGCACCAGGGGCACTTCGGAAGCCGGATCCAGGCCGACGGACGTACATTGGACCACGATGTCACAGGCACGGGACCCTGGGGAGGCCCCCACCTCGGTCAGCGGAACGAACGAAGCGCCGAACGCCTCGGCCAGTCCCATGCCCCGCCCCCGGTCACGGTTGGCCACCACGACCCGGCATCCGGTCCGCCGCAGGCCATAGACCACCGCCCGCGCCACGCCTCCGGCCCCCAGAACCAGCGCCGTCTTGTCATCGAGCGCCGTCACCTGCCCAAGCGCGCGCATCGCTCCGACCCAGTCCGTGTTCCTGCCTTGCCAGCGCGAACCCACCCGCTTGAGGGTGTTCACCGCCTGGATCGCTTCGGCCGTCTCATCCCGTTCAGAGGCCAGCCGATACGCGTCCACTTTGTGCGGCAGCGTGACGCTCAACCCCCGCAACCCCACGGTCGCGAGCGCCTCGAGATCCTCATCCAGGGAGTCCACTTCGAAGGCCAGATACACGGCCGGGTGATCGAGTGCACCAAAGGCCGCCGTCATCATGGCCGGGCTCAGGCTGTGCGCCACGGGCTTTCCGATGACGGCGTAAAGTTCCCGTTGAACCGGTCTGATCACCATCCAACGTGTCATGGGGCGATACCACTTGGCCATGGGGCAAAGGACACTCAGGCCGACACATATCCAGATTACCCCGGATCGGTTTTTTGGAAAAAGAAAAACCCGGGGCATGCCGCACACGCCCCGGGCGGACCACCCGAGCTTGAAGAGAACGGCCGGCCTCTTGCGCCGCCTCATTTCAAGCGAAACAACTCCACCCCTTGCATCCCCCCGTAGGAGACCTGGGGCGTCTGACCGAAGCTGCCGAAGCCCACCGGGTACCCAAACGCATCGTACCCTGCGCTCAGCTGCAACAGCGCCTCAAAAAGCTCCTCGGCCGTGATGAACCCGTCGTCGTTGCCGATGTCGGCCAGGTAGGAATCGTCGGCCGGCCCGGCTGCGGCCGCCCTCAGAAAGTAGGTGAACACCCCGCCCTGCATCCAGGTATACTCATAGGACGACTCATCCTCGGACGACGCCGTCATGACGATGAACCCCGGCTGAGCCAGGCTCTTCCCAGCCGAAGCGAGTCGCCCCGGTTTCAAGGGAAGCGTTCCCGGCCAGACCTTGGGTCGCGCTTTGCGCTCCTTCCCTCCAAAGGTGAGGGACTTGGTCAGGAAGCCACCCGAAAAACACGTGTCCAGAATCACCACGACGGTGGCCCCCTTGGCGGTGATCGCCGACAGCCACAGCTGGAGCTCATCCTCGCTGATCATGGACGCATGGTTGGTTGCCTCGTAAGGACAGATGTAGGTTTTCTCGCCATCGTTGCTGCCATGGCCGGAAAAATAGAACAGCACGACTTCTCCGGCCCTGGCTCGCAGGGCGAGGGACCGGATCCCCGACTGGATCCCGCGTTTGGACGCCGAGCCACCAAGCAGGACCCTGACGTTGGTCCTGGACCCTCCATAACCGAGAATCAGGTTGTAAAGGTTGGTCGCGTCCGCCACGGAATACTCGAGATCGTCGCCCGGCCCCATGTACTTGTAATCATTGATCCCGCAAAGGAGCCCCCTGGTGACGATGGCGTCCGCTTCGGGAGACAGGCCGACCACCAATCCCAACAAAGACAAGAGCAACACGCCCCATCTTCCTCTCATGATCACCTCTTCATCGTCTTGCGTTCTTAAGGCTTGTGCAGGTACGGTCCTTTCCCCCGCCGTCCATCGGTTTGACGCAACGGCCACGGACGGACACCGAACCCGCAC
>CAZGQL010000206.1:5722-7158 GCA_964527905.1 uncultured Syntrophobacteraceae bacterium
GTTCCCTTCTTTCGACGCTCTGAAGCACGATGCATGCCACCCCCCCGACCCTCAAAGGTCCCGGGGCAGAGCTCACCCCTCGTGCGAGGGAGGAGGTCGTTTAAGGCGGTAGACTCATTGGACCAGGATTGTCACGAATTTGTCGTTTGCTTGTCATGGTTTTTTAAACGATTGGGGTTACATAGGGCAAGGGCGAATGTCGCCTGCCCCCTTGCACCCCTACGGGAAGCGTTCAGGCCGCGTCCCGGCCTTCGACCGTGGAGAACCGACGCGTTCCGAGACGAACGCGCCTCCGTTTGCGCAAATGCAACGCTGTGAGTCGTTCTCACCGTCACGATCTTACTCAGGCCCCAGGGAGGTTGTTGCGGAGCTTAGATCGCCCAACAGGAGCTGTCTTGAAATCAGACGGGGATGAACCCCGTCCCTATGGCATCATCGGTGTGTACACGGCAGGGTCGTGTACTCCCCGCCCGATGCCCGAATTTTCAAATACCTTTTCTTCTTGGGAGATCCTTACCAATCCTGTCACCCCCGCGGAGATGTGGGTCCACAGACTATCGAAAAATCCGGATTCCCGCTTGGGCTTGAACGGCAGTGGCGCGCTGCATGCGGGTTCCGTAACAGCCACCAATCCTTCTGATTCGGACACCCTTGTTCTTTTTGTGGCTCCCGTTTTGTGTTAAGAGTCTTTTTCTTGTGTGCCGGTGAGGAATGGGGAAGTCCAAATGTCGGCAACGGCCCGGCCGGATCAAGCCATTCGGCCGATCGTCGGACCGGACGGCAACGCAGGAACACCGGGAACGGGACGGATCGGATGAGTACATCCTTGCAGCAAGTGAGCTTGTGCTTTGCGGCGGGCTGCGTGGGCGGTCTGGTCAACGCGCTCGTGGTGTGGTTCGTTGGAAGTAGAGGGATTCCGCAAAGGTTTGGCGTGGGCATCGCCCCCGTTTTGACCCTCGGTTTCCTTTACGCCAGGATCGTATGGGGAGGCGTGTGGGGCCTGGTGTTTGTGATGCCCGTGTGGCGGGGGGGCTTCTGGGTGGGGGTCTTCGGCCGGGGAATCCTGTTGAGCATCCTTCCCACGCTATTTCAGCTATTTTACGTTTTTCCGGTGATGTTGGGAAAGGGGACTCTGGGGCTGGCGTTGGGAAAACTCACTCCCGTGTTCGTGTGTCTCTACAACGCCGTCTGGGGTCTTGCTGCGGCTTTCTGGCTCCAAGTGACCGGCGGCGAAAAATAGCCGCGCTTTGGGGTGAACTTTCCCAGTGCCCGCATTATTTTGATTTATTGATCTCTCACGGCGGCTCGTGTTCCTGATAGGGCTCGCGCCGCATGAACCCTCAGGATTTATCGTATTTTCGGGAGGAACACCAGTGAGTCTAACGATTGCTCTTGGAGGCAAGGGGGGAACGGGGAAGACAACCATAGCGGGGCTT
>CAZGQL010000207.1:0-7117 GCA_964527905.1 uncultured Syntrophobacteraceae bacterium
GTTTATCCCAAAAACCCAGCACGTCACTATTTAGTTTCCAAAGAACAAAAATACAGGCTTAACTCTTGCTCGGACTTTCTTTTGTACACCAGACTTGACCGACCGTCAAGTCTTTTTTCGTCGCCGCAAGCCCGGATTTTGTTCCCCGCGTTCGTGCGTTCGTGGCTTGTTCAGCGGCAACGGAATTGCTTAATATACCAACCCGACCCTCATCGTCAAGAGAAAATTACGTCAGCTTTTCCCAACTCCTCAATCCGTCACCAGGATCCGGTGTTTGTGTTTCTTTCCCGCCCTCAAAAGAATCTTGCCCGATGGGGCATCCCCGAGACCCACCACCACGTCGGAACCAGGAAGCCGAGCTTCGTTGACGTACCCGCCCCCTTGGTCCAGGAGCCTCCTTGCCGCACTCCTCGAACTGCAAAGACCCGTTTCAACAAATAGAATGTAGGCAGGAACGCCCTCCGACAGACGCTCCGCCGATATACGGGTGGTGGGAATCCCCTCACCTTGCCCCTCAGCGACGCGTGGAATGGTGCTCGAGGGCAGCACGTCCTCGGGTAGGGAACGGCGCCCGAAAAGCCGGCAAGCCGCCTCATGGGCCTCTAAGGCTCGTTGCCTCCCATGGGCGAGGGCCGTCACCTCAAAGGCAAGTATGGACTTGCACACATTGAGATCCTTGCCCTCCAGCGAACCCACCTGAGCGATTTCCTCGACCGGCAGGAACGTGTACAGCCTCAGAAAACGTTCCACATCACGATCATCCGTGTTGACCCAATATTGATAGAAGTCGTAAGGGCTCGTCTTCTCGGCGCTCAGCCAAACCGCTCCGGCGGCGGTCTTGCCCATCTTTTGGCCGGAGGCCGTTGTCAGCAGGGGAAAGGTGATCGCGTATGCCTCGCTACCGAGCTTGCGGCGGATCAAATCGATCCCCGCCACGATATTCCCCCACTGATCACTCCCCCCCATTTGCAAACAACAATCGTAGTGCTCATGCAGATACAGATAGTCGTAGGCCTGAAGAAGCATGTAGTTGAATTCGATGAAATTCAGTCCCGTCTCCAGTCGCAGGCGATAGCTTTCGGCCGCCAGCATCCGGTTGACGCTGAAGTGCCGGCCGATGTCCCGAAGGAAGCCGATGTAGGACAGCTCCACAAGCCAGTCGGCGTTGTTGAGCATAAGGGCCCGCCCATCCGAAAAATCCATGTAGTGGGAAAGTTGCGCCTTCAAGGCCGCTGCGTTTCGCTGAATCTGTTCGACGGTGAGCAGTTGCCGCATTTCCGTCTTGCCGCTCGGGTCCCCGACCAGGCCCGTCCCACCACCGATCAGCACGATGGGGCGGTGCCCCTGGCGCTGCATGTGCACCAGCGCCATGATGGGGACCAAGCTGCCGATGTGGAGGCTATCGGCCGTCGGATCAAACCCGATATAGCAAGTGATGGGGGAATCGAGCCTTGAGCGGGTGAGCGATTCATCAGTGGACTGCGCAACGAAGCCACGTTCCTTGAGGATGTCGAAAACGTTAGGATTCTGAGGCAAGCTGATGCTCCTCCATGATCGTGGGCGGCGGCACGGGTAACGGACCGCGAGGGGACCTGTCATCACCACGGTATAGCATTCCATCGGCGCAGGATTCGGCACGCCTACTTAGCGTAGTCGACCGCCCGGGTTTCGCGAATGACCGTCACTTTGATCTGGCCGGGATAGGTGAGGTCACTCTCGATCTTGCGGGCGATATCGCGGCTGAGCAACACCACATCCGCATCAGTCACCACGCCGCTCTCAACGATGATGCGCAGTTCCCTGCCCGCCTGAATCGCATAAGCCTTCCCGACGCCGTCAAAAGACGTTGCAATCCTCTCGAGGTCCTCGAGGCGCTTGACGTACGTTTCAAGTAATTCCTTGCGGGCCCCGGGGCGCGCTCCCGATAGGGCGTCGGCGGCCTGGACCAGGATCGACAGCACATCCTCCGCGGGAACATCCTCGTGGTGCGCAGCAATCGCCTGCACCACCGCCTGGGATTCCCCATAGCGGCGGGCCAGGTCGGCGCCGATGAGGGCATGAGTCCCCTCCAGTTCGTGGTCCACGGCCTTCCCGATGTCGTGGAGCAGCCCGGCCCGTTTCGCCTGTTTCTCATTCAAACCCAGCTCCGCAGCCATGATCCCACACAAGAAAGCCACTTCTCGCGAGTGCTGCAGAACATTCTGAGCGTAGCTGGTCCGGTATTTGAGCTTGCCGATCAGTTTGATCAGGTCCGGGTGAATCCCGTGCACCCCGACATCAAACGCGACCTGCTCACCGGACTCCCGGATCGTGGTCTCGATCTCTGCGTTGACCTTCTCGACGATCTCCTCAATGCGAGCCGGATGAATGCGTCCATCCGAGATCAGCCGTTCCAGCGACACTCGGGCGACCTCCCGGCGCACGGGATTGAAGCCCGAGAGGATCACCGCTTCGGGAGTATCGTCGATGATCAGATCGACGCCCGTGATGGCCTCGATGGCGCGAATGTTCCGGCCCTCTCTCCCGATGATCCTCCCTTTCATCTCCTCATTGGGAAGCGTCACCACCGAAACAGTCTTCTCGGCAACATAGTCGCCCGCATAGCGCTGGATCGCCAACGAGATGATATCTTTCGCCTTCTTGTCGGCCATCTCCCGTGCTTCGGTTTCGATCTTCTTCACGAGATGGGCAGCCTCGTGGCGCGCCTCGTTCTCTATGGTGCGGACCAAGAGCTCCTTGGCCTCCTGGGAAGAGATCCCGGAGAGACTCTCCAGCTTGCGTCTTTGCTCTTCCAAAAGCCCCTGAAGCTCCTTGTCACGATCCATCAAATCTTTTTCTTGCTGCAAAATCAGTTTTTCCCGCTTGGCGATGGTGCTCTCGCGCTTGTCCAGGGCTTCTGACTTCTTGTCGAGATTCTCCTCCTTTTGCAGGATTCTTTTTTCCAGAGACTGGAGTTCCTTACGGGTTTCCTTGGTCTCCCGTTCGAATTCTCCCTTCATCTGAAAGAGCGTGTCCTTAGCCTGAAGGATGGCTTCCTTCTTGATGGTCTCGGCCTCCTTGGTGGCTTCCGCAATAACGCTCCGTGCTTGCTCCTGAAGCTGCTTGCCGCGCCGGTCCAGCCAATACTGGCGGCCGAAATAGCCAGCCCCCGCTCCCACGAGGAGGCCGACCAGGAAAAGCACTATCATCCAAAGATTGCCCATGGCGTCCTGTCCTTTCCAATCGCATGGATCGCCACGAAAGGGGAATATCCCCAGCCGCGACGGAACTTGATGTGGGCGCTTTACTTGAGAGAACGCGTCATGTTCATGGCAGATCGGATGGGACCACCCTCCGAAGCGAAGGAGTGGCAGGCAATCCAAATGAAGCCACGAGAAGGGCGATTCGAAGGAGGAAGACGAAGACCGGGCATCCCAATTCGATTGAGGCCCCCGCGCTGTGTCGTGTCAGCAGTCGGTTTTGAACCGAGTCGTTTAAGGTGGGCACCCCGTTGATCCATCAGGCAATTCAGAATCCTGACTTGCACACCGGAATCAAGAGAGGGTCCCCGTTTTGTCTGTGTTGGCTCAGGAACGTTCCACCAATCACGAACACGGCAGGGGTATCAATCGCAGCCTCTTGCCCGCCGGACGCATGGAATCATGCGCACAGCAAGCTTTCCATATGCCTGTCGGAAGCATCACCGCGGACGGTTTATCCCAAGCATGTCGAGGATGAACCACCGCAATGTCCCATCGTGTCATCGCGCGCCCGCGTCGGGCTTGGGAGCGAGCCCCCGAATCTGAGATTGAGAAAGGCCCGCGTGGACCGCGCGGTTCACAACGCCCCCCTCTGAGGCAAGCCTCCTGCGAGACTGGCCGTCTGAGGCGGCGGTCTATCGAATCCTAACGTCGATCGCCACATGCATGTCATGACGGATCTGATTGATGCGCTGCCCGGCTCAACGAGACTTTGAACTTCTCTTTGGCTCTCGGCCCTCAAGCGTTTCGCCTGCGACGGCAAGGCCCCCGAGCCCAATAAGAGACCGACAGCATTAACATTTTCATGCTCATTTTAGACGCCGGACAAATGGTCAGTCAAGCGCAATCTCCGTCTACAGCCCGAAGCTCTCGTCGCGGGGGGCCCATCATTCCACAGTGACGCTCTTGGCCAGATTGCGCGGTTGATCGACGTCGGTGCCACGAAGAACCGCGATGTGATACGCCAGCAATTGCAGGGGTATCGTGAACAAGACCGGGGCAAGCCAGGGGGATACCGCTGGAAGCACGAGTTGGTCTTCCACTGGACCCAGCTTCTCGTCCGGTGCTTCCTCCACCAACGCAAGAATCCGTCCCCGGCGCGCCCTGACTTCCTGCACGTTGCTCAGCATCTTTTCATAGATCGAACCCCGCTGCATGAGCACGACCACAGGCATCCGCTCATCGATGAGGGCTATGGGACCGTGTTTCATCTCCCCTGCCGCATATCCCTCGGCGTGGATATACGAAATTTCCTTGAGCTTGAGAGCCCCCTCCAGGGCAATGGGGTAAAGGGTCCCGCGAGCCAGATAGAGAAAGTCCTGCGCATCTCGAAATCGCTCAGCCCAATCCTTCAGCACGCGCTCATCGGCAAGAACCTCCTCAATCTTCCCAGGAAGCTCCAGGAGCCCTTGAATGTGCGTCGATCGTTCCGAAGGACTCAGCCGACCCAAAACATCGGCACAATGAAGGGCGAATAGGTAGAGGGCAAGCAATTGGGCCGTGAAGGCCTTGGTCGATGCGACACCGATTTCAGGGCCCGCGTGCGTGTAGATCACGCCGTCCGCCATGCGCGCCAGACTGCTGCCGACCACGTTCACGATGGCGCGGCACTGGGCGCCCTTGGCCATGGCTTCCTGCAGCGCAGCCTTCGTATCGGCGGTCTCTCCCGATTGGCTGATCACCATCATGAGGCAGGAGGCATCCAGGATCGGGTCCCGATAGCGAAACTCGGACGCCAGATCGACTTCCACCGGAATCCGAGCCAAGGTCTCGATCAGGTACTTGCCGACCAAGCAAGCATGATAAGACGTTCCACAGGCGACTAGGTAGATCTTGCGACAGCCACGGATCTGCTCCCCGCTCAGATTGAGGTCCGGTAGAGTGATCCGCTGGTGTTTCAACTCGACGGCTCCTCGGAGCGTGTCGATCAACGCGTGCGGCTGCTCGTGGATCTCCTTGAGCATGAAGTGCTTGTAGCCGGCCTTTTCCGCCATCACCGGATTCCAGTCGATGTAATGGGGAGCCCGCTCCAGTTCATCGCCATCGATCGTTTGGATTCGACAGCCCGTAGTCGAGAGCCTGACCACGTCACCGTCTTCCAGGTAGATCACCTGCCGTGTGTACGGTAGAATTGCGGGAACGTCGGACGCCAGGAAATAGCACTCGTCGCCCAGCCCCAGGATGAGGGGGCTCTCCTTGCGGGCAGCGATGATCTCTCCAGGCTCATTCTCGTTCAGAAACGCCAAGGCATAGCTGCCCCGAAGCCGCCTGAGCGCCGCCACCACGGCCTCCCACCCTTGCCGCCCACTCCTCCACTCCCGTTCCGCGAGCTTCACGACCACTTCCGTATCGGTCTCCGAGGCAAATTCATACCCTTCGCGCTCAAGCTCCGACTTGAGGTCCGCGTAATTCTCGATGATCCCGTTGTGGACCACCACAAACGGACCCGATCGGTGCGGGTGTGCGTTTTCATCCGAGGGACGCCCGTGTGTCGCCCACCGGGTGTGCGCGATCCCAATACAACCGGACAAAGGCGCCTCTCTCAACTTCTCCTCAAGGTTCGCGATCTTGCCCTGACTTCGCCTGACTTGCAGCCTACCCCCATCGTCTAAGACCGCGATACCCGCGCTGTCGTACCCACGGTATTCCAGCCGCTTGATCCCATCGATCAACACGCTCACGCCATCTCGACGCCCCACATAGCCAACGATCCCACACATGCTCGTTCTCCAGGTTCATTCCTTGAGGATCCCAGTACCCCAGGCCCCCTTGTCCAGCGATGGCCAACCCTCCGCCTCCGCCCTCGAATCCATGGCGGTATAATCGAACAACTCCGCCAGGGTGTAAAGGAAAAGAAAAATGCCCCTCCCCGAGGCGCAGAGCCTCGGAGAGGGGCATTTCTACCCCATCTGGTTCCAGGGCATTCCCTGGGCGCTATTTCTTCTCGGCGATCCGCAGTCGCGCCAAGGCACGCTGCAAGGCGGCTTGGGCTCGAGCGAACTCGAAACGATCCTGCGCCTCCTTGAGACGCCGCTCAGCGCGCTCTCTGGCAGCCTTGGCCCGGATCACGTCAATCTGTGTCGCCTCCTCGGCCGCTGTGGCCAAGACCGTCACATGATCCGGCAAAACCTCCGCAAACCCGCCCATGATGGCCACATACCGCGTGTTGTTGCCGACCCGGAACCGAAGCTCCCCGATCTTCAGCTTTGTCAGGAATGGGATGTGATTCGGCAGGACACCGAACTCCCCTTCTTCGCCCGGAGCAACCACGATATCCACCATCTCACTGAGGACGGTCTTCTCCGGTGTCACGACTTCCAACAGTATTTTATCGGCCATAGCTCACCATTCTGTCCGTTTAGGCAGCGGCCATCTGTTTGGCCTTCTCCACTGCTTCCTCAATGCCACCCACCATGTAGAAGGCCTGCTCGGGAATGTCGTCGTGCTTGCCCTCACAGATTTCCTTGAACCCGCGGATGGTGTCCTCCATCTTCACATACTTCCCGGGGAACCCCGTGAAGGTTTCCGCCACGTGGAAGGGCTGGGACAAGAAGCGCTGGATCTTTCTGGCCCGGGCCACAGTCAGCTTGTCTTCGTCCGAAAGCTCGTCCATGCCGAGGATCGCGATGATGTCCTGGAGGTCCTTGTACTTCTGAAGGATCTGCTGCACCTCACGAGCCGTCTTGTAATGCTCTTCCCCCAGCACGTTGGGGTCGAGGATGCGCGACGTGGAATCCAGCGGATCCACTGCCGGGTAGATTCCGAGCTCGGCGATGGGACGCGACAGAACGACCGTGCCGTCGAGGTGCGCGAAGGTCGTGGCGGGCGCGGGGTCGGTCAAGTCGTCGGCGGGCACGTAGACGCACTGGACCGACGTG
>CAZGQL010000208.1:0-2354 GCA_964527905.1 uncultured Syntrophobacteraceae bacterium
AGAACACGCAAGGCCCGGGCGCGGTTCTTGTGTTGGCTCTTTTCATCCTGGCAAGAAATCACGATCCCCGTCGGGATATGGGTCACGCGGACGGCCGAATCGGTCGTGTTGACGCTTTGCCCGCCGGGGCCGGAGGAACGGAACACGTCGATGCGCAGGTCGTTCGGGTCAATGAAGACATCGACCTCTTCAGCCTCAGGCAGGACTGCGACCGTCACGGCGGAGGTGTGGATCCTCCCCTGGCTTTCGGTGGCCGGGACCCGCTGGACCCGATGCACGCCTCGCTCGAACTTCAAACGGCTAAACGCCCCACGCCCGTTGATGGCGGCGATGATTTCCTTGAAGCCGCCGATGCCCGTCGGATGGGCGTCCAGGATTTCCACCTTCCAGCGGCGAAGCTCGGCATAGCGAGAATACATGCGAAAGAGGTCCGCCGCGAACAAAGCCGCCTCGTCGCCGCCGGTTCCAGCGCGGATCTCCAGGATGACGTTCTTATCGTCGTTGGGGTCCTTGGGAGCCAGCATGGACTTGAGCGATGTTTCGCTCGTCTCGAGATCCTTGCGCAGTTGCGTCAACTCCTGCCGGATGAGCTCCCGCATCTCCCCGTCGGCTTCCTGCTCCAGCAATTCCTGATTGTCCCGGATCTCATCCCGGATTCTCTTGTAATTGCGGAACTCATCGACAATGGCGGCGATTTCAGAGTGCTCCCGGGCGGTCTGCTGATAGAGCTTCTGATCCGCCAGGGTCTCGGGGCGGCTCAGAATTTCCTCGAGCTGCACGAAGCGCTGTTCGACACTTTCGAGACGTTCAAACATACGGTCGAAACCTGATTTCCCGGCTCCCCTCCGAGCGCTTCCCGGGTGGGAATGGCAACAGGCCGGCCATGGAAAGCCGACCTGTCGGTGTTAGGTCACCCGAATGGTATCCATGCGGCCCATCCGGGGCAACGGAGCGCCACGATGCGCGGTTACTCCTGGGATGCTGGCTTTTGAAACTTCTCGTATTTTTTCCGAAATCGCTCGATGCGTCCGGCGGAATCAACCAGCTTCTGCTTCCCCGTGTAAAAGGGATGGCACTGGGAGCAGATTTCGACACGGATCTCCTTTTTGGTGGACCCGGTCGGAATCTCGGCGCCGCAGGCGCATTGGATGACCGTCGGATGATAGCTGGGATGAATGTCTTTCTTCATGAAGTCCTCCGGAGTCTGAAATGGCCGAGCCAAGCGTTGTAAAGCACGCGATTATAAATCATTTCCACAGCGTTTCAACCGTTTTTCCTATCGATTCATGGACGCAAGGAATTCCGCGTTGTTCTTGGTGCCCTGCATCTTGTCGAGGAGAAACTCCATCGCGTCCACGGGGTTGAGGGGCGAGAAGAGCTTGCGCAGGATCCAGATTCGGTTGAGATCATCCGGTGGCAGCAGGAGCTCCTCCTTGCGTGTTCCGGACTTGTTGATGTCGATGGCCGGAAACACCCGGCGGTCGGCAAGCTTGCGGTCCAGGACGATTTCCATGTTGCCGGTGCCTTTGAACTCCTCGAAGATGACCTCGTCCATCCGACTGCCCGTGTCGATGAGTGCCGTGGCGACGATGCTGAGGCTACCCCCCTGCTCGACGTTTCGGGCGGCGCCGAAGAACCGTTTGGGGCGATGGAGGGCGTTGGAGTCGAGACCGCCCGAGAGAATCTTGCCGCTTGGGGGCACCACCGTGTTGTAGGCACGGGCAAGACGGGTGATGCTATCCAACAGGATCACCACGTCCCGTTTGTGCTCGACGAGTCGCTTGGCCTTCTCACTCACCATTTCGGCGACTTGTACGTGGCGCTGTGGGGGCTCGTCGAACGTCGAGCTCACCACCTCGGCCCGTACGTTGCGTTGCATGTCGGTCACTTCCTCGGGACGTTCGTCGATCAGCAGGACAATCAGGTAGGCATCCCGGTGGTTGATGGTGATGGCGTTGGCGATGTTCTGAAGGAGCATGGTCTTCCCGGTGCGGGGCGGGGCGACGATGAGACCTCGCTGACCGAAGCCGATGGGAGTCAGCAGATCCATCACTCGGGTGGAGTAGTTCTCAGGGTTGGTTTCGAGCTTGATGCGCCGTTCAGGGTAGAGGGGCGTCAGATTGTCGAAGAGGATCTTGTCGCGGGCGACATCCGGATCCTCGTAGTTGACGGCCTCGACCTTGAGCAGGGCGAAGTAACGCTCGTTGTCTTTGGGCGGACGGATCTGGCCTGAAATGCTGTCGCCGGTCCTCAGGTTAAAGCGCCGTATCTGGGAGGGCGACACGTAGATGTCATCGGGCCCGGGCAAGTAATTGTAGTTCTGGCTCCGGAGGAAGCCGAAGCCATCCGGCAGG
>CAZGQL010000208.1:2364-7105 GCA_964527905.1 uncultured Syntrophobacteraceae bacterium
TCTCCAGCACGCCTTCCCCGTAGATGAGGCCGCTCATTTCCGCCTGGGCCTGGAGCACGGCGAAAATCAGCTCCTGTTTGCGCATGGAGCTCGCCCCCTCGATGTTCAGGGCCTTGGCCATCCCTAGGAGCTCACGGATATTCTTGCTCTTGAGCTCCACAAGGTTGGTTTCCTGGTGAAGGGTGTCCCGGTTGCCCCCCTCCTTCGAGCCCTTCGGGGGGGATTCCTGGTGTTGCTCTTTCTCGGCCATGCGCTTTGTCTCCTTCATAGCGTTACCCTATCCTTGGGGTGCCAAACCTGTGCTAAAGCTCGCTCCATCCATGCCATCTTATGGACCCATCGATCCGCCATACACCGGCGGCTTATTGAAAACAGTCTGTTCATCAGGGATTCTGGCCCCTCGGTACGGTATGGGGTCAAGGAATGTCTTGGGTGCCGCCGCCAATTCGGGAGTCCGGGGTATCGGGCTTTCAGATTCCCCGAGCGGTCGTCACAGCCTTGCGGTGATTGCGTGGTCAACCTTGCGGAGTAGCAACCGTATTGAGAGACGCAATGGGAGGTTGAAGAACAGGTTCGCCCAAGTCGATGCCCTTGGTGTCAAGCGGCCCGATGCGTGGGGCCCAAGTTCATGTCGCCCGTGTCTTCCGACTGACCCCGCCACAATTGGGATCTCCCACCTGATTCAAAAACCCACGCGTTTCCAAAGGCTCGGCTTGCGCGGGCCTTTGGCCAATTGCTTTTCGGACGCTTCGAGCATCTTCTTGATGGATGCCTCATACCCGAGTTCCTTGACAGCCTCCGGGTAAGACTTGCTGATCCGTTCAAGCCGGTCCTTCGACGCCTGGTAGTTCTCCCGTTTGAAATAAAACTCCCCCACATAGAACTCATGCGCCACAAGGCGCTTTTCGCACTCAAACAGCTGCTTCCTGGCCCTGAGGGCGTATTGGGACTCCGGATAGGTCTGAATCACCCGTTGAAAGGCTTCGATGGCGGCTTGCGTCTCGGCGGGATCGCGATCGATGGTGCTGAAACCCAGGAAATGACTCATGCCAATTTGATACATGACATAAGGCACGACTTCGTTTCGAGGGTGCAAACGAGCGAACTCCTCGTAAGCGATGGCCGCGTCTCCATAATTGCCACTGTAAAAGTGGGCATCGCCGAGTTTGAGGTCCGCGAGGATCGCGTACTTGCTGTAAGGGTATTGTTCCTTAAGCTTCTGAAAGGACTTCAGGGCGTCCTTGTACTTTTTCTCGCGCATCTTCTGGGTGCCTTCGATGGCAAGCTGCTCGGCGTTCTTGTCGATGGTGGACGAGCGTTTGCCAAAGAGTCCTCCAAAATAGTAATCGACCAAATTGGTTCCACACCCCGAGCTGGTCGCGAGCAGGACGAGGATGGCCATCCCGGTCAGCAGGCGCACGAACCGAACCTGTGGATTGATTGAGAGCTGCATGCGGAATCCCTGAAAAGGGTCGTCTATGGGCGAGATGGCATCAATGGGGCGTTCGGCACAACACCCACCGTGCCCCCGGTTTCGACGAACGGTTCGCTCAATCTGATCAAGCCAATTTCATGAACTGTCATGGTACCACGGTACCGGGCGGCCTGGAAGCCTGCCGAATACACGGCAGACCGGCCGCCGATGGGGATCGCATCCAACGTGCTGTTCATGTCCATGCTTGGAAAAAGGCTCTCGGATGGGGAAGAGGCTGAGTCGGATCGGTACCGGAGCGTCCCGCCCGGTCTAACGGTCTCTTCAGTTGCAGGATTAGCCGACGGCCTTGTCGATGGCTGCCGCGATCTGTGACTTGGCCACGGCGCCGGTGATCTGCTCACTCACGTTACCGCCCTTGAAAATGATGAGGGTCGGGATGGCGCGCATCCCATACCGTGAGGGCGTTTTAGGGTTATCGTCTACATTGCACTTGGCGACCTTGAGCTTCCCCTCGTACTCGTTGGACAGTTCGTCGATGACGGGAGCAATGGCCCGGCATGGACCGCACCAAGGGGCCCAGAAATCAACCAGTACCGGTATATCCGATTGAAGGACATCCTGCTCGAAGGTGCTGTCCGCGATCTCAATGATGTTCTTTCCTGCCATTCCCATGACTCCTCTGTTCTCTTGTCCCGATCGAGCGCCACATCCTCCGAACCGGCATGGCAGCTTCTTCCAAATGATTGAAGCCGAAGTATAAAGCAACCTTTCCAAGCTTGTCAATGGCGCGATACAGAGTGAAATCCCTCTGAAATGTCGGTTTCAACGGGATTTCGCGAGTGACTGTCTTGCCTGGGACCTCGATACGCCCCGGCCCTCGCGCCGGATCCTCGAGGTGAGGGATTCATTCGTGGTCCCCTTGGGCTCTTCTTGCGAGATCTATGGTTCTATTCTGAGGCGGGAAAGAGGATAATGGCACAGGGGCCTGTCGGGAGATTGCACCGGGTTTGGTCCATGGGGAAGGCCCAAGTCGGATCGAATCTTTTCAGCAAGGGGCGGAACAGGGGTGCCGGAGGAAAGAACAAGCTATCGATGTCAGCAGTGCGGTCACAGCAGTCCCAAGTGGGTCGGGCGATGTCCCGGCTGCCAGGCCTGGGACACGATGGCCGAGGAGGCGGTCTCGCGCCGGTTGACCCGCTCCGGGAAGGCTAAGGTCTCCCGGGGAAGACCCGTCCCGCTCTCGGATATCGAGACTCTGCCCCATGCGAGAATGCTCTCCGGCATTTCGGAGTGGGATCGCGTGCTGGGGGGAGGGCTCGTGCCCGGATCCATGGTGCTCCTGGCCGGCGACCCCGGGATCGGGAAATCGACCCTGCTGCTTCAGGTGCTGGCGCGACTGGCCCAGGACCGCCCCGTCCTGTATGTCTCCGGCGAGGAAAGCCCGCAGCAGCTCAGAATTCGGGCCGAACGCCTTGGCATCGCCTCGCCCGGCTTGTATGTCCTGGCCGAAACCGCCCTCGAAGCCGTGCTGCAGGCGTTGGACCCGGGGAAGTTCGGGGTGGCCGCCGTCGATTCGATTCAGACCACCAGCGCCCCGGGCCTGGAGGTCTCCCCGGGCTCCATCAGCCAGGTTCGGGAATGTGCCTCGGAGCTCATGCGGGTCGCCAAGCAGAACAAAATCAGCATGTTCGTCGTCGGGCACGTCACCAAGGAAGGAGCCATCGCCGGCCCCAGGGCGCTGGAGCACCTCGTGGACACGGTGCTCTACCTGGAGGGCGACCGGTCGCAGGCGTTCCGCATCCTTAGGGCCGTCAAGAACCGATACGGCTCCACCAACGAAATCGGAGTCTTCGAGATGAAGGAGCTGGGGCTCGAGGAGGTGGTCAACCCTTCCGAGCTGCTCCTGGCCGAGCGGCCCGTCGACACGTCCGGGTCCGTCGTGGTCTGCTCGGTGGAAGGCACGCGCCCCCTGCTGGTGGAATTGCAGGCCCTGGTGAGCGCCACCGGCTGGGTCCAGCCCCGGCGTACCTGCATCGGCGTGGATGCCAACCGCCTCTCCCTCCTGCTCGCCGTCATCGAAAAGAAGCTCGGCTTCCATTTCGCGCAGCAGGACGTCTTCGTGAACGTCGCAGGCGGCGTGCGACTCGTCGAGCCTGCCGCGGACCTCGCCCTCATCGCGGCCCTCCTCAGCAGCACGCTCGATCGTCCCCTGCCCCGGGACCTCGTGGTCTGGGGGGAGGTCGGCCTCACCGGTGAGGTGCGCGGCGTGGCGCACGGGACCCAGCGCGTCCAGGAAGCCCGCAAGCTCGGCTTCACCCAGCACCTGATCCCCTGGACCAACGCCGAACGGCTCTCGAGGGAAATGGAGCTGTCCTGCATGGGGGTGCGATCGATCCACGACCTGATGGCGCACCTTTTCACCTAAGACACTCTCCGGCATCTCGGGCTTCCGCTTCTGTGGCCCATCAGAGTGAGGAGGCGCGATCGCGCAGGTGCTCGGCATGGCGCTTGAGGGAGAGGAATTCCCCCCGCGAACGTCTCCTGGCTTCCAGGTTTCTCAACTGCATCCGCATGCGGGCTTTCGATCGAAGCTTTTCCGCGTGGCGATCCAGGAAATCCCAGTACAGGACCGTGAAGGGACAGGCCGCGGGGCTGTGGGTGTCCGCGGGGTTGTAGCGGCAGTGGGCGCAGTAGTCGCTCATGCGCCGGATGTAGGCGCCGCTCGCGCAGTAGGGCTTGGTCCCCACGATGCCCCCGTCCCCGTATTGGCTCATTCCCAGCGCGTTGGGGAGCGACACCCAGTCCACGGCGTCCGCGTACATGGCCAGGTGCCATTCGTGGAACTTTCGGGGGTGAGCGCCCAGGAGCAGGGCAAACAGGCCCAGCACCATCAGGCGCTGGATGTGGTGGGCATAGGCGTGCTCGAGGACCTGCTTCATGACCTGCCGCACGCAGGTCATCTCCGTTTGGCCGTCCCAGTAGAAGGGCGGCAGCTCCAGGTGATGCCCGAGGTGGTTCAGATTCGCATAGTCCGGCATGTGGAGCCAGTAGATCCCCCGCACATACTCGCGCCAGCCGATGACCTGCCGGACGAACCCCTCCACGCTGTTGAGGGGCGCCCGTCCCTGCTCCCAGGCTTCGATGGCTGGCTCGATGATCTCCCGCGGATTCAGGAGCTTGACATTCAGCGCCGCCGACAGGCGCGAATGGGCCAGAAACGGCTCGTCCATCACCATGGCGTCCTGGATGTCTCCGAAAAGCGCGAGCCTGTCCAGGATGAAGGAATCCCTCAGGCGCAGGGCGTCC
>CAZGQL010000209.1:0-7056 GCA_964527905.1 uncultured Syntrophobacteraceae bacterium
ATGTCACCTACATCAATGAGACGCAACAGATTGTCCCCGGCGGGGCCGTTCCGGTGGGGGTTCGAGACGAAGGGCGCCAAAACGGGGTCCAGACAAACGTTTTCTGGGTGGACACCTTCACCATCAACCCCCTCGGTGTGTATGACTGGCTTGTCCCCTACCAGCGGCCGCCCGATGTGCCCAACAATCGAGGCATCGGCATGGCGGACACGGCGGACGTCGGCCCTGTTCAAGGCGTGCTGACCTGGCCTCCCAACCAGGAATTGGCCCTGTTCATTCCCCCGGTGGGCACCGTTGCGGGCGGTGTCGGGGGGACGATCGAGATCGGGGTTCCCCTGTCGCCCCTGTGCTATCCGATGCACGATCATTCGGAGCCGAGCCAGACATCGCAGGGCGGGAACTACAACATGGGCATGATCGCCGGGCTCAACTTCAACGGAGATCGAAATATCCCCGGAGGTGTGGTGGACTTTGGGCATCGCCCGCTGGTCGAACCGGCGGGTCCGGATGGGGTCTTTCCCCCGGCCGTGCCGCCACCCTGGTTTGGTCATCACAGCTGAGAGGCCCTCGACGGGCCCGGTGCGTCGAGCGGCCGGGCGTGACACGAACTCCCCGCATGGGAGCGCAGAAGGAGACCGCCATGTCAGTCAACAATCCCGCCTATCGGATCCCTCGGATGGAGGTGTCGCTCATCGGGACCCCCGAGGCCGAGGCTGCGGCCCCTGAATATGTCAAGATGTTCGATCCGCCCAAGGAAAGTCCCCCGACGCCGGAGCGCCTGGCGCCGACCAACCCCGTGCCGGAGGTGATGGAGGCGCTGGGGCTGGGGAGAGTCGACGTTCCCCGCACAGTGAACATGGAGCTCCTCAACGGTGTCAAGACGAGGACTTACGACAACGCCAAGGAGCTGCAGTTCTTCACCTTCAGGGAGAGGGATTTCGTCAACCGAGGCACGTGGCCGGGTCCAACGTTGCGCGTTCCCCGGGGTTCCATCTTTCACTGCCAGGCCCAAGGCAACTCTGGGCCCCACACGATCCACTGGCACGGGTTGGAGCCCACTCCCATCAACGACGGGGTGGGGCACACGTCCATGGAGATCGGGAGCTACCTCTATCAATTTCAGCCGAACCATATCGGCAGCTATTTCTATCACTGCCATCGCAACACCATGCAGCATTTCGAATTCGGACTGTATGGATTCATGGTCATCGAACCGCCCGACGCCTATTTTGCCTCGATCATCGGATCGAACTGGAGGACGGGCTTCATCCCCGGCAATGTGCAGCTCAATGCCATTCCCATCGGGGCCTGCACGGATGGGCGGTTCCGCACGGCCTGCAATCTCCTCACGCTGCCGGCGACGGTGCGGAACCGGTTTCCCGGGTTCGTGGGTGGGGACCCTGTCTATGGCGTAGCTGGACGCAACCAGACCCTGGAAGCCATGAATCCTTGGGCGTTCACCGTTCCCTACGATGTCGAAGCCGTCTGGGTCTTCGATGACCGCGATTCCGTTTGGAGCGACCTCGCGGACAATCATGCGGCGACGTTTCCCGCCCAGGGATTGGTTCCGGGGGTGGACGACAACTTTCGGAACAGCCCGGGAAGAAATGGATTTTTTGCCTTCAACGACTTCAATGCCGACTACTGGTTCGTGACAGGAGTCCCGGTCCCGACGGCCCGTGGCGGCACAGCCACCATTAATCCGCCTGCGATTCTCCCGCCGGAGCTGAACGGTGGAAAAGGAGCCAGGGGAGTTCCCAGGAACACCGGCACACAAGTTGCCGTTGACGCGCGGGTGGGCGAGACGATCCTCATTCGCTGCCTGGATGCCGCCTACAACAAGGCCCGGATCACCTTTCCCGTGGATGTTGTGATCATTGCCTGGGACGGCCGCGCCCTGGGGGTGCCGCCCTTTGGCAATTACAACCAGGCCTTCGTGCTCCCGAAGAACACGCCGTACACGATCAGCACCGCCCGGCGGTTCGACGCCTTGGTCAATTCGGCCGTGCCGGTCCCGAATTCGAGTGTGAAGGTCGAGTTCCTCGAAACCCGGGGGAATGAGGTCACGGCAACGGCCCTGATTCCTTTCAGCATCACCACGTGAGGTATCGGCCGGGCCGGCGAACGGGTCGGGATTTTTCAGATCCGTCCACCCATCGGGTCGGATGGATGACGAAAGGACAGCCCGGAGACGTTTGAGAGCGGCATGGGGGCAGGTTGGACGACCTGCCCTCAGCTTTTTAGACTCTATCGTTTCCGGATCCCTTGTGTGGGCTTATTTTGGGATAACCACGCTACGTGTCCCGACCGGGACCCCGTGACGGTCCGCAGACCGCCAATCATCTCGATCAACCGACTCTGCGAGCGGTCAAGATGAAAAAGCCCATTGCATTCCTGTTGCTCGCCCTCTTGGTTGGCGGGGCGTTTCTGGCGGGGTTCTGGACCAGCCAGCGGAGGGTTGTCCCAAGCCAGGGCGGTGCGCAGGGGCCGAGGGTCCTCTATTACGTGGATCCCATGAACCCGGCTCACACGTCGGACCAGCCCGGCCGGGCCCCCTGCGGCATGCCGATGGAGCCCGTCTATGCCGATGAGGGCGAAGGGCCGGCGGGGAGTGCGGTGCGTTTTCTTCCCGCCGGATCCGTCCGGATCACCCCTGAGAGGCAGCAGCTGATCGGGGTCCGGGTGGAGAAGGCGGAAAGAACGCTGCAGGGGCACTCCGTACGAACGCTGGGCAGGGTCGCCCCGGAAGAGAATCGCACGTACGCCGTGAACGCTGGGGACGACGGGTGGGTGTGGAAGGTCGTGGGAGGCACCACGGGCAGCGTCGTCCAAAAGGATCAGCTCCTGGCCACCATTTACAATTACGCCTTTCTGAGCCGCCAGCAGCAGTATCTGTACGCCCTCGATTTCGAGCAGCGTCGACAGCGCCCCTGGGGGCAGCCGGCTGTGCCGCAAAGCGCGGGAGAACCGCAAGGCCCAGCTCAGTCGACCTCAGGAGCCCATGGGAGCCCCGGGCACGGTCCTGCTCCGCCCATGGGCCCCGCGTCCATGATTCCGACCGCCCCGGGGTCGGACATGATGAGCGGGAGCTCCGTCGTGTATTCGGTCCGGGACCAGCTTTCCGTGGCCAGACTCGAGCTCTTCAATCTGGGCGTGAGCGAGCACCAGCTCCAGGAAATCGGACGGGCCCGGCAGATCACCCTGGAGCTGGAGGTACGGTCCCCCGCCACGGGCATCGTCGTCGCCCGCAGCATCACTCCGCAGTCGAAATTCACACGGGGAACCGAGCTCTTCCGCATTGCGGACCTCAGCCGGGTGTGGATCCTCACCGACGTTTTCGAGCGGGAAGCCCCCCATGTCAAACCCGGCGTTCCGGTCCGCGTTTCGCTCCCGCACCAGGGGAAGGTCTTCCGCGCGACGGTCTCGGACGTCCCGCCGGTGTTCGATCCCGTGAGCCGCTCATACAAGGTGCGGCTTGAGGCCGAAAACCCCGACCTGGAGCTGCGGCCGGACATGGTCGTGGACGTGGAGTTTCTGCTGCATCTTCCCGAAGCGCTGACGGTTCCGGCGGATGCCGTTTTGGACACGGGCCGTGCCAGAACCGTCTTCGTGAGCGTCGGGGACGGGTACTTTGAGCCTCGAATGGTGGAGACGGGGCGCAGGTTTGCGGGGCGTGTCGAGATCCTGAGCGGCGTCATGCCCGGTGAGGCGATTGTCGTTTCGGGGAATTTCCTGGTGGATTCGGAAAGCAAGATGCGGATGGCAGCTTCCGGGATGCTTGGCCCCCAGGAGAAGGACCCCGTCTGCGGCATGCCGGTCTCACCCGCTCAGGCGAGGCGGACGGGGCATGTGTCGGAACGGGAGGGTCAGGTCCATTTTTTCTGTTCCGAGCCTTGCCGACTGGAGTTCGATAAGCGGCCCGTCCACCACGTGAGCGAAGGAGTGGTGGCGATGCCCGCGCCCGGTCAGGGGAGCCACGCTGCAGGTCTGGAGCACGCTCACGGGGGGCATGGCGCGGTGCCCGCCCATGGAACGGGGGTGGCCCGATGATCGACCGCGTGATCGACTTTTCCGTCCGAAACCGCTTCCTGGTTTTCTCGCTTGTGGCGGTCGCCTGCGTGGCGGGCTGGTGGTCCATGAAGCACGTTCCCGTGGACGCCATTCCCGATCTCAGCGACACGCAGGTCATCATTTATTCGCGATGGGACCGGAGCCCCGACATCATCGAGGACCAGGTGACCTACCCCATCGTGACGGCCATGCTGGGGGCGCCTCGGGTCAAAGCTGTCCGGGGGATTTCGGATTTCGGCTACTCCTTCGTTTACGTCATTTTCGAGGACGGCTGCGACCTCTACTGGGCCCGCTCCCGGACCCTGGAATACCTTTCCTCCGTCCTCCCGCGCCTGCCCCAGGATGTCAAAACGGAGCTCGGGCCGGATGCCACCGGGCTGGGCTGGGTGTATCAATACGCCCTCGTGGACGCGTCGGGCCGCCACAGCCTCGCGGACCTGCGCTCCTACCACGACTGGACGTTTCGCTATTACCTGCGCTCCGTCCCCGGCGTGGCCGAAGTGGCCACCATCGGAGGCTTCGGCCGTCAGTACCAGGTGAACGTCGATCCGAACCGCCTCCAGGCGTACGGAATCTCCATCGGCAGGGTGGCCGCCGCCGTGCAGGGGGGCAACCGGGAAGCGGGGGGCCGACTCCTCGAATTCGGCGGCACGGAATACATGGTGCGGGGGCGGGGCTACGCCCGGTCGACGGAAGATTTCGAAAACATCGTGGTGGCGCGAAACGAAAACGGGGCCTCGGTGCGCGTGAAGGACATCGGGCAGGTGGTTCTGGGGCCGGATCTCAGACGCGGCGTCGCCGACCTCGATGGGACGGGGGATGTGGTCTCCGGTCATGCGTCATGGCCAGAATGCCCTCGACGTCATCGACCGCGTGAAGGCCAGGATCCGGCAGATCGAGCCCGGCCTCCCGCCCGGCGTGACGGTGCAGACCGTCTACGACCGGTCGGACTTGATCCTGCGCGCCATCGACACCCTCAAGTCGACCCTGGCCGAAGTGGTGCTGACGGTCTCGGTGGTCATCGTGCTCTTTTTGCGCCACATCCCGAGCGCCGTGATCCCGATCATCACCATTCCGGTCGCGGTGCTGCTCTCGTTCATCCCGTTCCGGGCCATGGGGATCACGGCCAACATCATGTCGCTCGGAGGGATCGTCATCGCCATCGGGGCCATGGTGGACGCCTCCATCGTGGTGGTGGAGCAGTCGCACAAGAAGCTGGAGCGCTGGGACCAGGCGGGGCGAAGGGGGGACCCGCGCTCGGCGGTGGTGGAGGCGGTCAAGGAGGTCGCCGGGCCGAGCTTTTTTGCGCTGCTGGTGATCGCCGTTTCGTTTCTTCCGGTGCTGGCCCTGGAGTCCCAGGAAGGGCGCCTGTTCAAACCCCTGGCCTACACCAAGAACCTGTCCATGATCCTCGCGGCGTTTCTGGCCATCACGCTGGACCCCGCGCTGCGCCTCACCTTCATGCACTTCAAGACCTTCCAGTTTCGGCCCGGGTGGCTCTGCCGCGCCGCCAACGCGGTCCTCATCGGAACGATTCATTCCGAAGACAAGCACCCCGTCAGCCGGCTGCTCATCGGGATTTACGGGCCCGTCGCCGCCTGGGCCCTGCGCCGCAAGGGGTGGGTGATCGGGGCGACGCTCGCCCTCATGGCGGCCACGGTTCCCGTGGCGTCCCAGCTGGGCTGGGAGTTCATGCCCCCGCTGGATGAAGGCTCCATCCTGTACATGCCGTCCACCATGCCGGGCATCTCCATCACGGAAGCCCAGCGTCTGCTGCAGGTGACGGACCGCATCCTCAAACAGTTTCCCGAGGTGGAGCGGGTCCTGGGTAAGGCGGGCCGGGCGGAGACGGCGACAGACCCCGCGCCCCTTTCGATGATCGAAACGGTGGTCATCCTGAAGCCGAAATCCGAGTGGCGCCGCACGGACACCTGGTACAGCGCGTGGGCTCCCGAGTGGCTCAAGGGCATCCTGCGGCACCTCACGCCGGACCACCTGTCCAAGGAGCAGCTCGTCAACCAGATGAGCCAGGCACTAAAGATTCCGGGGCTCGCGCCGAGTTTCACCCAGCCGGTGCGGGGGCGCATCGACATGCTCTCGACGGGCATCCGGACGGAAATCGGGCTGAAGATTTCCGGGGCCGACCTGCAGACCATCGAGGAGATCGGGACACGGATCGAGGGGCTGCTGCCGTCGGTTCGGGGGACGCGCAGCGTGTTTGCCGAGCGCACGGGCAGCGGGTATTTTCTGGACATCGAGTGGGACCGGGAGGCGCTGGCCCAGTACGGGCTGGGTCTCGAGGAGGCCCAGGAGATCGTCGAGAAGGCCATTGGGGGCGAGAGCGTGACGACGACGGTCGAGGGTCGGGAGCGCTACCCCGTGAGCGTCCGCTACATGCGGGACTATCGGGACGACGTCGACACCCTGGGGCGCATCCTGGTGCCCGTCGGGGAGGGGCAGCGGCAGATCCCCATGGGGCAGCTGGCCACGATCCGACAGACGAGCGGGCCGTCCATGATCCGCAATGAAGACGGTCTCTTGACCGGGTATGTTTTCGTGGACATCTCCGGCCGCGACATCGGGAGCTACGTGCGGGAAGCCGACCACGTGCTGCGGGAGCGGATGACCCTTCCGGCCGGGTACGCCGTGTCGTGGAGCGGCCAGTACGAGGCCATGGAGCGCGTCCGGGAGCGCCTCATGGTGGTGATCCCCCTGACCTTGTTTCTCATTGTCTTCCTGCTCTACTGCAACACGCGATCGATGGTCAAAACCGGCATCGTCCTGCTGGCCGTCCCCTTCTCGGCCATCGGCGCCTTTTGGCTCCTCTACCTGCTGGACTACCACCTGAGCGTGGGGGTGCTGGTGGGCCTGATCGCGCTCCTGGGCGTCGACGCGGAAACGGGCGTGTTCATGCTGCTGTACCTCGACCTTGCCTATCGGCAGGCGAAGGACGAGGGGCGGCTTCGGGGTCTCGAGGACTTGAGG
>CAZGQL010000210.1:0-3520 GCA_964527905.1 uncultured Syntrophobacteraceae bacterium
ATGATGCGCGCGAAGGCGCGGGCGCCATAACGCTGAGCCACCTTCGCATAGATGAACGGGTTGGCGAAGGAGATGTCGATCTTTCCCTGGCCGGCCATCTTGATGTAGTCATCGAAGCTGTCCGGGAAGACCTGCCGAATGGGAAGTCCCGTTTCATGCCTAAGGTATTGGATCAGCGGGTGGTGGCGTTCGAAGGAAACCCGGTGGAAATATTGGGGGACATAGGCGTAGGTGATCGTGCCGAGAGGCTCCTCGAAGCCGATCTCCTCCCGCTTGGAAAAATCGACGTAGGTGGGCTCTTCCCCCTGGGTACAGGAATACAAGGAGAGCAACAGCACCAGGCATGCGACCAGGGCCGCCGGCCGTAAGGCCTTGTCGGTTCGGTTGCGATTCCGAATCATGAGGTGCTCCACTACGTTGTCCACACTCAGCGTTTCCCCCGCACGTCGTGGACGCCGAGTCCGCCGCTCGAAAACTGCTCCACGATGATCTCGTAAAACCGCCTCTGCTGAGCGGCCGACAGAAGCTCCTTTTCCTCCAGGATGTGCTCGATCACCTCGTTTTCCAGGTCCGCCTGGTGCAGCAGGATCTGCCGGGCCGTGGCATGGATCCGGGTCCTGTCCGTCGGCTCGGCGAAGAGGAGCCTGGCCAGCTCGGCGCGCTCGCGCTGCAGGTTCTCCCGAATCTGGGCGACCTTGGGCAGGAAGGTGCGACGGATTTCTTGGACGGCTGCTCGTTGCTCCGAACTGAGATCGGGAATCAGGTCGAGGTAGCCCTTGATGGGCGGTTGGCTCCGGGTGGACTTGAGGCGGTGATAGACGGCCGCAAGGATTGCCGCCGCCGCGATGAGGGCCGTCAGAACGCCCATGAAGAAGTAAACGAGAGACATGCTTTCCCTTTATCCAGAAGGATCGAGGAGTCGAACGTAAACAAAGCCCAGGGAAGAGGGCGGGAAATCGGCAAATTCGTCTAGCGTACGCGAACCCGTCGGCTTCCCAGGCTCCATCAGCTCGATGAGCTCCGCCAGCCAGCTCATCAGCCGAGCGCCCGCGGGCTGGGCCGACACCCTACGGGCCCCCTGGCCGGCGACTTCGCCAATCCGCTCCAAGAGTCTCGTCGCAAGGTCGGCTTCGGCATCGAGCTTCGGCAGGCTGCGCACCCGTTGATCGATCCACCTGAAGTCGTCGGCCATCTCCCGGCATATCGGGCACTGAGCGACGTGGCGGGTCAGACTTCCAGAAGAAACCGGATCCAGTTCACCGTCCATGTCCGCGGATAGCTTCCGTTGTGCATCGCGGCACTGCATGGCGCTTAGTCCTTTCGTTGCCCTCGGAGGAGCTCCCGCATTCGGGCCCGCCCCCGGAAGATCAATGACTCCACGCTGGAGACCGAAACGTCGAGGATTTCGCTGATCTCGCGATACGTGAGCTCCTCGTGCACCCTGAGGAGCAGGGCTGCCCGCTGATTCTCGGGCAGCTGTTCCAGAGCCTTCGCCACGTCGCCTTCCAGCTCGGCCGTTTGGGCGGCCTCCAAGGCGTCTGGTCCGCTTTTCGTGCAAAGGCAGCCGCTGAGCGATCCCTGAAGGTTGAGCAGTCGTTTACGGCGCTTGATTTCATTGATAGAAAGGTTGTAGGCGATCGTGAAGAGCCAGGTCGACACCTTTGCCCGGGGCTGAAACCCTGGGGCCGAGCGATACAGGGCCCAAAACACCTCCTGGACAACATCCTCCGCCGCGTGCCGGTCTCCCAGGATCCTGCGGACGAAATTGAAAACGGAGCCCTGGTGCTTCTTCACCAGCGTTTCATAGGCCCGATGGTCGCCGGTCCCAACGGCTTTAACCAGGATGAAGTCCGTTTCGTCCATACACGCAACCGGCAAATGGGGCAGGGGGCCCCGGCGGTTCAGCGATTGATCCGCCCGGCGCCCCAGTCCCGCAGACAGGAGTACGCTCCGGCCTCGAAAAGACCGGACTGAGACAAACCGTCTCAGGTCGAGTGTGCCTGTCTTCGCAAGGTTGCGTCAACCCTATTCATCGGGTGAAAAACTGCAGGATGTAGCTTCCCGCCAGAAACGTGATGATCAATCCCAAAATGAGCTTCAAGTACTTTTGTGGGATGAACTTCTGGAGTCTGGCACCCGTATACATCCCGGCGAATCCCCCAGCCCCGAACAGAAGCCCGAGGAGCCAGTCGGGGGCACAGGAGAGCCCCGCTTGGGCTGGCATCACACTGTAGAAGAACACGCCGGCCACCGAGGTGAGGAACGTCCCCAGCAGAGCCGCCCCCGCCACCGTGTAGACAGGGAGGTGAAACACGGCCACGCAGAACGGTGCGATGATGGCACCGCCGCCGATCCCGTAAGTCCCGCCGATAATGCCCACCACGAAGGCCAGCAGAAACATCCCCGGCGTGCTGAAGGAAAAGCGCTGGCCCCAGAATTCATATTCCACACGGGCCAACGACCACGAAACCGTCCTCACCACGGCCTCGGCCGGTAATCCCGCCGATACGCGCGCCGCCTGGTCCTCCTTGAGCTTCCGGGCATGCTGGTTGAATTTCTCTTCCAAAGCCTTCATCTCCTTCTTGCCCCGCTGGGAGCGCTCCGTCATTTCATAGAGGAGCCGGACCCCGATGTAGAGCAGCACAAGCCCCACAAAGAACTTGAACGACCTGGGGTCGGGAAGGTAGAGCACCCGAAGGTAGTAACCGATGAAGACGCCCGGGAGCGTGCCCACGATCACCACCCAGGTGAGCGGCCAGGCCATGCGGCCTTCCTTGAGGTACCGGTAAACTCCGCTGGGAATCGCCACGATGTTGAACACGAAGTTGGTCGCACTGACCGAAGGGGTCACGAAGTGGAGGACGCTCACCTGAAAGGGGAGCAGCAGGAACGCCCCCGACACCCCGCCCATGGATGTGAACGTGGATACGAGAAAGGCCACCAAAGGGGGCAGCACCACCCAGGTCTGCACCCCGGAAACGGGAAATGTCACGAACAGGAAATCCATCAGGCTCATCGGCTCCTCCTCTCCCTAGTCAGATCAACCGTCGACACAACGTGGATGTGGCCTGAACTTGAACTCGTTCGCTTGAGTTCACACCGTTAAACAACTGAAAGGGGAAAATCTTGCGGTCAAATGAACAAAAAGAAGGTCGCTGAGAGAACTGCGCCAGCGAGGACCACCCAGACAAGCTCCACGCCGAGCCACAGCGCCACGAATCCGCCGATCAAGAGGAACAGGTGCGCCCAGTCCCAGTGAACATTCAGGGCGAAGCGAAGGGTGACGGTAGCCAACAGGCCCACGAAAGAGCCCAGGATGCCGACGATGGCCCCGGCGAACCAGGGGGACGATCGCAGCCGGTCAAACCAGGGAGCGACGCCGACCAGGATCAGAAAGGACGGCACAAAGACGGCCGCCGTGGCAACGCAAGCCCCCGGGACTCCTCCCATGAGGTATCCGACGAACGTGGCCGTGATGACAATGGGGCCCGGCGTGAACTGGCCCAGGACGATGCCGTTG
>CAZGQL010000210.1:3537-7049 GCA_964527905.1 uncultured Syntrophobacteraceae bacterium
GAGACAGCTCGGGCCGTCCATCCAGGAGCGGACCTCGACGACCTCGTGAAACATGAGGGGCACGGAGCCAAACCCACCGCCAAAGGCGAGCAAATCGACTTTGGTCATGAGCAGGGCCAGGTGGAAAAGGTCCTTGCGAAAGCCAAACAGCGTCACAAACCCCAAAATCCACACGGCCAGAAAGAGGAGCAGGGTCCGCCCGGTGGACCGAACCGGGCTAGAGTGGGATGGGCGTCCATCGAGCCTTTTGGCGGGGTTGATGAACACGCCGAGGCACGCCGCCAGAAAAAGGATCAGCGCGGGATTGGCCCGGAGCCAAAACAACACGGCTGCCATCAGGGCGATGATACCGGATCTCCAATCTTTGAGGGACACTCGCCCGAACGCGAGGGTCGCGTTGGCGGCAACTGCCACAATGACAGCCTGGAGACCGCTGAAGACCGAAACGACGGCCGGCAGCGCGCGCGTCCGCTCGTAAGCGACCGAAAGGGCCAGCATCAGCAGAAAGGCGGGAAGAATGAATCCGACGTAACTCACCATGGCCCCGCGTACCCCCCGGACCTTCAAGCCGACGTAGGCCGCAAGCTGCATGACCGTGGCCCCAGGAATGGTTTGGCACAGGGCTAGGCCGTCCTGGAAGGACTGGCCGTCGAGCCATTTTTTCCGGGTGACGGTCATCTCGCGCACGTAGGGGATCATCGCCGGCCCTCCGAAGGCCGTGAGTCCCATTTTCAGGAAGCTGGCGAACATCTCGAGGCGTGATGGAGCTTCACATCCAAACAGGGTCCGCCCAGACTCTCCATGGGATATCGCATTGTTCATGGCTGCCGTCTCCGCTCGGGGGCGTCCGGATCCAGGTATTGAATCGCCCAGCCTCCCTGAGGTGATCCTAGGGCGTGCTTCGCCGCCGGAGCGTGATGAATTGGTTTCTTGCGAGGATTGTAAGCGATACGCGGCAAGGTGGGTGCGCCTTGCGGCTCCCCCGAATCCTTCGCAAGGGGAGCCGCTCGTCTAGGGCACTCTGATGCCTTTCATTCGATCGAGGCACTCAAACTCAGCAGTCGGTCCCGCAGTTGTGAAATCGAGTCGAGTTTCACCGAGAGTTCGCTCAGGTTTCTGTCCACGTTCACGGTCCCTTCCTGTTTGAGGCTCAGGGCCTTTTGGAAAGAAATCCGGATGCCTTCCAGGGTCATGTCGATCTTCTCGTTGAGGGCTCGCTGGAAGTCGCGCACCGTTTTCTCCAAGCGTTGGAGAAGGTCGTAGCGGATGCGGCCGCAGTGTCTGCCCACCAGCTCCGATGCGGTCTCCAGCATCTTGTTCAACACGATTTTCTTGGCCATGAACCGGGGTAGGGCAGACGTGGCGGCAAGCTGCACCAGTTCGAGACCCACGGGATCATCCTTAAAAAGAAAGTAGAATTCGCTCTTCTTGCTCAGGGGCTCCACGGCGGTGAACGGCTTGAGCTTCAAATCGAAGATGTCGCTCGTGAGCAGGAGGATCCGCTCGATGGTCTCGTTGGTTCTGGCCGCAAACCAACTGTGGACCGCTTCGAGCTCCGTGGAAATCTTTTCGGTGAGCTGCTGTCTCCAGATCGTGAAGAGGTCCCGAATCCGCTCGAAGAGGAAATTTTCCAGTTCCTCCCTGAGGTTGCCGCCGCCCTGGCGCTCCCTACGACGGTATTCCTCCTCGACCTCCCGCTGAAGGACCGGGATCGTATCCTTGCGGTAGGCGTTCATTTCTGACTCCAGCATGGAGGCCAACTTTTTCATGTGGCCGCTCAAAAGATAGTGATTGTGCTCCCGGTCTTGGGCGATGGTCTTCATTTCCTCCTCGAACCGGGCGATCTTTGCGGTCAGCTCCTGGAGCGGGAGTTTGATCGCTTCCTGTTCGAGCTTGAACGAGATGGTCTCGTCGGAAATGAGCTTGAGCAGACTGTTGAGCACGGATTTCAGGAACACCTTGCCCTTTTCGTGGATGAGGAACTCCTGGAGCCGCTGTTCGAAATTGGGAAGCAGACTTTGCTCGAGCTGCTTTCCGTTCGCTCCCTTCTTGGCCTCCAAGGCCCACCGGGCCGACAGCGGAAAGATCTTAACGCCGCCCACACCAAGGACCTGTTCGAGGATCCTGGCCGTAAACTCGAGCGACTCCCGGCGGTCCTCCTCGCTCACTTGGTCGATCTTGTTCAGCGCGAAAAACAGCTTGTCCACAAACCCACGGATATCCTTCAGGAACTGGTGCTCACTCTCGGAGAGGGGTGGGTCGGCCGAAACGATGAAAATGCCCGCATCCACATAGGGCAGGTAGTTGTAGGCCACATCCGTGTTGTGGCGGTACACGGAGCCGACTCCCGGTGTATCGATGATCCGCACCCCCCCCTTGAGATACTGCGAGGGGTAAAAGACGGTGACTTCCTTCACGGCCTTCTTGTTTTGCGGGTTGCCCCGTTCGGTGATGTAGGCGGGTAGATCGGCAAGATTGATGGTTTCGACCCGGTCGTCCAGGAAACGCACTTCAATCTTCAGCTCGGGCCCATACCGAAGGATGGTGACCACGGACGTGAGGGGCACGATGGCGGTGGGTAGGATGCTCTCGCCGAGGAGGGCGTTGATGAAGGTGGACTTGCCTCGCTTGAACTGGCCGAGAATGACCAGGTTGAAAGCCTCCTCATCCAGCTTCGACCGGACGTTTTCGAGGGATTTGGCGGTTTCCGGGCGCACACACCTCGATAGCTGATCGATGGTTCCAAAAATGTCTTCCTTGACCTTGCCATACTGGATCATGGGCCACCTCGCTTCGCGTGAAGGTTCCGTGTAAAGAGCAGATCGTCCGTTTTCGTCCGCGTTTCGGCCGAGGAATTCTCTGCCGTCATACCCTCCCGGGGTCGTGCTCGTCGACCCCGTGGGCCATTGCAAGTGACCGAGGTGGTCCGCCGCTCGTCAAGCTCTGCAGGGTTTTGAAGCGATGCCCCCCGAGAGATTGGAAGCAAAAAAAAACTCCCACCCCAGTCTCTGAAGTAGAAGTCATCAGCTCCTGCCCGGACACGGGGAACGGAGCGGTTACGGCGAACCTCATCGCCCTCTGATTGTGGACCCATTTAGGCAGAATTTACATTGGCTGTCAACCTCTTGAATGAGACAGAGCCTTGAACTGACCCCTTCTTTCTGGTAGAGAAACAGATGATGCATGCTCGAGCGAAGGGTGATGGAGTCCACCTGATAACCGCCCGCGACGGCTGATGACTCCTGCCAAGGTACAGGACGGTCTTGTTCCTGGTGGGAGCGCATGGCGATCCCGATCTAAGCTCCCGAAAGGAAACGACCTTCGGGGGCTTTTTTTGTGGGTCCGATGCCCCAGTTCCTCTTCAAGGACGTCCCGACGGAAAGTGGAGGCGCCTGCAACGGCCGCATCGCGGCGTCTCAAGGTCGAAGGCCTTTCATCCACTCGTGACGCGGAGGTGGCCCCAATGGAAGAGACCTGGCTGCTGGCAACCCTCTGGCTGGGATTGGCGCTTC
>CAZGQL010000211.1:0-7033 GCA_964527905.1 uncultured Syntrophobacteraceae bacterium
AGGGGCCCAAGGACATACCCTCGTCGGTGGCCCAGGGGAGCGCGGCGGCCGCCAAGGTCCAGTCGCTGTTCGCCCGGGACATGATCGAAACGGACCCGCAGGTGGCGCTGGTGAACGAGCGGGCCTGCATCAGCTGTGGCAAGTGCCTTCAGGTGTGCCCCTTCGGGGCGATTCGATGGAAGGAGCTTCGGGGTGGGGTTCGCAAGGCCGAGGTGCTGGCGAGTGTGTGCCAGGGCTGCGGTCTGTGCAACGCCACCGGCCCCCCCAAGGCCGTTCAGCTGCAGCATTGCACGGACAGCCAGATTCTCGCGGAGGTCAACGAGCTGTGCGCGTGAGCCGGACGCGGCGCTGCGTGCGGGGCTTCGACCGCGTGCATCCGGGAGTCTCGAGGACATTGGAACGTCATGACCGAACATTCGATGGCGCCTGAGGGCGGGCGCCCCCTCAAGATCGCGGGGTTTCTCTGCAACTGGTGCTCCTACGGGGGCGCCGACACGGCGGGGGTCTGCCGCTTCAAACAGCCGACCGAGCTGCGCGTGATCCGCATCCCGTGCACGGGACGCATGGACCCGCTGTTTGTGGTGAAATCCCTCGTGTACGGGGCCGACGGGGTCCTCGTTTCGGGGTGCCACCCCAAGGACTGCCATTATGCGGTGGGCAATTTGTACGCACGCCGGCGCCTTGAGTTGCTGAAGGATTTTTTGCCGTTTCTGGGCATCGACGGACGGCGGTTCCACTACACTTGGGTTTCGGCCTCCGAGGGACAGCGCTGGCAGGAAGTGGTGACGCGCTTTTCGGAACAGGTCCACGCGGTGGGGCCCAATCCAGGGGTCGAGCCGCGCGCGGTCGGAATTCTATCGGGGACGGACCGGTGAGGGACGCTGTGACCGAACAACTGCGTTTGCGCGTCAAGGAAGCGTTTCCGGCCGTCGAGACGGTCATCGGCTGGGAAGCGGGTTTTGATCCCGTCCACACGACGCCCCTGTTCATTCGGGATCCCGAAGCGGCGGATCGGCTCCTCTGGAGCCCCTTTTGCACCCAGAACCTGACCGGCTACCTGGTGAAGCCGCCGCCCGTTCAGCCCGCGAACCCCTCCGGAAAAATCGGGATCTGCGTCAAGGGCTGTGACAGTCGATCCCTGGTGGCGCTCCTGCAGGAAAAATTCATCGACCGGGATCGTCTGTTCATTTTCGGCCTTCCATGCCGCGGGACTGTCGACTGGCGGCGGGTCATGCGGCGGGTGGCGGTGGCGGACGTACGGAGCGCCCGGGTGGAGGGCGACCGTCTCCTGGTTGCGGACCGCACCACCACCCATGCCTTTCGTTTGGAGGAGGTCTTAGCACGGAGGTGCCTGCGGTGCCGGCATCCGAACCCGGTCGTGTTCGACGTGATGCTTGGCGAACCGGTGGAACCGCGCGCCACGGATGAAAACGCCTGGAGGGACGTGGAGGCGATCGAGGAAAAAGCGCTGGCGGAACGGCTCGCCTTCTGGCAATCGGAGCTTGACCGGTGCCTGCGCTGTTACGCCTGTCGCAACGCGTGCCCCCTTTGCGTCTGTCAGGACCGCTGCATCGTCGAGACGCGCGACCCCAAATGGCTGACACAGCGGATGGGAACCGCCGAGAAGCTCCTGTTTCACTGCATCCATGCCCTGCATCTCGCCGGCCGCTGCACGGAGTGCGGCGAATGCGAGCGCGTGTGCCCCATGGAAATCCCGGTGACCCTCATGAAGGAAAAACTCAACCGGACGCTCAAGGAGCTTCTCCATTACGAAGCCGGGCTCGACCCGGAAGCCGTTCCGCCCCTGCTCACCTTCGACCCGGGTGAGACAGGACTGTAACCGCCGGGACCTGAACCCCTACGCTCGAGCGAGGCCGCCCCATGGGTTTGAAAGCTTTCATCCCCATTGACCGTCTTCATGAGGTCCTGGACTCCCTCTCCCGGAAGATCGACCTGTGGGTGCCGGCCCCCGTCCGGGACGACCTGCACGCGACGGAATTTTTCCGTTACCGTCCGGGGATGACGATCGTCCTGGACCGTCAGACCACGCTGCCGCCCAAGAAGCTGCTCCTGCCCCAGGTGGAAACGCTCCTGCGGTTCGACGTGCGAAAGGACCCGGAGGATCCCGGCCGGCACGCGATTCAACTGGAAGAGCTGCTGGATGCCCGGCCGGTCCTGGTCTTCGGGTGCCGGCCCTGCGATGTTCGGGGTTTTGAGACCTTCGACCGCACCTTTCTGGGCGGCCCGCACGTGGACCCTTATTACCGCAAACGACGGGAGAACACGCGATTCGCGACCCTGGTGTGCCGGGAGGCGGACGGGGCCTGTTTCTGTTCCTCGGTGGGCGGAGGTCCCGCCGACATGGAGGGAAGCGATCTTCGGATCACGCCCATCGAAGGCGGCTACTGTGTCGAGTCCGTGAGCGCCGGGGGAGACCCCTTCATGGAAGGCTTGGGCGTCGCCCCCGATGCGCGCCAGGAAGCCTTGGCGCAAGAGGCGTTGGAAGCCGCCTCGTTGCAACGGGTCGGAGACGTGAGCCTGGAAGGATGCGCCGAAGCCTTTCTCAGGCGTTTTCAGGATATGGACTACTGGCGTGAGATGGTGGGCCCCTGCCTCAGCTGCGGGGTCTGCACCTACGTGTGCCCCACCTGCTATTGTTTCACCATTACGGACGAATCCAAGGACCTGCGGGGAGAGCGATTGCGCTCCTGGGATTCCTGCATGTTTTTCCAGTACACCCTGGAGGCGAGCGGTCACAACCCCCGCCCCACCAAATACGAGCGCTACCGGAACCGGGCGGGGCACAAGTTCAGCTACATCCCCACCAAACACAACGGTCTCATCGGGTGTTGCGGGTGCGGCCGCTGCATCCGCAGCTGCCCGGTTTCCATCGACATTCGTCAGGTTGCGGGGCGCCTGAGGGAGGATGTCTGTGTCTGCGCGTGAGCGACCCGAAAACCCTTACCTGCCGGAGCTGGCCACCGTTCGGGAAGTGATCCGGGAAACGGCGGCCATCCAGACCCTGCGCATCACTCTCGACGACGAGGAGCGGATGCGTGCCTTCACCTTTCGTCCAGGGCAGGTCGCGCAGCTCTCCGTGTTCGGCGTGGGCGAGGCGACCTTCGTGATCAATTCCCCGCCCACGCGGAAGGAGACGCTGCAGTTCAGCGTCATGCGGGTGGGGGAGGTGACCCAGCGGATCCACCAGCTGAGGCCGGGAGATCCCATCGGCGTGCGGGCTCCGCTCGGAAACGGGTTCGACCATGAGGCCATGCGGGGCCGCGACATCCTCTTCATCGCGGGCGGCATCGGCATGGCGCCCCTACGCACCTTGCTCCTCTTCATGCTCGACCACCGCGCCGACTACGGCGACATCACCGTCCTTTACGGCGCAAGGTCTCCCCAGGACCTGTGCTACGCCTATGAGTTCGACGCGTGGCGCGCCGGAGGCGTCAACCTGGTTCTCACGGTGGACAACGAAGCCCCGGGATGGACGGAGCGCGTGGGATTTGTTCCCACCGTCCTCACGGAGGAATCGCCGAGCCCGACCAATCGGGTGGCCATTGTGTGCGGCCCGCCCGTCATGATCAAGTTCGTCCTGTTCGGCCTCAAGGAGCTGGACTTCGAGGACCACCAGATCATCACGACCCTGGAAAAGCGCATGAAGTGCGGCGTCGGCATCTGCGGGCGGTGCAACATCGGAGACCGGTACGTCTGCCTGGACGGGCCGGTGTTCAGCTGCGCGGAGCTGAAAGAAATGGTGCAGGAGCTTTAGGACTTCGGCTGCGATTCCGCCGCACCGAAGCCGACCCGAAGCAGGGAATCCCGGCTGATCATTCCCATGAATTTCCCGTCGGCGTCGAGCACTGGAAGCCGCTTGATGGCCCGTTCGAGCATCAGGCGGATGGCGTCCTTGATCGGCGTGTCCTCGCGGACCGTCACGATGTTGGCGTTCATCACCTCGGCGGCCGTTTTGACCCGCAGGTGTTCCTTCAGTTCCCGGTGCAGCCGCCCCCGCTCCGTGAAGGGAATGCGACTCACGAAATAGTCCCAAATTCCGGGATGACGGCCCGAGAAGGCCACGAGCAGGTCCCGGTCCGAGATCAATCCCAGGAAATACCCCTCCCGGTTCACCACACAGACACGCTGGATATCATTGCAGTCGATGATGCGCAGCACCTCCTCGACGGGGGTCTCCGGGAGGACGGTGTGGGTGTCCCGGCGCATGATGTCGGAAACGTAGCGGACCCCTTCCACGTGAATGGATTGCCGCTGGAAAGCCGCCCAGTCGGGGCATTGCCGCATGGCACATGAAAACACATCCAGGCGGGAGACAATGCCGACGAGCTTTCCGCCGGCATCCACGACGGGGACGCGCTTGACTCCCTTGCGGAGCATGATGTCCACGACCTCCGTCACGAATCGGTCTTCCCCGATGGTGATGACGGGCTGGCTCATGACATCCCCGGCCTGCTTCGAGGCCAGCGATTCGAGCACGGCGCTGACCCGCTCGCGCTCCGATTCGGCCAGCAGTCCGAGACGCATGGGCAATCCCCCTTTGTAGATCAGGTCGCCCTGCGCGATGACGCCGACCGGCCGGTTGGCTTCATCCACCACGGGAAGCCCGGTGAAGGCAGAGGAGAGCAGGATTCTCGCCACCTCATCGAGCGAGGTGGTCGTCTGGACCCGCTTGGGGTTTGGGGTCATGATCTCGCGGACCCGGGTGCGCCGAGGCATCAGCTCCCCACGGGTCTTGTGGGCGACCACCTCCACCTCCCGGGCGGCGATGATGCCGTCGGGGAGCATTTGCTCCACCCGGGAGAGGACCGGGTCATAATCCGCGGCCGGGAGAATGATGGTGATGCGCACCGGCAGGTTGCTCGAAAGGGCTTCGAGCCTTCCCGCGGTCATTTCCCCGGTTTCATAGGACCCCTCGATGCCCTGGGTGACGATCGTGCGCGCCGGAATCTTGAGCCCGTTCACGTACTCGACGATGGCGCTGTGCAGGGGCTTCCCCTGCCAGCGCGCTTCCTCGCTGGTGAAGACCTCGATGACCTTGTACTGAAGTGGCACCCTATATCTCCCACAACGGCGATCTACGACAGCAGTTCCAGAAACTCCTTCACGGTCATGCCCGAGAGTCCGATGAGCTTGCGCAAAGTACCCGTTGACAGCTCTTTGTGCTGAGGAATGGAAAGATTGACCCGCACGCCTTCCTTCACCATGACGAGGTGGCTCCCAACCTGGCCGATGGCGTACCAGCCCGCTTTTTCAAAAGCTTTGGCTGCTTCCTTGCCCGAAATATTCCCCAACTGTCCCATGGCTCAAACCGCCACCACCAAAGGCTTCTGACCTTTTCGCTTCATCAAGGCCGTGGCAGCCTTTTGATCTTCGGCCCAGAGCCATGCTGTAATGGCCTCTTTGATATTCTCAATGGCCTCTTTCTCATCCTTCCCTTGTGAAACACATCCGGGAAGAGCCGGACACTCCGCGACGATCCACCCATCTTCGGCTTCTTCAAGAGTGATGTGGAAAATCATGAGTTACCCTTTCCCCAAGTCTGTGCTCACCCAATTCATGAACGACAATGAATCGTACTCCATGTTTCATTGACCTTGTACTGAAGCATCCGAACAGATCTCCCTACGCCGAGCGGCCCAGCCACAGGCCCAGAAAAACCAATGCGGAGCCGAGACCATTGTTGACCAGGACGTTCACCACCGCCACTCGGGGCGCCTTCCCACGCACGGCGTTGACGGTTTCCAGGCCGAAGGTCGAAAAGGTGGTGAGGGCCCCCAGGTAACCCGTCACAAAGAACAGGCGGGCGGAGGGATTCATGACGGTGAGCCCCCGATCGGCAAGGGCCATCGACAGCCCGATGAGGAAACAGCCGCTCAGGTTGACCATGAGGGTTCCCCAGGGGAATCGGGTTCCAAAGAGCCTGACGGCAAGTAGGGTGACGCTGTAGCGGGAAAGCGCCCCCAGGCTCCCGCCCGCCATCACGAACAACAACTTCTCCATGCGCTCCGCCTGCAAGTCGGTCGGCCCGTCCATTCCGCCGGCGCATCCCGGCGGCCCGGGCTGTGGGAAATCCGGACGATCGTCAACGATGAACGCAACAGCCCGGGTACAATACTTCGCGGGGGTATCCAGGGCAAGGGTTCTTCACACCCGACCCGAAGGGAAATCCGGAGTCGACACGGCGGCCGCATTTCATTATGCTCCCGATTTCAGACCATTGAGGCCCCCGGTTTCTCGGGGGCTGCGGCATGCGTCGAGGGGACATCGTGATCGAACCGGATCTCAGAGCAAGGATTGGGAGCGGCACGGCGGGCGAGGGCGCGGCCCTCGGTCGGGACCTCCGCCGCTGGGTGCGAACCCTGGTGCTGTTCGTGGCCGTGATCTGGGGCGTCGAACTGCTGGATCTTTTCGTTTTCGGCGGGAGGCTGAGGACCTTCGGGATTGTCCCCCGAACCAGCCAGGGACTGCGCGGGATCCTGTTCGCCCCGTTTCTCCACGGGGGCATCGGTCACCTGATGGCCAACACCACGGGCATTCTGATTTTCGGAGGCCTTGTCATCCTCCGCGGTGAAGCCCATTTCTGGTTGGTGACCCTGGTCGGGGCCCTCGCAAGCGGACTGGGCACGTGGCTGTTCGGTCGCCCGGCCTACCACATCGGCGCCAGCGGGATCCTGTTCGCCTATTTCGGCTACCTGCTCTTCACCGGCTGGTTTGAGCGCCGGTTCGGCTCGATCCTGCTCTCGTTGGGCGTCCTGATCGTCTGGGGCTCGACCCTGTTCGGCATCCTGCCGGTTCACCCCGCCATTTCCTGGGAAGGGCACCTCTTCGGCCTGATCGGCGGCGTGGCGGCCGCGCGCCTTCTGGCGAGACGCAGGGGCTGAGCCGCGTGTCCGGGGCGCCTCCGTTTCAGACTCGTGGTCGCTTTGCATACGGACTCGGGTTGTTTCTTCGCATCGGTCCCTGCCCAACCCCGTCCCAAGTCCCGAATCGGATCGACGCGAGGGGGGACGGT
>CAZGQL010000212.1:0-7000 GCA_964527905.1 uncultured Syntrophobacteraceae bacterium
GGGGATGACGATGGGGATTCGGACACCCATTTGTGTGGCGCCGTACTTTAGAGGCCTGCGGCCTGCAGGATGTCGGGCACCACGGCTTCCTTCCCGATGGCCATGATGTGAACCCCGTGGGCCAGCCCTTCCTCCTTGATCCGGCGCACCATACGCCCGGCGATTTCGACCCCCTTCTTGAGGGCGCCGCCCTTGGGGGCGCTCGCCATTTCGTCGATCAGCCCTTGGGGCACGGAAATGCCCGCCACGTGCTGGTTCATGTAGGTCGCCATTTTTGCGGAGACCAGGAGCACGATGCCCGCCAGGATCTTCACGTCGAATCGGCTCGCATAATCCATGAACCGCTTGTAACGGTCGAGGTCGTAGACGGCCTGGGTTTGGAAAAACTCGGCGCCGGCCCGGACCTTTTTTTCGAACTTCATGAGCTGGGGCTCGATGGGATCGGCTTCGGGCGTGACCACGGCCCCGGCGCAGAATTTCGGGCTGCCTTTGAGCGGGTTCCCGGCGATGTCGCTGCCGTTTTCCAACGTCCGGACGGCCTTGAGGATCTGCACCGATTCCAGGTCGTGGACCGGCTTGGCGCCCTTGTGGTCCCCCAGGGCGATGTGGTCGCCCGTGAGGCACAGAACGGTGTCGATCCCGAGCACGCTGGCGCTCAGCAGGTCCGACTGGAGGGCCATGCGGTTGCGGTCCCGGCCGGTCATCTGGAGGATGGGCGTTCCCCCCAGCTGCTTGATGATGTGGCAGCCCACCAGGGACGAGAGGCGCATGACCGAGCTCTGGTTGTCGGTCATGTTGATGCCGTGCACCTTGTCCTTGAGCAGCTCGATGTGGTGCTTCATTTCCTCGATATCGGTGCCCTTGGGCGGCCCCACCTCGGCCGTGACGACAAAGTCACCGGATTTGAGAGCGTCTTTGAACGAACCGGCCATCACTCATTCTCCTTTGTAAACTTCGTGCACCTGTTTCGCCGGATGGGTCTGGACCAGGTGGTTGCGCGGGGGAAATTCCTTCTTGAAGTCATCCAGCCTGCCCAGCTTGTCGAGTCGCCGGTAGATCAGCGTCCAGGCGCAGTCCTTTTCCGGGTCCACTTCACACTTGCCGTGGTCCGTGCCGCCGCAGGGGCCGTTTAGGATCCCTTTGGCGCAGACGGTGACCGGGCAGATGCCGCCGGTCTCCCCGAGCACGCAGTCGCCGCAGGCCCGGCAGCGCTCCTCCCAGGTCCCGTCCCGCGGGGTCATGCCGATGAAGCGCGTGTTCACGCCCGGAAGGATCTGAAGGGGCTCGCAGAGGTCTGCAAGGAGCTGGATCCCCGCCCCGCAGGCCATGGAGACGACCACCTGATAGTCCTGCAGACGGCCGAGTACCGGTTCCATGTACTCGCGGTTGCATTGCCGCTCGGTGGTGTCCTCGTCGATCTGAACGGTCCGGCCGTCTTTCTGGAAGCTCATGCGCAGCTGGGATGCGAGCAACCCGACTTCCTTTCGGCCGCCCGCCATGCAGACGCTCACGCAAGTGTCGCAGCCCAGGATGAAAATCTTTTCATAGCCGGCCAGCATGGCCTTGATGTCATCGAATGGTTTTCGTTCTGCAACGATCATTTGCCACCCTCATGTGGAAAGAGTCATCGGGGACCCCATGGGCCTCACGGGCCGAAGGGTCCGGGGGATCGGAAGAGTGTTCACGGATCACACGTCCACGGCCATCTTGAGCACGGGGTCTTTCGGGTTCCTTATCCCGGTCAGGACCGCCAGCTGGACGGCTTTGACCTTGCGGTAGACATCGCCCGGATTCCTCCGGATGCCGTTTATCGTGAGCAGGTCCTGCTCGATGGAAATGCCGAAAAGCCGCTCGTTTTCCTGGAGATAGGGCAGGATGAGCCGCCAGTCCGCGTCGGTGAATTCGGCGAACTCGCCGCCGTTCAGCTGATCGTCCGTCAGCCTCCCGTGGGGGTCGCGGGCGAAGATGGCCCCGCCCGAGGCGAGGGAGAAAAGGTTGGATCCCGGGTAGGGGGTGGGAAGCTCTTGGAGCCGACCCTGGTCGTCGAAGGCCATGCCGTTCAGGATGACAAAGCCGCCCCCCGCGTGCGGGTCGCCGGCCATGAAGGATTCGGCCAGGTAGTCGAGGGCGGTGCCGTTGATGACCACGCGGGGTCTGCCGACGGCGTTGATGAGGGGTCTGCCGGCGGCGTTGCCCATGACGTAGACTTCTCCTCCCTTGGCCCCATAGAGGAAGGTCTGGCCGACGTCGCCGAAGATCACGAGCTTTCCTTCCTTCATGATCTGCCCCAGCTGATCCTGGGCGTTGCCGTGGACGTGGATTTCCATGCCGTCGATGCCCGAGGCGAGGTAATCCCCCGAGCTTCCGTACACATCGATGCGCACGCCCTGCGTGCCAGGACCGAAGCCGTTTCCGGTGAAGCGCTGCCCGCGGTAGCCATAGACGATGAAGCGTTTCCAGCCCTTGAAGTAGGCTTCGCACAGCAGCCGGGCATCGCAGTCGTCACCTTCCGGCTCGAATTCGCGGGCGTAGACGACCAGGACCTGCTCGTCGGCTTCGGGGCCCCGCAGGAGATGCCGGGTCTTGAAATCGATGTACCGGTAGCGCCCCCCGGCGGGCTGGTCGAACGTCGGACTCGCGCCGAAGATTTCCCTAAGGGTGCTCCGCACAATCCACAGGAGCCAGGCCCGCTTCTTATCGCCCGTGGCGTAGCGGCGGTCGTTCAGGAGGGTGAGGGCCTCGATCACCGTGGACTTGGCGTCGTCGTCTTGGGCTGCGGCTCCCGCGAGCTCGCCGCAAACCCAGCGGAACGTGTCGTAGGTCCATCTGGGAATGGACTGCGAAAGGGCCTCGAAGAGCCGGCCGGCATCCCGGGCCAGTAGCGGCGCGCGGAAAGCCTTGGCCGACTCGCTCCCGGTCGAGGGGGCGAGGACCGTCGAGGTGGGGTCGTAGGTTTTTTGGTCCTTGGGAACCTCCTGGACGCGGCCGAACTTGTCCGTGCAGGTGAGGCGCATGCCGCCGTTTTCCGGACGGATGGTGAACATGAACGCGCCCCCGTCCGTGTGGCTGCCGCCGCGGGCGTTCCAGTAGCGGTCGGCGATGGGGCAGAACCGGGAATCCTCCCGGGCCAGGCTGTCGAGGGTCGCGTCGATGGCCTGCTTTTCCGAGCAGATGAGGCCGACCTGGACCTCGCCGTCCTGCAGGGCGAAAACCTGGGGCCGCAGCATGGCCGTATCCGTGATGCCGATCAGCTGAAAATAGCCTTGGTAAGGCTCGTTTCGGGCGATGATGAAAAACCAGGGCCCGTCGGGGGAGCCGTGGATGTGGGTGGACTGGATGGCCCGGTAGAGATGCTGTTTGTCGGCCGGGAGCTGGTCGAAGTCGGCCTCGGTGGTGGGGGCCAGGGCTTCGATGATGTATTCCAGGGGATACTCATAAACCCGGTTCAGCAGGTCGAGCATGAGCACGGACGCTTCGGTGTCCGTGTGGAAAAGCGGATAGAAATTCCGCTGTTTCAGATACTCGCAGACGGAATGGTAGTTGGCGAAATCCCCGTTATGGACCAGGGCCTCGTGCATGCCGCTGAACGGATGGGCGCCGCCCGGGTGCCACACGCGACCTTTGGTGGGATAGCGTTGGTGGGCGATCCAGATGTGCGCCTTGAATTCTTCCAGCTGATAGTAGCTGGCCACGAGCTCGGCATAGCCCACGATCTTGAGGATCATCATGTTCTTGCCGTGGGATAGGACGAACGCCTTCTTGTCGCCTAGGGTCGAGTAGAAGGTGGTGTTGAGCTTGAAGGCGTTCTGGCACATGAACTCGTCCTCGGCCCGCTCGGGCTTGAGGCCCTCCAGGTGATTGTCGGCCACGAACGCCCGCAGGACCTCCGGCTTCACGCGCACGAAATAGCGCATGACGTCCGGCGGCTGGGTCTCCAAGCCGTCGATGTCCCTCCAGTCGTCAACGGTGGGAATCATCTCGGCCCTGGCGACATCCAGGTACGGGGTGATGAACTGCGCCTCGACCGCCCGGGCAATCGTCTTGTCGGCGGGGTCGATGAGGGCCACCTGGAGCATGTAATGGGTGTCGAGGATTTCCCTTGAAACGCCCAGAGCTTCGGGAACGAAGCCGACGGCGGCGATACCGCCCCCCTTGCCGTTGCCGCGGTTGTGCATCTGCCTGGAGGGCTCGAAGATGTGCTTCCCGCCCACGGGAATGGAGCAGGCGAACCCGGTGACCCCGCATCCGCCTTCCTCCTCGGTTTTGGCATCGCGGATCGGGGGGTATTCCCGGAGCAGCCTGCCTCGGGACGCCAGGATGCTGTCAGCCGCTGTGATTGCTTGTGTCCTCATGGTACCGGTTTCTCCAATGATGGGTGGTGTCTGAATCAACGACGATCCGATGACCTCGAGGGGCCGTCAGTTGTAGTCCAGGTGGCGCAGGCAGTCGGTGCGGCCGACGAGCTCACGGACGCTGCGCATGCCCAACTTCTGCAGGATGTCCACCATCTGCTTGCGCCAGGACGCGTAAAGGTTGTAGACGCGTTGGGTGCCCCATTCGACCGCGATGAGCTCGGCCAGCTCCGGGTCTGTCGTGGCGATGCCGCGGGGGCAGCCGCGCCCGCTCTCGCAGGAGCTGCACCGGGTGCACTCGAGGGCCACCATGCCGGCGGTGCCTTCCACCACCCCGTCCGCCCCGAGGGCGATGGCCTTCATGACGTCGTGGGCCGTCCGGATGCCGCCGCTCGCGATGAGAGTCACCTGGTCACGGACGCCTTCCTCCACGAGGAACCGGTGCACCTTCGGGATGGCGTATTCGATGGGCATGGCGATGTTTTTCTTGGCGATGTCGGGGGCTGCCCCCGTGCCGCCGTAGCTTCCGTCCAGATGGACGATGTGGGCGCCCGCGTAGTAGCTCCCGATGGCCACCATGTCGACGTCGGCGGGGGTGGACACCTTCACCGAGACCAGGGCCTTCGGGTTCATGGCCTTGATCCAGTCCACGTGCTTTTTGTGGTCCTCCACCGAATAGACGCTGTGAAAGGGAAACGGAGAGAACAGGGCGCTGCCCTTGACGGCCTCGCGCATCTTGGCCACGGCCTCGGTCACCTTGTCGCCCAGCAGGTGGCCTCCCAGGCCGGGCTTGGCCCCCTGGGCATATTTGAACTCGATGATGCGCACCCGCTGAATGGTTTCTTCCTTGACCCCGAAGAGCCCGGTCGCCACCTGGGTGATCATGTAGTCGTCGAAGGGATAGAGAAATTCCGGATAGCCGCCTTCTCCCGTGCACCCGAAGGTGCCCCACAGCATGGCGGCTCGGGCGCGTGAGATCATGGTGCTGTCCGAAACCGACCCGAAAGACATGCCCCCCTGGTAGACCGGGATCTTGATCGTGATGCGGTGGGCGTTGTCGCCCCGCTTGTTGAGCTCGATGCTGGTGTCGATCTCATCTGCGGGGATGTCCACAGGCGGTTTGTCGGGAAAACGAAAGCGGAGCTTGTCGAACCCCCCGCCGGAATTCCCCACCCGGTATTCCAGGTCCACATCGGGGAGCTCACCGGTTTCGGCCTGGTACCAGGTGCTCATGAGGAGCTCGGCCGTCCAGCGAAAATCGCCCAGGGCCTTGATCTGCGGATTGATCATCACGTGGAGCGCCCCGTTGGGACACGCGTCCGCGCAAAAATGCCCCGCCGCGCGGCAGGTCTCCGGCCCCACGCAACGATAGTCGCGGGGGGTCCCCATCCGTGTTCCCGCCTTGAAGTGCACCCCGTGGGGGCACGTCACGACGCACCCCGCGCAGTCCTTGCACTGCTGACCGCGCAAGACCTTGTACTTGCCGATGGTGTGCCGAAATCGTGAAGGTGTCTGTTGGATGTCCGTCTTCACGTTCAAAGATCTCCTTCTTGTCCGACGCGCCTGCGGAAGCCCCGCAAGCGCTAGCCTAGGATTGCCGCGTCCCGAACAGGGCGCCGAAGGTTTCGCGCTCGAGGTCCTCGAAGAACATGGCGCGCCCGGCCTCACCCCGGACCCGCCGGACGTCACGGATCCCCATGGCCCCCATCAGCTCGATGAGCTGACTCCACCAGCTGCACATGAGGTTGACCAAACGGCGGCTCCCGTAGTCGGCCTCGAGGTGCTCCAGGTCCACCGGGCAGGATTTGCCCGAAACGCAGCGTTTGCACACGCGGCATTCGAGGGCGATGAGCAGGGGCAGGTCGACGGCGGCGCCGTCCGCCCCGCACATGAGGAACTTGGGCACATGCTCCGCAAGGGCGATCCCGCCGCTCCCAATCAAGGTGATCGGGTCCCGGCAGCCTTCGTCCACCAAATGGGTGTGCACATCGCGCATCACGTCCTTGACGAAACGGGGATGATCGCCGTCGACGAATTCGTTTCCGCGGTAATCGGCGAAAAGATGGATCACTTCCCCTCCCGATCGAGCAAGCTCGAGGGCGATGGTCCTGGCCCGAGGGTCCATCGGCAGGCGCACCGAGACGACCACGTCGGGGAAGGCTGCTTTCAGGGCGGCCATCTGCTCGAGCACCCGCGGACCGTGGGTGAGTTCGATCATCCGGACGCCGCGCAGCAGGTCGGACCCGGGCTCGATGAGCGCGTCCGCGGGCAGCAGAGGAATCAGCTGCTCCTTGAAGGGGGCGAGAGAGGAATCAAAGCGCTCGGGAGTGATGTACATGAGCGTGCCGACCTGACGGGCCGCCTGCGCCATCGCGAGCACAATCCCCTTTCCGAGATTTCCGAACGGCAGGACGTTGAACAGGATCGGGATGGGGATCTCCACCAGGGGATGAGATTCCAGCACGACGTTTCCCGAGGCGTCGAATTCGAGGTGGTGGAGCTTCCTCCCGATGTCGATGGCGGTGCTGATGTATTCCCGCCCGTGAATCCCGTCGCGCGTCGGTCGGACGATCTCCGACATGTCGGTCCACATGGAATCGAACCCCGGGCCACTGAAGGGGCCCCGGTAGCCGGCGCCCGAGACCGGG
>CAZGQL010000213.1:0-6942 GCA_964527905.1 uncultured Syntrophobacteraceae bacterium
GAAATGGTTGCCCCCGATGGCGAACAGGTCCCCGTCGCCGCTGAACACGATGACGTTGAGCTCGGGGTTTCCAAGCTTCATCCCGGTGGCGAAGGGGATCGCACGGCCGTGCGTCGTGTGGTAGGAATCGAGCTTGATGTACCCGGCGGCTCGACCCGAACAGCCGATCCCGGAGACGACCACCGTCTTTTGTGGCTCGAGGCCCGAGTTTTTCACGGCCCAGAGGCACGAGGAGAACGCGGTCCCGATGCCGCAACCCGGGCACCAGATGTGGGGGATGCGGTCGGAGCGCAAGAGATCGTCCAGGGGATGCGAGGGCCGATGCTTCGTTTTTTCCATGATGGCTCCTGAAGATCTGGGAGGCTCTCAAGAGAGGTTTTGGGCGGCCTCGAGAGCCTCGATGATGCGCTCCGGGGGGATGACGCCCCCGCCTGCGTGACCGACCAGGATAGCAGGGGCCCTGCCGGCGGCGCAGCGCTCCACTTCCAGGTGGATCTGACCCAGGTTGAGCTCCACCGTGATGAAACCCTTCACACGCTCGGCCAGCGTCCGAATCAACTGCTCGGGAAACGGCCAGACCGTCACGAGACGGACCAGTCCCACCTTGATGCCCAACTCCCGCGCCTCATCGACGGCCGCCAGGCTGGAACGCGCCGACACCCCATAAGAAACGACCGCGAATTCGGCGTCTTCCATGCGGTAGGATTCGGTCTGGAGAATGTGCTCGAGGTTGTTGCGGATCTTTCCGACCAGGCGCTCCATCATGGCGGCCTGCGCTTCGGCCGTCATCACAGGGTAGCCTTTCTCGTCGTGGGTGAGTCCCGTCACGTGGATCCCATAGCCTTCCCCGGCGATCGCCATGGGGGCCACGCCGCCGGGGCCGGGCTGAAAGGGCTTGAAACGGTCCTTGCGGCCCTTGGCCCGGGGACGTTCCACGGTCTTGATGACCGACGGCTCCGGAATGACGACCCGCTCGCTCAGGTGTCCCACCACCTCGTCGGTCAAGATGAGCACCGGGGTTCGGAACCGCTCGCTCAAATTGAACGCGCGGATGGTGAGATAGAAGATCTCCTGCGGCGAGCAGGGCGCCAGCGCAATGATCTCGTAGTGCCCGTGGGACCCCCAGCGCGCCTGCATGACATCCCCCTGGGCCCCGAGGGTCGGCAGGCCGGTGGACGGGCCCGCCCGTTGGACGTTGACGACCACGCACGGGGTTTCGGTACACACGCCGAGACCGAGATTCTCCATCATCAGGCTGAACCCTGGACCGGACGTCGCCGTCATGCTCTTCACACCGGCACACGACGCCCCCAGAATCGCCGCCATGGAAGCGATCTCGTCTTCCATCTGGATATAAGTGCCGCCCACATCGGGGAGTCGATGGGCCATGTGCTCGGCAACCTCGGTGGCCGGCGTGATCGGGTAGCCCGCAAAAAAACGACACCCGGCCGCAAGGGCCCCTTCGGCGCACGCGACATCGCCCGTGATGAAATGCTCGCCTGTCATGACTGCTGGTTTCATGGGTTCCTGTTCATGGGTTGGCTCGTGGGTGGGATTTCGGCCGACTCGCGGCTCACCCGAAGGAGAACCGTGGCGTCAGCCCGAAGGCTGGTCCGTCGCCTCGACCGAGTAGATGGCGAAATCGGGACAGATGATCTCGCAATAGTGGCAGTTGACGCACTCGCCCGGTTTTTTCACTTCCGGGGGGTGATAGCCTTTGGCGTTGAACCGCTGCGACAGGGCCAGCACGTCCCTCGGGCAATACTCGATACAATAGCCGCATCCTTTGCAGCGTTCCTCGATGATGTGCACGACGCCGCGCGAAACGACGATCTCGGCCGCATCCAGCGGCGTACGCCAGTATTTCATCTCTTGCGTTCCTCTAAAGTGCGGGAGACGACGGATGCAGATCCGTCGGACGATCCTTCCAGTTCCAGCGCAGTGCCCTGATTGTAGGGGATTCCCGGAGCAAGTCAAGAGGGATCTCGGCGAGGATCGGTCGGATGCGAGGGTTCCGCGATCAAAATAGGGGGGGTATTGGGGAGGGCGCTCGGTGTGCGATTGTCTGTCTCGCTTCTGAGCGTGCGTCTCCTAGGGCACAAGAAGGAAAAAGTCCCTGTCTGGGAATCCTAGCCGGCAAAGGCTGAGGTTTCTGGCCACAGAACGCTGGGGGGAACTGATGACCGAGATCGAGTCGACCGACACGAGGGTCGTTCCAGGGTTGGCGGTATCCGATGGCCTGAGGGATGGTCCCTCCAACGCACCCAAACTGGGAGATAGCACCCCGGTGCGCGCCATGGTACCCAGAACTTCGAATCGAGGAGAGGGTTCGTCCCCGTGAATCTTGAATGGGGCTGAGGGCGGGGGCCGTTTCTCGCCGGTTCGGAGCCGCGCTCGGTCGCCGAGCCGTCCCCCCCTCCGCGTCAGCGTGCTCCCGTGAGGAGGCTCTTCAGGGCTTCGGCCGCGAGGTTCTCCTTCTTGCGCCGCGGCGTGTAGAGTCGGATCACCTGATTGCGGTCGACATCGAACAACTGAATGTAGTCCCGCACGATGGGTTTACCATAGACGCTCAAAGTCGTCAGCGTCTGGCTCGTGGGGTTGCCGGTCTTGTGGATGCCTTGGTTCAGGGGCAGGGTATAGACGCTCTCGCCGGCGCGCAGGTGTTGTTCGTCGACCGCTTCCAAATGGGCGTAGCCTTCTCGGGTTCCGTCGTCGACCCGGTTGTAATGGATCACGTGAAAGCCGGAGGCTGCCGTTCCGATGACGCCCCAGGCGTTGTGATCGTGGGCGGCCAGGTATTCCTTGGGGCCCCACAAATACATACGCAGGGAAAAAAGCCTTTCAGGATGAGCGAACAAGATGAATTCATTGTCGAATACGGTGGGCCTTCGTGCGTCGGGGTAGCCCCGGCGGTGGATGACACCTTCCAAGATCCGGGCGATGAGGTCCCGGTTCAGCAACAGGTCGGGAAGGAGTTTCATGACCCCGGCGATGGCCGCCTTATGGCTTGGGGCGTTGACGATGTCTTGGGCGCAGCGCTCACAGAATGCCGCGATCTCGGGGGGAAGGGAGGGGTGCTTTTCTGACATGGTCCGAAACAACCTCCTGCTGTGGGTTCATGCTTGTGGAGGGGCGATGCGCCAGCCCTGGGGCCCTTTGGGCCGCGCTCAGGGGCTGGGCCGCTCGCCTCCGGATCAGGAAGACCTATCGAAATCGAGCCGCACATATTGGTCGTAGTAGGGGGCTCCCCGACCCAGGTCCGTCAGACCGGCTTCGATGAGACGGTTGGCGCCTCCCCCGCATCGGAACCAATCACCGCGCCGGTACAGGACCACTTCAGGGTGCAGTCCCTCGGTCAGAAAGACCCGTACCTCCATGGAATCCAGAGGGGAAACGAGCCTCCCCCGGGTGCCCGGAGCCATCCAAGCCGCGGCGGGATGCTCGGTCGAAATCCAGACGGCCGGCGGCATTTCCTGATCCTCCATCAGGATCTGGGAATGGGTGGCGCTCCCGCGGATGAGGGTCAACAACCGCAGGGGGAACTGCTCCGAAGGCTCCGGTTCCGGGCTGAGCGAACGCACCAGGCGGCACTTGCCGTCGGGATGGTCAAACCGCATCCCTTCGTAGACCACGTGAGGCCGACGCGCCGAAATGAATCCGCGATCCTTCAGGGTGGACAAGGAATCGCCGAGCGTCGGGGAATCGAGAGAACGCTTGAGAAGGGCTTCCGCGTCCGGGAGGGTCACTGGTGGTTCCAATCGGCGCCCGATTTCGGAGAGGATCCAAAGGTCCGTCCTCGCTTCCCCGGGGGGATCGAAGGCGGCCCGGGCGTAGTTGACCTGGTGATGCAGATAGGACCCGACCACGTCATCCTGTTCCCACATGAGAGCGCAAGGCAGGAAGATGTCGGCGCGGGCGGCGGTATCGGTCATGAAGGCGTCCACCACGACCTTGAATGGAATCGTGGCAAGGGCGCGACACGTCTCATGGAGATGGGGGGCCTGGTTGACCAGGTTGGAGGCGTCGACCCACAGGAGTTGAACCGGGGGGTTTTGCGCGGCGAGGATTTCGCGGCCGATGGTGGGTAAGAGGAAAGCACGCCTTGGCTTGTCTTCCGGATCCCGGGTCCAGTTCAGGTTGAAGTCCTTTAGGGAATGGAGATGGTAGTAGCTGCCGCCTCCGGAGATGCCCATGTTGCCCGAGAGGACGGCCAAAGCGTTGATCCACCGCGTGGTTTCCCCGCCGAATCGGTATCGTTGGATTCCCGCTCCTACCAGAGTTGCGGTCGGGCCAGCATCCAGATAGAAGCCGAAGAGCTGTTCGGCTTCCTCGATCCCCACTCCGGCGCTCTGGAGCAGATCCGCAGTGGACACGCCGTTTAAGAGCGCCTGCATTCGCTCCCAGCCGTCCACGCGGCCCAGCACGTCGGCTCGCACCCGGCGGCGCTCGATCATCAGACGAATCAGCGCCGCTGCCAGAAAACGGTCCGTACCCGGGCGAACGCGGATCCACTGATCCGAGAACGGTCCGTTTCCGTCGCCTCCGGGCGAAAGGGTGATCAGCCGAGCCCCGTGGCTTCTTGCCGTCTGCACAAGCGCCGCCGTGTGGACGGATCCTCGGGAGAGGTCCTTCCCCCAGTTGACGATGGTCTTGGCGTGGAGGAGGTCGTCGATGCGGTTTTGCACGCGGGAGCCGAAGTCCTTGAGGTAGGCTACGTAACCCGCCGCGTCGCACAGGGAACCTCGGGTCTCGCTGGATCCAAGCCGCGCGAAAAAGGCTTTCGAGGCTTGTTTGAGCACCCCTTTGGCGCCTTCGCCATGAACGTGTAAAATGGAAGCGGGCTGAGTCCGGCAGGTTTGAATTCGGGCGGCGCAGCGGTCCAGGGCTTCCTCCCAGGAAATGCGCTTCCAGTCGGTCCCGGAGCGCACGAGGGGATGGGTGATTCGCTCCGGACTCCGGAGTCGCCTGATGAATTTTTTGATCTTTCGGCAGGTGAAGCCCCGCGTGAACGGGTGTGCCGGGTTGCCGGCGACACGCACGCGGCCCGAACGGTCCCGGGACAGAACAACGGAGCATCCGTCCGGACAGTCCAGGGTGCACGCGGTCGTAACCGTTTGGTCCGTCAAGGGGGGTGGGGCAAAGTCATTGGGCTGCGTCGTCATGTCGTTGCCTTTCGTTTGCTCCTTGCGGGGTCCCGTGGGGGGAGGCCGCTGTTCTCCGCCTGACGCTCTCCACCATACCATAACCAGCCTGACATCAGGGAGAGAACCGATGCAGAAAATCACCCTTGGAATCAGCAGCTGCCTGCTCGGCAATCCGGTTCGCTACGACGGCGGCCACCAACTGGACCGCTTCCTTCGGGATACGCTGGGGGAATATGTCGACTACGTACCGGTCTGCCCGGAAACCGAATGCGGTCTCGGCATACCCAGGGAAACCATGCGGCTCGAAGGGGAGCCGGGGGCAGTCCGATTGGTCACCAGCCGTACCCGGATCGACCATACGGAGCGCATGCGGGACTGGGCGGTCAAGAAGGTCCGGGAACTGGAAGGCGACGGTCTGTGCGGATTCATCTTCAAGGGGGGGTCGCCGAGCAGCGGCATGGAGCGGGTGAAGCTCTACGACGCCAACGGAGTGCCCCGCAAGATCGGTGTGGGGCTGTTCGCTGCGGCGTTCATGGAGCACTTTCCGCTCCTTCCCGTCGAGGAGGACGGGCGGTTGCACGACCCCGTCCTGCGGGAGAGCTTCATCGAACGGATCTTTGTGTTCCAGCGTTGGCGTGAGCTGGTCGCGGATGGGAAGCGGGTCGGGCCCTTGGTGGCGTTTCACACCCGCCACAAGCTCCTCATCATGTCCCACAGTCCGAAGCACTACACGGAAATGGGGAAGCTCGTGGCCGCGGCCGGCGAGATGGACCGAAACGCGCTCTACGATCGCTACCAAGGTCTGCTCATGGAGGCGTTGAAGCTGCGCGCCACGGTGAAGAAGCACGCAAACGTCCTCCAACATCTCATGGGGTATTTCAAGAAGGATCTCACGAGCGATGAAAAACAGGAGCTCCTTGAGGTGATCGAGCAGTACCGCGACGGTCACGTGCCGCTGATCGTGCCCATCACCCTGATCCGGCACTACGTCCGCAAGTACGATCAGCCCTATCTGAAGGAGCAGGTCTACCTCAGTCCGCATCCCACCGAGCTGCGCCTGCGCAATCATGTGTGAGGGGGAAAGGCGTGCGCCAAATGCCGCACCGAGGTTGAAGCGCGAGGATGCAGATCATCTGCTTGAGATGATGGTGGGAGTGCTGTAAATAAGCATGAGTACGGTGAGGAATTGAGCCATCCAACCCCAAACACGAAAGGACTCACATGTTCAAACGATTGCTGATGGTTCCCATTCTGATGGTCGCGGTTGCCTCCCTGGCTCTGGCAGAGGGCAAGGCGCCCAAGGACGAGCGCAAGCACACCACCCTCGGCAAGTACGTGACGTCCGTGGAGGCTTACGAAATGTGGAAGGCGAGTCCTGACAAAGTCAAGATCCTGGACGTCCGCACGCCCGAGGAGTATGCCTTCGTGGGCCACGCGTTGATGGCCTACAACGTCCCGGTCCAGCTGTGGGCCGGCAAGTACAATGCCGAAAAGAAGGATTTCCCCCTGGTGGACAATCCGGATTTCGAGGCACAGCTCAAGCAGAAGTTCGGCGATCAGGACACGATCCTGGTCATGTGCCGGAGCGGTCATCGGAGTGCGGTCGCGATCAATCGGATGGCGAAGGCCGGTTTCACCAATGTCTTTAACATCGTGGATGGATTTGAAGGCGACAAGGTCACCGATGAGGAGAGCACCTACAAAGGAAAGCGGATGTTCAACGGCTGGAGGAATTCTCCCTTACCCTGGGGCTATGATTTCGATCCTTCCCTGATTTTCGCGCCGGCAAAATAACTGC
>CAZGQL010000214.1:0-1399 GCA_964527905.1 uncultured Syntrophobacteraceae bacterium
CTCGTAAAGCCTACCGGAGCAGGGAGGCCGCATGAGCTCTCCGCAACACCAGGGAGCAAGCCGTGGAGGGCCGCCGAGAATGGGTCCACCCGAGACTCGTCGGAGGCGGCCCGGAACGGCGGTGAGGTACGATGTTTTTTTAAGTTGTGTCCAAGCAACCGGGACCGATACACCCATGACTCCTTTGGAGCGGGAGACGGGCTTAGAATCTGAATCCGACCTTTTCGCTTCAGTAGAAAATCGCGTAAAAACTGATACTTACATCGAGATATTCAGACTTTCCGTCCGGTTAAAATTCGCAAAAATTCGGTGAAAGTCGTTCGGATTCATCACGTTCGGGGAAAGTTTGGGGAAAGCGAGGGGGGGAGGATTTCAGGTTTCCAGGTGCGTTCTCTGGAATTCACCTCATCGCCTGACCTTCCCCTGACCTTTCTTGCGGGGCTGAGAATGGAATTCTGATGCCGAATTGAGAACAGGCATGGAAGCCATTCCTAAATCACGTACCATGAGTTGGTAGGGTCCGTCCCTTTCAGGGAGTAGGCTGATTGTCTGTCTGAAGAAATCGGGGCTCAGCGGGATGAGATGATGGACGAAGACAAGTTATTGGATCGGACCATGGTCAACCCCAAGATATTCGGTGGGAAGCCGATCACCAGGGGGAGGCGGCTGGCGACAGCATTGAAACCATTCTCGAAGGCCACCCCTGGTTGGAGCCAGAGGACGTTCAATCCTGTCTCGTGTAAGCACGGAGGCTCGTTGGACATCCTCTCCAGAGAACATGAGGAAGATCCAGTCCTGGTAACGCTGGATAAGGATTTTGGTGAGCTTGCTGTGGTGAAAAGAAAACGTCACTCAGGAATCGTAAGGCTGGTGAACAGACAAGCATGCCATCGATGGGCTACCTCCTCTACTCCTTCTCAAACCCCAGGTTCGTGAACTTCAGAGTCCGGCTGTTTTCGGTGACCGTGCGCACGACGTGATCCGGAGCCCCTGAGGGGATTTCGGCCTCCACTTCGAGCGTGACCGTCACCTTCGCGCCGACCAGGCCGGAAAGATGCGCGATGACCTCTTCGGCGATGCGACCGGCGTCTCGACCCACCCGGTTGGGGTCGAGAACGACCGTGCCATGGAAGCGCCTGGGGCGTGGTTCTGGATCCTCCGGTGGCTTGGGGCCTGGTCCAGGTCCGGGAATCGGATCTTCATCCATTCCTCCAGGACCGGGCGGCTCGGGCGGAGCCTGAGGTCGTTCGGCCTCCATTTGCCTGCGCGCGACCTCCGGCTTGACGAGCAGCCCCGAAGCATCGGCATCGCTCAGGGGCACGATCTGCCCCGCACGCAGACCCCGGTAGCGGTTTTTCTCGTCGTCGAAGCTTTCCGAGAACGCGAAGGAGTCCTGGGT
>CAZGQL010000214.1:1449-6927 GCA_964527905.1 uncultured Syntrophobacteraceae bacterium
CAGGCCGTCCCGGATCGCACCCAGGAGCACGCCGGGGTCCTTGAGTCGCGGCAGGTACGGGTAGCGGGCGAAATCTTCGGCGAGCTGCCGGACGGCCACATGGTCTCCGCGCCAGAGCGGCACGCGGTCCAGCTCCATCCGAAGCCGGGTCGAGGCAAAGCTGGTGATGAGGAGCTCGTCGTTTTTGAGCTTCTTGCTCGCCCGCACGGCCAGGGCGTCCTGTCCGGACAGCCGGGTTGCCTGCCACTCGATGGCCGACTGCGGTGTGGTCTGAATGGGCACAAGGAGCCACTGGTAAGTCTCCGGCAGGCGGGCGGTGACCGTGCTATCGGCGGCCGCCTTCTGGGTTTCCGCCTGCTTCACCTGCTGCGGGTCCAGGTTCAGAGGCTCCTTTTCCGCCAGGATGGACGCCCAGGCGAGGTATTTGCGGGCGGCTTCATCGAGGTCCTGCAGTCGAGTTTTGTCCGCGGCCAGGAAGACGAGCGTGTTGCGATAGAGCCTCGGCGCGTTTCCGCGCGATTCCAGAATGGCTTTCGCGGCGGTTTCCGCCGCATTCCCCGGTTCCTTGCCGTAGGGGTGATCGACCCCCAGCACCACCAGTCTTGCGTCGAGGTCGTCCGGCACATCCTGACCCGACTGGGGCACGGGGTTTGCGCAAGTCTTCCCGCAGACGCCGGTTCAGCTCCTGCACCACCTTGTCGGGGTCGCGCTTCAACTGCTCGGCTCGGTCCTCCGCCAGTTTGGTCACCGTGGGCTGGGTCGAGTACCAGTAACGCGGGCCGTCCTGGTACAGGTAGGTGGCCGTCCCGGCCAGCCTTCTCAGGGCGTCGCCGAACACGGACGGGGACTCTCCGGGCATGACGCAGCCGAGCTTCACCCGCCGGTCTTCGAGCCCCCGGTGAGCGGCCTTCGTGAGGGGGGCCGAGCCCAGGTAGATGGCGCGGGCCACGCGTCGGCAGGCCGCGAACTTGCCGAGGTTGGGAATTTCGCCGTCGAGCCTCAGGGGAAGTGAGTTCGCCCCGTCCACGTCCTTTTCGATCACCGGCACCCAGTTGTCCGAGAGGTACCGGGTCAGTTCGAACTGCACGCGCGGGTCGTCGATGGGGATGTTCGCCGGCAGGATGAGGGGATTACGATCTCCCTTCTCCCACAGGCTGTGGATGACCGCCGCCATGAGCCGCAGCACGCCTCGGGTGCGCTGGAACTTCACCAGCGTGGACCAGTCGGTGTAGAGACGATCGAAGATTTCCGGGTGGATGGGGTAGGCCGCCTTGATGCGCTTTTCGTAGTCGACGTCCCGGCACTCGGGCGGGAATTCCGCTTGCTGCGTGCGGTAGAAATCCGCGAAGGCCCGCGCCGTCACATCGCGGTGCTTGAACTGGGCAGGGTCCGCCATGGGCTCGAAGAGTCGCCGCCGCACGATTTCAAAACCTTCTTCGGCGCTCGCCGGCCGCCAGGAGGACTCGATGCGTCCCACCACGTTCTTCAGCCGGTCGAGGGCTTCGCGCCCCCGTTGCCCGCCCACTTCCACATCGTCGGACTGGGCATGGGGAGACCCCGCCGTGTCGGAAGCGGGCAGACTGATCACCAGCAGGCAGTGGTTGGCCAGTTTCGCCGATTCCGTCAAGACCTGAGCGAAGGTGAACTGGGTCTCGAACCCTCCCGCAGGAAGATCGCTCTGGTCGTGGAGCTGGCGTGCGTAGGCCACCCATTCATCGATCAAGACCAGGCAGGGCCCGTATTCGATGAAGAGCTCCCGCAGCACATCGCCGGGGCTGGTGGCCTTCTCGTCGTCGGCCTGGACGCGGGCGAACGCTTTCCTGCCCCCGAGCTGCCAGGCCAGCTCCCCCCACAGGGTGCGCACCACGGTGCCGTCCGGCTTGGTGACGGGGTTGCCGGGGGAGATCTTGTTTCCCACCAACACGACGCGCCTTGCGCCGGGCAGCTGCGAGGTCCCGGCTTCCTGCAGGACCGCGTCGATGCCGGGGAGCTCCGTCGGGGAAATGCCGGAGAAGAGGTGATAGAGGGCGAGCATGGAGTGGGTCTTGCCGCCGCCGAAGTTGGTCTGGAGCTGCACCACCGGGTCGCCGCCCCGGCCGGAGAGGCGCTGGACCCCGCCCACCAGCATCCGTTTGAGGCTCTCGGTGAGGTAGGTCCGCCGGAAAAACTCCACCGGGTCCCGGTACTCGTCCGTCCCCTGGCCCAGGTGCACCTGCCAGAGGTCGGCCGCGAACTCCGCCTGCTGGTAGCGGCCGCTGGCCACATCCTTGTGGGGCGTCACCACCTCCCGCCAGGGCTTGAGGTTGCTCACCGCGGTGCTCTCGATGGCGGTGCCGGCGCTCTTGCGCTTTTCGGTGCGCACCTGCTCATCGAAGCGCAACCTCAGGAGCTCCATCTTCATCTTTTCGATGTCGTCCGCCTCGGGGGCCGACACGGCCGTCAGGAGCCGCCCGGCGGAATCGAGGGCGCGGTAGGTGTCGTCGCTGGAGAAGGCTTCCTGGTGGGCCCACCGGTTGCGGTGCTCGCGCAGCTCGCTCACCAGACTGCGCTCAGCCTGGCCGAGGGTCTTGCGGAAGACGTCATGCCAGGCATCCCACATGAACTTCAGCAGCACGCCCACGTCCCATTCCGTGACGGGCTTCCTGGCGTTCAGGCGGTCGTCGCCGATGAACCGGGCGAGTTCGGTTGCAGCCCGTTCCTGGTAGGTGCTCGAGATTTCCCGCTCCACGAAGGGGCCGAGCCCCCGCTTCAGGAGCTCCAGTGCCTTTCCGACGCGTTCGTGATTCGTGGTTGCCATGGGAAAGCATCACCCTTTCTCGACCAAGGCCTGCAGTTGGGGCAGCAGTGCCTTCAGTTCGACGGTCGCCGTTTTCCAGAGGATGTCGTGATCGATGTCGAAGTACGCGTGAATCAATCGATTGCGCATCGAAACGATCAGGGCCCAGGGGATTTCGGGAGCGAGACGACGCAGATCTTCAGAAACCTTGCTTGCCGCTTCCCCAACGATTTCGATCGCCCGCACCAGGGCAAACAGAAGCATCCGGTCGGTGTCCAGGTCGCTCGACTTCCGGCCGGACACGAACTCCATGGCCGTCTGTATGGCTTCAATCATGTGTTCGACGCGAATACGATCGTCATGCCGCATACTGCACCTCTGCGGTTCGTTCAACCTCGGCGCGGAAGTGGCGGCTCAGGTCACCAACGGTACGCAGGTCGACTTTGCGTCCACCGAGAAGGGCGGAGAGCTCCGCCTCGATGGCGGCCATGCCGAGCAGCCCAGGCTTTTGGCCGGGCTCGAACTCTACCAGCAGATCCACGTCACTGTCCGGGCTGTCCTCGCCGTGCTGCACCGAACCGAAAAGAGCCAAGCGGTGGATGCGATGTGTCCGGCACAGCCCGGCCAACACCTCAGGGGCGATGGGGAGTCGATTCATGCACGCTCCTCTTCGGTTACGCCGCTGGTGTCAATCTTGTCCAAAAAGACGCGTTTGTACAGGGGCCGACGGTTTTTCCTCATGGGCCAGCCGCATGATCTCCGGCCAGCTTCGCACCAGGCCGTTGTAGGAGAGGGCTTCCTGGGCCCGCTTCTTGCGCTCGCAGAGGGTGTAGAGCCGGTAGGCCAGCTCGCGGGCGATTTCGGCCTTGGATCCGAGTTTGGCCACCAGGGCCGCGGCCGCGCTTTCACCACCGGTTTCCAGCGCCCGGATGAGCTGATGCACCATCTCCCAGGCCGTGAGGCGCCTGTCTTTCTCGGGGTCCCAGTCGGCGGGCAGCTCATCGGGGCGAAGCAACCGCACCTTTCCCATTCGGGACATCAGGATCCCCGCTTCCATCATGCCGTTCACGCTCGTGTTCTTGGCCTTGGAGAGGACCTCGGCCACCCCGAAATCCCCCTCGCTGAAGCCCGACTGCTCGAACCACGCCAGGGCCCAGCGGCTGTCGGCGTCGAAGTCCCCTTCCTGTTCGGCCAGGGCCTCATCCAGGGTCTGGTTGATGAGTGCCAGGGCCTCCCGCACCGAGAGGGGCTTCCCCTCGGCATCCAGCACCTGGGCGTATCGTGTGTAAACGGCCATGCCGGGCCCGATGGCCGCCTGCGCCAGATCCACCGGGGCGATGTTGCCACGCTGCAGGTGGGCGAGGGCCACGGGAAGCTCCGCTTTGAGGGCCGTCAGAAACTCGCGCCGCGTGGCGACGGGCGCGGAGCCGTCGCGCTTCCGGCACACCAGAACGATGCTCGATGCGAGGGCGTTGGAGTCGTTGCCGATCATTCGGCCTTGTCGCTCAGTGCGGATCGGCCAAGTCCCGGTGACAGCGAACCCAGACCAAATAACGGCGTCAAGGAATGTCTCCCAACCGGTGCTTGAGGTGCCGGCATCGGTCTGAGTCTCAGCCTGCTTGAAGGCGTAGTAAATGGTGACCGGAAAAGCTGGATGGGCTTGCTCGGCCAGGCGGCGCATGGCCTGAGTCATGCCGTCCAGGAAGAAAGCCTCAGCCTTGTCCTTGCTGCCGTGACGGTATGGTGTGGCAACCAATTCCTCAGACTTGGGTACGGCGAGCGTGGCGAACAGGTCCGGGAAAACCGGACGCAGTGAGCGCCGCAACCAGACGTAGAAATAGTCCGACAGATCGGCGTAGCCGATGTTGTCGAAATAAGGTGGATCTGTGGATATAATCTTCGCCTGTGAATACTGGTTCCGCGCAGCGTCCTCTTGTACCGCGTGCCCATCGATGTGCGCGGCGAGGAAGTCAATGCCCTTGGCAACGTAACTGAGGTTCTTGTCATAGTTGCCACCAGACTCACAGAAAGGATTGGCCTCCGCGAAGTCCCACGCCATGGGAATTGCCTGCCTACCGAAGAGGTGGGTGACAAGCTCGTTTTTGGGTTGGTTAGCCCAGATACAAAGGTTTGACCAAAAGTCGGCTGATCGGCTATTTCCGCAAGCCAAATACACCCCCACGGCTTCGGCGTAGGCGGTGGCGCTGGTGCCGCCGTCGCGAAGGGGTTTGCCGTCGTCGGAGAGGCCGGCGGTGAGAGCGTCGCGGCGGATGCGCTCCATCGCCTCCCCAACCAAGTCCGAGAAGGTCGTCAGCGCCACCAGCTGCCGGGGGGTGAAGAGGTCGCCGTAGGTCGTGAGGCCGTAGGGTGGCGTCCAGAGTGCACGGGGGTCTGGGGCAATCGGCGTCTCGGGCTTCCACTCCGGTTTTGCCTTGTGTGCCGCGTCCTCGTGCTCCGGTGTCGGCGCGAGGTAGACCCGCCCCCGGTCGCCCTCGGCCACGATGGCCATCAGCCGCGCCCCCATGCGCCCTGCCCGCCCCTCGGCCTTGATGTAGTCGCCGGTGATGGGGGCGCCCGAGAGGATGCAGCGGAAGTTGGCCCCGCGCCCCAGCTTGGTGCCCCTGCGGGCCGCCTCGGGGTCGGGGGGCCTGCCCACCTTCACGGTGAAGCGGTAGGGAGAGCGGTTAGCAGGCAGGACATAG
>CAZGQL010000215.1:0-3229 GCA_964527905.1 uncultured Syntrophobacteraceae bacterium
TCCAAACACCCACCTACCTTGGAGCGGCCTGGATCCCGGCTTGAAGACCGCATGGGTGACGTTCATGCTCCTCGCTGACCTCCTCCTAGGGGACGGCAATGTTGTTGAGTTAACGTCCCCCCCGCGATCATCCCATCAAGCCGGTTGACGAGCGGCCCGGATCCCCTATACTGGAAGGCAGTCGATTCTCTTGGACCCGATCCTTCAACCCTCGGGATACGGCCAGAACGCATCCCGTTTCAGTTCAAAGGAACCGAGTGCCCACCGCGCGGCCCCAGACCCCGGCGGTCCCGCAAGCACTGCTGCAAAAGCCTTTTGGGGAATGGCTGCGGCTCCACTGATGCTCGCTGCCGGTCTCCACGGAGCATGAAACCGTCGGTCGTTCATTCCCGACGCCAAAGCGTCGGCTATGGAAAGCCGACCGACCTTTCCAACGGAAGCGACGATCTCTGCCCGGGTGGCGCTCGCAGGACAGGTCCGGCATTCCCAGATGGCTGCAAGGACGTCCAGGCCGAGCGGGTTCCATTCGGAGCGAGACCAACCGGCGGGCTGATCAAGACGCAGCGTTCCGGCTCATGGTCGACATCCGAACCAGCACGTGGGATCCGTTGAGGCCACGCGGCGCTCATTCCGCCTGAACGCCTTACACCCTTGCAGAGGAAAAGGAGGAGCATCATGGCCTATCGGGGCAAGACATTGGGATTGGCCCTTTCGGGGGGCGGATTCCGGGCCACGCTGTTCGGACTCGGGAGCCTGTGGCGCTTGAACGAGCTTGGGATGCTTCAGGCCCTGGATCGGGTCACGAGTGTTTCCGGGGGGTCCATCCTCGCGGCTTTCCTGGGGCGTCACTGGAAGTCGCTGTCCTTTGACGGCGGGATCGCAACGAACTTCGAAGCGGTGGTCGCCAGGCCCCTGTGCGATTTCTGCTCCCGGACCATCGACCTCCGGGTGGCCCTCAAGGGGATTCTGACCCCCTTCCGGTCGGCGGGCGACGTGCTGGCGGAACAGTACGACCAAGACCTGTTTTGCGGGGCGACGATTCGGGACCTGCCCGCGGGGCCGGGGGCCTCGCGGCCGGACGCCGGTCCCCTTTTCGTGATCTATGCCACGAACATGCAGACCGGGCGGAGCTTTCGGTTCACCCGGGACTACGTCGCCGACTACTACCTCGGCATCAACCGCCGCACGGTCTATCCCCTGGCGACGGCGATCGCGGCTTCCAGCGCGTTTCCCCCCATCTTTTCCCCCGTCAAGCTCGAGGCAGACCCTTCGGACTGGCAGCAGCCGAAGCTCCAGCACCCGGATCTCGCCCGGCTGCAGCGAACCGTTATCCTCGCGGACGGCGGCGTTTACGACAACATGGGTCTGGAAGCGCTCCTCGGCAACGTGGACATCCTGCTGGTGAGCGACGCGGGCGCCCCCTTCGCGGTGGAGGCGCACCCGCTCGGCGATTATTTCAGCCAGCTCGGACGCGTCCGGGACGTGTTGATCGCCCAGACCCGTGCCTTACGGAGACGCTGGCTGATTCAGGATTTCAGGGACGGCAAGGTCGAGGGGACCTACTGGGGCATCGGGACGAAGATCCGCCATTACCAAGTCCCGACGCTCGTCTCGGATTCCCCGCTCACCGAGTCCCTGCAATCGATGCGCACGCGGCTCAACCGCTTCACGCCCGAGGAGCAGGGGCACCTCATCAATTGGGGCTATGCGCTCTGCGATGCCGCGGTCCGCAGGCACGTGGACGACACCCTGCCTCGGGCAACGCGGCTGCCCGTGCCCCGCGCTCCCCTTTGATCCCCGCCCCTGGCGACGCGGGCGGAATGGACCAGGCCGAGACGGCGGCACGACTCTGCGTTGCCGTCGCACGGACTGGACGGCCAGACGTGTCTCTAGGCCAGCCATGAAATGGGCCGAAGTTCATCCTTGATGATGAAAACGTGCTCCCGATCGTGTAAGGTCACTTGCAGATCAGCACGGGAGAGGGTCGAGGTTCTTTGGGATTCCATCGTGCATTCGGGTTTTCAGAAAACTGAAAAGGAGAAGGCCATGGCCGTTGACTGGATCGAGATCAATCCCAGCGTGCCGGGGATCCCCGGCGTGGGACTCCGGGACACCCCGCCCGCCGATGCGGCGGATGCCCTGGGCGCCAGGTTTCAATTCTTGTTCACCACCATGAATTGGCTGTCCGTGAACCGGGCGCTCCGCGTTTCCCTGGAAAACATGCGCCCCCGGGTCGACGCGGTCCTGAGCGGCCGGCGAAACTGCGGCGTGATGGTCTGGGTCACCTTCCAACAGATCCGCAACGAGTGGATCACGCATTACCTGTATGTCAGCCATTCTGAAAACCTGCGCGTGTTCGGGTCTCCCCTGGAGGCCATCCAGTGGTACCAATCGACGCCCACCATCAGCGGGCTCCAACCCTTGCCACCGGACCCCTCGCCTGGGCAGGCGGATGTGTGTGTCCGGTGTTTTTGGTTCTTCACCTCGTAGCAATCGGCTCGGATCACCCCGCCCAGGGACTCGTAAGTACAGCGCCACAAGTCTTGATGCATGAAAGTGAAGATGTCATTCCCGCGAAGGCGGTCAGGCGCGTGGGAAGGGTTGGATCCCCGCCAAAGCTTGTCCCCGCAAGTCTCGGGTGTGGAATCTGCGGGGATGACGAAGGGAATTGAGACACCCATTGGTGTGGCGCCGTACTCAGCGAGCGGCCTCCCACTGGGTCCCGTCTTGACATTTCGGAACGGATTTCTATCATTCGCTCGTCATTTCATGGCCTTCCGCCCCCCTGTCGATTGTCGGGGGCGGCCGATCGAGCGAGCCCGAAACTCACACATCCTATGCGGCGGAGCAGGACCCATGTCGGTGGACGTGAAACGGATCAACGACCAAGTGGCCATGGAGAGCCAAACCCTTCAGCGGCTTCGGCGGGAAGTGGAAAACGTCATCGTCGGCCAGCGCGACCTGATCGATCGGCTGCTGGTGGGACTGTTGTGCAACGGCCACATCCTGATCGAGGGGGTGCCGGGGCTGGCTAAGACTCTCACGGTGACGACCCTCGCCCGGGCCCTCCAGACGTCCTTCCAGCGGATCCAGTTCACGCCCGATCTCCTGCCGGCCGACCTCGTGGGCACCCTGGTCTACAACCCCAAGTCGGGGGATTTCACCGTCAAGAAGGGTCCCGTCTTCCACCAGATCATCCTGGCCGACGAGATCAACCGGGCCCCGGCCA
>CAZGQL010000215.1:3276-6865 GCA_964527905.1 uncultured Syntrophobacteraceae bacterium
TGCAGGAGCGTCAGGTCACCATCGGCGACACGACCTTCGGGCTCGAGGAGCCCTTCATGGTGCTCGCCACCCAGAACCCCATCGAGCAGGAAGGCACCTATCCGCTGCCGGAGGCCCAGGTGGACCGGTTTCTGCTCAAGGTCCAGGTGGGCTACCCCTCCCGGGAGGAGGAGCACTTGATCCTCAAGCGCATGGCCCGGTCCACCCCCGACACGACCGTCGAGCCGGTCCTCTCGCCCGAGGACATCCTCCGACTCCGGTCCCTGAGCGACGAGGTCTATATGGACGAAAAGATCGAGGATTACATCCTCAGCATCGTCCACGCGACCCGCGCCCCCCGGGAGGCCGGACTCGACATCGGGGACTTCATCCGCTACGGGGCCTCCCCGCGGGCGACCATCGGTCTGTGCATGGCTTCGAAAGCGTACGCGCTCCTCCAGGGCCGGGGCTACGTCACCCCCCAGGACGTGAAATCGGTGGCCCCGGACGTGCTGCGCCACCGGGTGATCGTGAGCTATGAAGCCGAAGCCGAGGAGAAGACCTCCGAGGACCTCATCCGGCAGATCCTGAGCGCGGTCAAGGTGCCATGATCCCCCGCGAGCTCGCCCGCAAGATCCGCTTCATCCAGATTTACACCACCAAGGTCGTGAACGACGTCCTGGCCGGGGAGTACGAAAGCGTCTTCAAGGGGCGCGGGATGGAGTTCGACGAGGTGCGGGAGTACCAGGTCGGTGACGATGTGCGGAGCATCGACTGGAACGTGACCGCCCGGGCCGGCCGGCCCTTCATCAAGAAATACCGCGAGGAGCGGGAGCTGACGGTGGTCTTTCTGGTGGACCTCAGCGCGTCGGGAGGGTTCGGGTCCGTCAAGGGGACGAAAAACGAGCTCGCCGCCGAGATCTGCGCCCTTCTCGCCTTCGCCGCCATCCGGAACAACGACAAGGTCGGGCTCATCGTGTTCACGGACCAGGTGGAGCGGTTCATCCCGCCGGCCAAGGGGGCCAGGCACGTTCTTCGGGTCATCCGCGACATTCTCACGTTCCGCCCGCGGCGCACGCGCACCGACATTGCGGCGGCCCTGGATTACCTCGGCAAGGTCCAGACCCGGCGGGCCGTCGTCTTCCTCATCAGTGACTTCCAGGCCGAGGGGTTCGAGCGCTCCCTGCGGGTGCTCGGTCGACGCCACGACGTCATCGCGGTCTCCGTGACGGACCCGAGGGAGCTCCGCCTTCCGAACGTCGGACTGATGGAGCTCGAGGATGCGGAAACGGGGGAGCGGGTGCTGATCGACACGGGGAGCCGCGAGGTGCGCAGTCGTTATGAAGCCCGGGCCCTGGAGCGCGCCCGGGCGCTTTCCGAGACGCTTCGGTCCATGGGGATCGACGAGATCCGTGTCGAGACCGGAAAGCCTTACATCCGGGACATGATGGCCTTTTTCAGGAATCGGGAGCGGCGGCGGTGCGCTTGATCCGACGGCTCGTAGGCGTTCTCTGCGTGGGGCTGGCACTCCCAGCGGCCCTGCTCTCCTGCGGCGAGCGCGACAGGCCGGCCGTCGACCAGGCTCCGTCCCGGACCGGGGCGATCGAGCGGGAGGTCCGCAAGGGGCCCTGCCGCGTGCGGCTCCGCGTAGACAGGGACACGTTGAGCGTCGCCGAAAGCCTGGTTTTGACGCTCGAGGCCGAGGTCGAACGCGGTTTCGCGGCCGAGCTCCCGACTCTGATCGACAAGCTCGGAGAATTCGGCGTCCGGGACGTTCGCGAAGATTCGCCGCGCCTCACCGCCGAAGGCTCGACCGTGACGGCCCGGCATGTCACGCTGGAGCCTTTTCTCTCGGGCGACTACACGATCGAATCCCTGTCGGTGCGCTGCCGCGCCCGTCCCGGGGCCGATGCGGAAAGGAGCGGGCAGCCGCCCGCCGACTCACCGGGGGAAATTGAAATTGCGACGGAGCCGATCTCCATCCGGGTGACCTCGCTCCTCGACAAGGACCGGAAGGAGCAGGGCCTCAACCCCATCAAGGGACCGGTCGACCTCCCGAGCGGTCCGCTGCCCTGGAAGATCCTCCTGGCCCTGGGGGGGGCGGTTTTGCTGGCCGGGGCGGCCTTCCTGGTTTTCAGGCGCACCCGGGCGGGTCGTGCCGGGGAGGCGCCTCCAGCCGTTCCCGCCCATGAGCTCGCGTATCGAGAGCTCCAGAAGCTCCTCGAGCAGCGACTCGTCGAACGGGGTGAGATCAAGCCGTTCTTTTCGGGTCTCTCCGATGTGCTGCGACGCTATATCGAGCAGCGCTTCGGCATCCACGCCCCGAAGCGCACCACCGAAGAGTTCCTGGCCGACATCCGTCGGAACGCGCCGTTTCCATCCGACCAGAAGGGCCCCCTTGTGGACTTCCTGCAGCGCTGCGATCTCGTCAAGTTCGCCGAGCACCTTCCGTCGCCGGCTGAAATCACCGGGGCGATCGAAGCCTGCAGGGCGTTCATCGATGCGACGAAGGAGAACGGAGCCGCCCGGGGCGACGAGGGCGCGGAGACTGGGGGGTAGGGGCCATGCGGTTCGCGTTTCCATGGGCTTTCCTGATCCTTCCGCTGTTAGGGGCCGCGCTCTGGTTTCGCCTGCGCCGGGGGCACGACGCTGGGGTCCGGTTCTCCTCGGTTGCCGTCGCGGCCGCCTCGGGATCATCGTGGCGGAACCGCGCGCGTCATCTGCCCCTCGTGATCCGCTGCGCGGCCGTCGTGCTGCTGGTGGTCGGACTCGCCCGCCCGCAGCAGGGACGGGAGGAGGTGCGCGATGTCAGCCAGGGGATCGCCATCGAAATGGTCGTCGACCGGTCGGGCTCCATGGGCCAGGAGCTCATCCACGAGGGGAAGCCGGCCACGCGGCTCGACGTCGTCAAGAAAATCTTCCGGGAGTTCGTGCTCGGAAACGGCCGGGACTTCCCCGGCAGGCCGAACGATCTCATCGGGATGGTGGCCTTTGCACGCTACGCCGACACCGTTTGCCCGCTGACCCTCAGCCACGGCGCCCTGGAGCGGTTCATCGAGAGCATCCAGCTCGTCACCCGCAGGAACGAGGACGGCACGGCCATCGGGGACGCTCTGGCCCTGGCGGCGGCGCGCCTGAAGACGGCCGGCGAGGCGGTAAAATTCTCCCAGGGCCGACGGTCGGCCCTGGGCTCCCGGGACGACCCGGAGGCGGCGGGACCTGCGGGGAACCCCGGCGCTCCGAGCGGGTACGAGATCAAGGGCAAGGTCGTGATTCTCCTCACCGACGGCCAGAACAACGCGGGGAAGCGCTCACCCGTCGAGGCCGCTAGGTTGGCCAGGGAATGGGGCATCAAGGTCTACGCCATCGGCATTGGAGGCCGCGAATCCTTCCTGACGGTCAAAACGCCCCTCGGCGACTACAAGGTGCCCGGTGGCCCGGGGGTGGACGAGGCGACCCTCAAGGCCGTCGCCGAAGAAACGGGGGGAGCGTTCTGGCTTGCGGAATCGGCGGAAAAGCTCCACGAAATCTACAAGAAGATCGACCAGCTCGAGCGGACGGAAATCGAATCCATCCGACACATCGACTATGCCGAGCGGTTTGCGCCGCT
>CAZGQL010000216.1:0-847 GCA_964527905.1 uncultured Syntrophobacteraceae bacterium
TGGGAATGCACGTGGAGTATGTCGAAACCAACTCTTCCTGGTACCGGGACCGGGAATCCGCCTGCGAGATCCTGAGTTCACTCAAGGCGGCAGGGCTTTCTAGTCTGCTTGTTTCCATGAGTCCCTTCCACAACGAGTTCATCCCCTTCCACAAGGTCAAGGGGGTTAGCGAAGCGTGTTTGCGCGTCGGGATCGGGGCCTTGCCTTGGATCAAGGCGTTCTACCGCGAGATCGATTCATTCGACGACCAGAGCCCGCACGGCCTTGCGGAGTATGAGAGCCGATTCGGTGCCGATTATCTCAGACACATTCCCTCGCGCTACTGGATCCATTTCGGCGGCCGCGCCCTGGAGACATTTCGCACGGTTCTGCAGACCCATGACTGGCGAACGATTGTGGAGTCCAACCGGCGAGGATGCGTGGAACTCGAGGACGTGACCCATTTCCATGTCGACCTGAACGGGATGTACATCCCGGGGCTCTGCGTAGGCCTCGGCATCCGTCGCGAGGACCTCGGCAAACCGCTCGACCCGGTCCGCTACCCCATCGTCACGACCCTCCACGCCGACGGCATCGCCGGACTTCTTGACTTGGCTACAACCCGCCATGGGTATCGACCGCAAGGCCGTTACCTGTCCAAATGCGATCTATGCTTCGACATTCGCCGGCATCTCATCGCAAGCGCCGGCGTAGAAACCGGAGAACTCCAGCCGGAATGGATGTACGAAGACAAAGGACCGGAAGGAAAAAACGGGTTGGACACCACGCCGTGGAGAGATTGAGACCTCAGGGCACGACCGCGATCACCAGATAGATCTCGTAGGTCAACAAGACCACGTACGCGACC
>CAZGQL010000216.1:872-2283 GCA_964527905.1 uncultured Syntrophobacteraceae bacterium
TGATGCGGCCGTTGAACATCGGGTAGTTCTTATGAATGAGGAGCCAGGTCAGCCCCGATGCCGTGAGGACGTATTTGGCCACCACGAACGGGACCGGGCCGAACTGGAGGAAATAGGCCATGACGGGGTTGAGCTCCTCGGCCCCGGAAGCGACGAGTCTCATGGTGAAAAAGGCGTCTGCCAAGGAAAATAGAAGGGTCACCACAAAGGCGAACACAGCGGGGTAACCGTACCGATCGACGTAGTAATGGACGTTGCGATCGGTTTTTCTCCGCGCATAGCTCCGGGAGCCGGTGAGGCTGCTCCACGAAAACGGTGACGTTGGCCTGGCTCGACGATCCACTCCGGAACGTCGCTCGGGATAATAGGAGGTCTCCATCCTGAGCTCTCTTTCGTCCTTTCAAGGGCCGAATCCGAGGGTCCAATGCCTCCTGGGAGATTTCCATACATCAGGTTGTCGGGATTCGCAATAGGATGAATTTAGCCTACTTGGCTGCATTGGGAGCTTCCTCATGACGATAAGGCTGCCATCCAGAATCAGGTTCCTTCTTGCCGCCGTCCTGGTCTTCCCAGTTCTCTCGTTCTCGGCTGCTACGCCGGCGGAGCGTTCTCAAGGGCCGCAGGTCCTCCACCGCCTGCGGGTGGCTGTTGACCCGACGAATCACCGGCTCACCGGTTCCGACAGCCTGCATCTGTCGGTTTTCGACGGCGCCGGGATGACGCTTCGTCTCTCACCGTCGGCCCGAATCGCCGCAGTCAGCGTGAATGGAGATCCTGTGCCTGCCCGATTCCACTCGGGCACCCTGGAAGTTCCCATCCCGAGGGATCGGGTCTCCGGTCGGGAGCTCACCGTGACCGTCGCCTATGAGGCCACGTTTGACGATGAGATCCCACACTCACCGCTCAACACTGAGGATCCAAGCTATGGGGTTTCGGGCGCCATCGTCCCCGAAGGAGTCTTTCTGCTGGCCGAGTCCGGATGGTATCCGGACCTACCGCACCACGACGCCCGTTTCGAGGTGGAAATTCAGACCCCCGAGGCCTTCCATGCCGTGACGGCTGGTCAAAAGGTATCTGAGCGGGTGGAATCGGGCCTGCGATTCACCACTTGGCTCACCGAACATCCCGTCAGGGGGCTGGCACTCTCTGCCGCGCCCTATGTCGTGCAGACCCTAGAAACCCACGTCGTTCCCGTTTCAACCTACTTTCTGCCAAAGTCGACTGATCTGTCCGCAACGTACTTGGAAGCGGCCCGCGATTATCTAGCCCTCTATTGTGAACGCTTCGGGTCCTACCCCTTCCGGAAGTTCGCCATTGTGGAGAATTTTTTTCCCACGGGTTACGGGTTTCCCTCCTACACCCTGCTGGGCAGCTCAGTCATCCGCCTTCCTTTCATCACTCGCACCAGCCT
>CAZGQL010000216.1:2293-6856 GCA_964527905.1 uncultured Syntrophobacteraceae bacterium
GGACACGAAGTGGCCCATTCCTGGTGGGGCAACTGCGTCTTTGCGGACGCGTCCCGCGGCAACTGGTCGGAGGGACTGGTGACGTACGTGGCGGACCATTTGTATAAGGAGCTAGAATCATCCGAGGCCGCTCGTCAATACCGCCTGCAGATCCTCAGGAATTTCACCACCCTTGTCCCGGAACACGAGGATTTCCCGCTCGAAGCCTTCCTTGGCAGGACCAGCCCGGCATCCCGTACCATCGGATACGGAAAGGGTGCGATGCTGTTCCACATGGTCCGCTGTCTCATTGGGGAAGATGCATTCTGGGGAGGACTTCGCGACGTCTATCGCGACCTGCGTTTCCAGGAGGCTTCCTGGAACGACTTTGCGATGGCGTTCGGTCGGCGGGCCGGGGTCGATCTCACCCGCTTTTTCCGGCAGTGGGTGGAGCGCCCCGGTGCCCCCAGGCTAGGTCTGGAAAACCTGTCAGTTGGACGGGAAGGGGAAGGCTACGTGGTGACCGGCACGCTGCAACAGGATTCTCCCACGTACGACCTGCTGGTTCCCTTCCGAGTGGAAGACGAGGCCGGAGGTTTCACCCAGGGGACCATCCAATTGCGTGAAGCGCGCGCATCCTTCTCCATCACTACCAAGACCGCTCCAGCTCGGATTGTCGTGGATCCCGAAGTAAATTTGTTGCGGCGTCTGTCCCCATTCGAAATCCCGAGAGACATCAATCACCTGCGGATGTCTTCCTCCCTTGTGGTCGTGGTGGCCCAGGGGGCCCCTCCGGAATGGCGGGAAGCTGCAGCGGCACTGCTCGCCGGATTGGGTAGGGAGAACTCCGCCGTCGTTGAGGAGGAACGTTTTCACCCTGAAGAGCACCGAGGCCGGGATCTGCTCTTCGTGGGGCTTCCTGAGCGCCGTGAGCTCCTGCCGGCTGTCCCGCCGGGCTTATGGGTTCAGCGTGATGCGATCGAATGGAAAGGACGTCGGTTCGCCGGACCTTCGGATACCCTTTTCGCCGTGCTCCCTTCGTCCCAACTGGCGGATCCTCTCCGAGTCCTGTTCCTTCCCCTTTCGTCCGAGGGGGCAACCCTCGCGGCCAGGAAGATTCCCCACTACGGCACGTTCAGTCTCTTGATTTTTGAGGATGGGAATAATGTCTTGAAGGAGACTTGGGCCCCCGGGGATTCACCGCTGGTCCAACGCCTTTCGGTCCCCTCGATTCCCCGCTGACCGCGGATCGGCACGGAAAGGACGGGGGAGGAGCCCATCTTCCGTGACGCAGCGTTTCTACGAATGGAGAACACCTTGTGAAATGATTGCTATGAACGTGAAGACTGTGCTAAGGAAGGGGCCGTTGAACCGGCCGGGTTTCCAGGAGGTTCCCAACGTTTACATGCCATCTCCCTTGGCCGCCTTTCCGAGCGGCGAGCGGGGACGCATGGAGGAGGGAGCGGAAGGCAAGCTTTGGCCGGCCGGGCCTGCATGCGCGGAAAGCGGGCGATGGATCGCTCCGGCTCTCCTGCCGTTCTCCGCCCACCCGGTACTCCGCCGCACAAATGATGGCGGGACCCCCAGTCGCTGCTTCCATCGAGAACAAGGCTGCAGCGAAGAGCTCCCGCAAGACGAAGCTGACAGAGCACTGGATGCAGACGCATGGGCCGACTGCGAGTCGCGCCATCCCATTTGAAAGGAGGTGAAATCGCTATGAAACGTCTGCCTCGATTGTGCTTACTCCTGATCGTGCCGCTGATCCTGGCCAATTGCGCGCTTTTCGGCAAGAAGGAACCAGCCGCCGACCTGGAGCCGCTGGCCTCGACGGGCGCCCCCCCCAAGGTCGTGCTCCCGGAAACGACTTACGACTTCGGGGTGATCGCCGAGGAAAAGGACTATGTCCACGAATTCGTGGTAAAAAATGAGGGCACCGGTGTCCTGAAGATCAGAGAAGTCGTCCCCGACTGAGGAGTCATGACCCGATTCGATCGGGAAATCCCTCCTGGAAGAGAGGGAAAAGTCAAGGTATCGGTCAATCCCAAGAATTGTCCCAAGGGATTCGTCAAGAAATTCGTGATCGTGAAGACCAACGATCCCGAAATGAGAAGCTTCTTTCTGTACGTGACCGGCAAGAGCAGTTCCTGACCCGCGTTCCCATGGTCAGCCAATCTCCTCAAGACCGGATGCCTGCCGTTTGCGGAGCTCGCGGCCCCTGCACGAACCCCGTGAACGGTTTCATTCCAAACGCGGGGTCGGAGGGCCATAAGCGGCGGCCCCTCCGACGCCGCGATCCGACCCCGTGGCTTCATGCATTCGTGGAGGTCCCGCCTCCCGTTGAGACGTCCCATAGCACACACTGCAGGAATGGAGCTCATGCCTCGCTCGGCCCAATCAGTCCTCTTCGCCCTCTTCCTCGTCCTATCCCTTTGCCGCTGTGCGACCCTGCCGTCTTCCCAGAACGCGGAAGCGGAAGCCGCACTGGCCGAAGCCAACACGGCCCTCGATCAGGTCAACCAAAAGACCCAGCAGTTCTACGCGGACTTCGACATGCTTTGGAAGGACCTGATCGCCTTTTACGAACATCCGGGGTGGCCGGACACCAAACGCATCGTGGAAAGCTTTCCCTACCCCGAGGAGGACTCGGGCGATCCGGTCGAAGACAAGGCCCGATCCAAAGCCAAGGCGGCCTGGACGCTCAAGTGGAAGGAGCCGTGGGAAGAGATGTTCGCGCGGTATTTGGAACTGGTCAAGCGATGCACCGCCCTAGAAGTGCGGCGCATCGCGCTGATTTCAGACATCCTCGGGGTCCAGGGGAAGTTTCTCGGAGTGTCTGTGCTCGAGTACTCCAAGGGCCGCTACGAGCGGGGTCGAGCCTCGGACGGAGTCGTTGAAATCCTGGCTCGATCCTCCGAAGAGCTCAACTCCTACAGCATCAACTCCCTGGGGCTTTACGACACGGAACCATTCTTCGAGGAATGAGACCCTCCGGTCGGTTCGGCGCAATCAACCGTTCGCATCCTTCAGCCGTGCCGCCTTGATGCGCTCCCCGCGTTCCAAGGCGACCCGCCTCAGGGTCTCCGATAAACTCTCCGGGGGAACGGTGCGCTCCTCGGCGGGCCTGGCATGAACTGAAATCGCTTGCTCGGAACAGGTCGGCACGCAGAGTCCGCAGCCGATGCATCGCTCACGACTCGCCTCCGCCACACCTCCCACCAGGACGAGGGCCGTCATGGGACAGCGCTCCACGCACGTTCCGCACCCCACACACCGATCCCTGTCCACCTGCGCGTAATAGTTCGAGGCCACGTAGCGGGCCGGATTGGGAACCGCCTTGAGATTCTTGAGCACCTGACAGCAGCACGCGCAACAGGTGCACAGGTTCACCACCCTCTGCGCATTGGAGGGTTGTAGCACCAGCCCCTTGGCTTCCGCCTGATCGAGAATCCCCAATGCTTCCTCTCGTTGGAGCACCCGCCCCAATCCGTTTTCCAGGTAGTAGCGGGCGGCCACTCCAAAAACCAGACAGGATTCCAAAGGGGCGTCACAACCTCCCCCCATCATCGCATGCTCCTTCCTGCAAATGCAGGGCGCCACCACGATCAGATCCTGCTCCTCGATGATCCTTCGGGCCTGCTCGTAAGGCATCACAGCCTGTTCGGGGGTCAGCGATCTGGAGATCGGGATCGTCCTGAGCTGAGGGGTTGAACCTCGGTGTTCCGGATGAAAGAAGTACGGCAGGTATTCGTTGACGTCCCGGATGAGATCCGGGTCCAGATCGTTGACGTGGTATTCCCAGATCCCGATGACGAATTGGGCCGCCATGTAGCGAACCTCCTCCCCCTTGCGGAGGCGAAAGATCAGACCCCTGCGGGCCATGGCCTCAAGTTTTTCTGCCAGCACCGCCGGATCGAGCCCACAACGGGCGGCCACGGCTTCGGGCCGCTCGGGACGGAGGGAGAGGAGCTGGGCCAACTCAGCCTCCTCAGGCGTGAAAAGCCTCTTGAGAATGCGGAGTTCGACCCCGTTGGGCGTGGCGGGAAAACCCGCGGGGAGTCGATTCAGATGATCCGCCAATGCTGCGTAAATACGATCTGTATCCGTCATGCCGGTCTCCCCATGAGAGGAATCGTTGCGTAGAAGGGTCACCGGACGATTGCAAATCCAGCACCCGCTCTTAATGTAAAGCTTGATGAAGCCCGCACGCCAAAGGCGGGCCGATCCTGAAACGAGAACACAGAGGAGCCGAGACCATGACGGACCGAGAGGAGCTCCAACGATACCTGTACGAAGTTGTGGGGGAGGAAGGCTGCGGCATTGCGTGCCGTGACGCAGATCTTTTCAAGGACGAGGAAGGCTGGAAACTGCATATGGAGTGTTTCATGGAGCCCTGGAAATTGGGGCACTCCCTCGAGGAGGCGAAATCCTCAATTCTCGAGTACTCGAAGATGGGCTTTGGACCCTAACCGACATGCCGATCCATCAGGCCTTGTGGTCGGGGCGTCCATGGCTCGACCGGTGTACCCGTCTCGGGCGTTGACCGTCCGGGAGCACCAAAAAGGAAAAGCCACTCGGTGGGGCAGA
>CAZGQL010000217.1:0-1739 GCA_964527905.1 uncultured Syntrophobacteraceae bacterium
TGGGGATCAACCAGTATCGCATCTACAACGTGGCCTTCGGCATCGGCACGGCCACGGCGGGCATTGCCGGGGTGGCCCTTGTGCCCTTCTACAACGTGTTTCCGACCGTTGGGGTGCTCTTCGACATCAAGGGCTTCATCATCGTGGTGCTGGGCGGACTGGGGAGCATCGGCGGTGCCATTCTGGGCGGGATCATCATCGGCTGCATCGAATCCATCGGCCCCCAGTTCATGACGGCCACGTGGACGGAAGCCATTGTCTATGGGCTCTTCTTGCTGGTGCTCTTCGTGAAGCCCTCGGGCCTTTTCGGCGTCAAGTACGACTGGTAGTCGAGCGCACACGGGGACAAGCCCCGGACCGCCGGCGGCGGCATCCGTGGCGGAATGCCCCACCGGCACACGAAGCTGCCGCTGATCAGGCCGCGGCACCCTTGAGTGTCCGATTCCTTATCGTCATCCCCACGAAGGCGGGGATCCGGACGATGCCCGCAAGACCGGGATTCCCGCTTTCGCGGGAAGGACGTTCCGACTGTGGGCACACTCTTCTGCGGGTCTGTACCAGGCAAGGAGAAATACTCATCAAATGCAGGATCGCAACCCATGACACAACAAAAGCTCCAGGCCCTGTCGCTCGGGCTTCTTGCAATCGTGGTCTTCGGACTCCCGCTCGTGCTTCGGAGTCCCACCTATTTGCACATTCTGATCCTCCTATACCTGTACGCATACCTCACCACGAGCTGGAACCTTGTGGGGGGGTTCGCCGGGGTCCTGCCGATGGGGCATGCGACGTTCGTCGGGATCGGGGCCTACACCTCGACGGTCCTCTGGCTCCAATACGGCATGAGCCCGTGGCTCGGCAGGCTCGTCGGGGGCCTCCGGGCGGTGATCGTGGGGGTGCTCATCGGACTCCCCCCCTTCAAGATGCGGGGTGCGTACTTTGCGCTGGCCACCATCGCCTTCGCCGAGGGCATCCGCGTGATGGTGGAAAACCTGGACCACCTCGGCCCCTTCAAGCTGAACGGCCCCCGTGGCCTCCAGATCCCGCCGCTCAAGACGGGACTCGCCAACTTCATGTTCGCCGAAAAGGAGCCGTATTACTACATCATCCTGATCATGCTCATCGCGGTGCTGGCCCTGACCTATTTCGTGTCGCGCTCGAAGCTCGGCTACTATCTGAATGCCGGGGGGGAGGAGCCCGAGGCCGCCATGGCCCTGGGCGTGAACGTGGCCCGGTGCAAGCTGGTGGCCATGGCCATGAGCTCCTTTCTCACGGCCCTGGCCGGGACCTTCCTGGCGCAGCTCACGCTCTTCATCCACCCCAAGAGCATCATCTCCCTCGATCTGTCCTTCGAGATCGCCTTCATCGCGCTCATCGGCGGGCGCGGCTCCATCGCGGGCCCGGTCCTCGGCGCTCTGATGCTGCGGCCGGTGAGCGACTTTTCGCGCATTTACTTCGGGGATAAGCTTCCGGGTCTGCACCTCATCATTTTCGGCGTGGTGCTGATCCTGGTGATGCTCTACCAGCCTCGGGGACTCCAGGAACCCCTCACCCGGCTCTACCATCGCATGCTCGATCGGATCGTCCCCCCGCAGCCCGCGACGGCCCTCGAAGCCGCTCCCCGTGGGAGGGACTAGACGATGAAGATTCTGGAGCTCAAAGAAGTCTCAAAGAACTTCGGCGGGTTGCGCGCGGTGGACAACCTGAGCCTCAGCATGGACGAAGGCCAGATCCTCGCCTTG
>CAZGQL010000217.1:1797-6803 GCA_964527905.1 uncultured Syntrophobacteraceae bacterium
CAGGGGTGTACCCTCCCTCGTCGGGCGAGATTCTGTTCTCGGGGAGCCGAATCACCGGGGAAAAGCCCTGGAACCTGGCCCGGAGGGGCATCGGCCGAACCTTTCAGATCGTCAAGCCCTTCGCGACCAAGACCGTGCTCTACAACGTCATGGTGGGGAGCTTTGCCACCACCGACCGGCGGAGTGAAGCGGAGGAGCGTGCCATCGGGGTTCTGAAGGCGCTGCGCCTTGAGGACAAAAAGGACGTGAAGGCCGGCAATCTCACCATTGCGGACCGCAAGCGCCTGGAGATCGCCAAGGCCCTGGCCACCGGTCCCCGGATGCTCTTGCTCGATGAGGTGATGGCCGGGCTGAGACCCACCGAGGTCGATGAGATGGTCGGCATCATCCGGGGACTGCGGGATCGAGGCATCACCATCTTTGTCATCGAGCACATCATGCGGGCCATCATGGCGCTCTCGGACTGGATCGTCGTCATCCAGTTCGGACGCAAGATCGCGGAGGGCACGCCGCAGGAGATCGCGACCAACGAGAACGTGATCAAGGCCTACTTGGGAGATGAATATGTCGTTTCTTGAGGTCAACGGCATCGATGTCTACTACGGCGATGTTCAGGTGGTATTCGACCTTTCCTTGCGCGTCGAGGAAGGGGAGGTGGTGAGCATCATCGGGGGAAACGGCGCCGGCAAATCCACGCTGCTCCGGGCCATTTCGGGCCTCATCCACCCCGCCAAGGGGGAAATCCACTTTGAAGGCGCTCCCATCGGCTCGGCCCCCCCCGAGGAAGTGGTCGAGCGCGGGATCGTGCACGTGCCGGAGGGCCGTCGCCTGTTTTCCCTCATGACGGTCATGGACAACCTCATCATCGGGGCTTACAACAGTCGGGCGGACCGGAGAAAGATGGAGACCCTCGAGGAGGTTTACGACCTTTTCCCGAGGCTCCGCGAGCGGGAATCACAGCTCGCCATGACGCTCTCGGGCGGGGAGCAGCAGATGGTGGCCATCGGGCGCGGCATCATGGCCCGGCCCAAGCTCCTGATGCTCGACGAGCCGTCCCTGGGCCTGGCGCCCCTCGTGATCAGGAACATTTTCGAGATCGTCCGCAAGATTGCCGACCAAGGCACGACCGTGCTGCTGGTCGAGCAGGACGTGAAGCATTCGTTGAGTCTGAGCGATCGGGGGTATGTCCTCGAGCACGGGCGCACCGTCATGGAAGGCCCCGCGCTCGAGCTGTTGAACGATCCCCACGTGAAGACCGCCTACCTGGGCATTTAAGTTCGGACGCCTGGCGCCGAGAGGAGACACGCATGCACGGCTTTTATGGACGCATCCTCAGGGTGGACCTGACTCGAAGGACCTTCACCGTGGAACCGGTGCCCGACGAGGTCCTGGCGGAATATCTGGGAGGAAAGGGCTTGGCCACACGTCTCCTGGTGGACTGGAACCCGCCCGGAGTCGAACCCTTTGCCCCGGAGAACCATCTCATCTTTGCCACGGGTCCCTTTTGCCAGAGTCGCATCTGGGGCGCGAGCCGCTACGGCGTGTACACCAAATCGCCGCTGACGCGCCTTTACGTGGAGTCCTATTCGGGGGGGAAGGTGCCCGAGGCGATCGACGCCGCCGGGTTCGATGCGGTCGTCTTCGTGGGGAAGGCGGATCGGCCGACGGTCGTTTCGGTCTATCCGGAGGGCGCCGAGTTTTTCGACGCGGGCGATCTGTGGGGAGCGGACACCTTCCGGACCGAGGAAGAAGCCGTCCGGCGCTTCGCCATCGTAAAAGACGGCTACCGCAAGCCGGGGGCGGTGGTGATCGGGCCGGCCGGCGAGAATCTCCTGCGCTTCGCGCTCATCGAAAACGACAAATGGCGATCCGCCGGTCGGGGGGGCGTGGGGGCGGTCATGGGCTCCAAGCTCCTCAAGGCCGTGGTGTTTCAAGGCGATCGCAAGCGGTCGCACGCCCAGCCCGAGGCCGTCGCCGAATATTGTAAGAACTTCGCCAAGACCAACGTGGACCATCCGGGTGTCCAGGCCTACAAGGCGCTTGGAACCACCATGATGGTGAAGATCATGAACACCGCCCAGGCCTTTCCGAGCCGGTACTGGGCCGAGGGTACCTGCGACCACTGGGAGCGGATCAGCGGACAGACGTTCCACGAGGAGCACGACGTCAAGCCCAATGCGTGCGCCAAGTGCTTCATGGCCTGCGGACGCCTGGCCACCCTCACCAAGGGGCGCCACAAGGGGCTGGTCATCGAGGGGCCCGAGTACGAGACCATCTTCGCGTTCGGCGGGCTGTGCATGATCCGGGAGATCGAAGAGATCGCCTACCTGAACGATTTGTGCGACCGACTCGGGATGGACACCATCACCGCCGGAAACCTCTGCGGGTTCACCATCGAGGCCTCTCGGCGCGGCGCCGTCGACTATAAGATCGACTACGGGGACGCCGACGGCATCGCCGCGCTGGTGAAGATGATCGCCCACCGGGAAGGGATCGGGAACGTCCTCGCGGAGGGCATCGTCCATGCCGCCAAAGCCTGGGGCCTCGAGGACCTCGCGATCCACGTGAAGGGGATGGAGCCCGCGGGGTACGATCCCCGGGTTCTCAAGGGCATGGGGCTCGCGTACGCGACCTCGGACCGTGGCGCGTGCCACCTGCGGACCACCTTCTACAAACCGGAGCTGGCCGGGCTCATTCCCCGTGAAACCACCGAGGGCAAGGCGGAAATGCTCATCGACTATGAAGACCGCCTGACCCTGTTCGACACGCTCGTGTTCTGCCGGTTCTACCGGGATCTCTACACCTGGGAGGAGCTCACCACGCTCGTGGGCCTGGTCACCGGCCTCCCGGCCTCCAAGGAGGAGCTGCGGCGCAAGGCCGCCGGCATCACCACCCTGACCCGCAAATTCAACCTCCGGGAAGGCCTGAAGCCCGAGCAGGACAGGCTGCCCAAGCGGCTCCACCGGGAGGCGCTGCCCACGGGTCAGGCGCTGACGGAGGAGGAAATGGAAACCATGCTGCGGGATTATTACCGGCTGAGGGGTTGGGACGAGGCCGGGGTCCCCGTGGAGCGGCCGGAAGGGGCGGGGGCATGAAACCTCAGCTTCTCGCGCTCCTGACCGCGATGGCCTGGGGAATGGGCGGGTACTTCGAAAAAAAGGGACTTCACCTCGGAGGGCTCTCCCCCCAGATGGGCATCACCCTGCGCACGGCCGTGGCGTTGGTCCTCCTGGGCCTGATCAGTCTGCCTGAATGGAAATCCCTGGCCCAGGCGGGCCCGAAGCCGATTCTCTACATGGTGATCGGCGGCGGTGTCGTGGCCGGTTCCGTCGGGATGCTGTGCTTTTACGCCGCCATCAAGGGGGCCCCTCTGGGGAAGGTCATGCCCATCGCCTTCACGTCCCCCCTGTTCGGGGCCCTGATGGGCGTTGTGTTCGGCGGCGAGCCCCTCACGGTGAAAACCGCCCTCGGGATGCTCCTCACCATGGGAGGCATCGTGCTCCTCACCCTGGGGTAGGTGGATTGGGCCAACCAGCGGTCACCGTGCAAGAAATCCGAATAGGGTCGTAGCTAGTCGCTCCAAGGCGGGGTCGTGCAGGAATCCTACCCCACGCAACCGAGAATAGCTAAATCTGTGGGGTAAACGGCCCCAACCCAAATTCCTCTTCTTGACGCCGGCCCGGGGCGGTTCAGCATCCTCCCTCCCGGTAGATGTCCCGGCGGTTCTCCCGGTGGTCCACCACCGAGAGCAGCACGCCCTGCTGCAGGAATGCGTCAATCAGGGGTGGGAGGTTGGCCCGATCCAGGTCGTAGGCCCGGACGTAGGCGACGCGACGGCCGTCGCCGTCGCGGTCGTCACAGGTGAGGATGCTGGAAATGCGTCCCCCGTGGCGGCGGATGACGTCCGTGAGCTCCTGGATGGAGCCCGGCTGGTCTTCCACCTGGAATCCAAACAGCACGCCCCTGCGCCCCAATCCCGTGAGGGCGACGAGCACCCGGTACAGGTCGTCCCGGGTGATGATCCCCACCAGGCGCCCTGTGCCGTCCACCACCGGGGCCCCCGAGATCTTCCGCTCCCGAAACAGCTCGGCGGTTTCCTCCACCGTAAAGTCCGGCGGGACTGTGACGGGGTCTTTGCGCATGATGTCCCGGACCTTGATGGTCGAGAGCAGATAGAGGAGTTCGTGGATGTCCAGGAGCGTCGCATCGGATGGCGATGCCCGCTGGAGGTCTGTCTCCGAGACGACGCCGACCAGCCGACCCTTCTTCAGAACCGGAAGCATCCGTACCCTGTGCTCCTTCATCAGCGCGGACGCCCGCTGCATGGAATCCTCGACGTCGATGGTCACCACATCCCGGCTCATCCAGTCTTTGACGAACATGGTCTTCCTCCTGTCGCGCGATCCCAAGATCGCGGCATGGTCCGTGGGAAAGGCGGAATCGAGAGGACGCCGCGCCACGCAGCATCCTCGCGCTCACCCCAGTACAATCCCCGTGCCACCGGAATCCTGCGCGTGGCGGCGCTCGTGGGTTTCCTCGTCCAGACGTCCCGTCGACAGCACCAGAGCGGCTTCCCGTGCGATGCTGCCCTGAGCTCCGACGATTTCAGCTCATCCATGCACCCCGTGCACAAGGTCGATGCCGGGCTGCGCTCGACGCCCGCGTGATGCATTCGTGCATATCACGTCCGTGGCCGAGCTCCCGTGCACAGGACGGGAAGGGGAGGTCCTCATGGTTTCGAACCTGAGACGAGGGGGGTCAGGCGTGGCAGGAAATGTACAGATGCGGAAAGAAGAGGCGTCGAGAAGGGGGGCGGCTTGGTCGAGAGGCCGGAGCGGCCGTGGCTCCCGAGGGACCACGGGGGCGATCAAGGCCCGGGAGGGGCTTAATGCACTATGGCATACATATGTCTATTTGCATGAGATCGGACCCGAAGGTGTGGACGCAGCACGTTGCGGGCCGGCTCACGGGGCAGGACACGCACGTTGCCATCAGCGCCGCGGAAC
>CAZGQL010000218.1:0-841 GCA_964527905.1 uncultured Syntrophobacteraceae bacterium
AGCTCCAGCGGGTTCTGGATGTCAGGCGGCGAAACATCCCATGATCCATCCCGGTGCTGGATTTACCCGCTCCCACGATTGAGGAGGTTTCTGGAATATGGCTTCCGCGGAGCATGCTTGGGACCGCGACGCCGGATTGCTGGATCAGGATGCCTTTCAGCACCTGTTGCTGCTCGAAAGGCGGCGCACGGAGCGATCGAAGAAGCCCTTCGTCCTGATGCTTCTGCGCGTGGATCGTCTTTGTTCGGAGCCGGGAGGATTGGGCCCATGAGCTGGCGGACGTGCTGAGCCGCTGCACCCGGGAGACGGACATCAAGGGGTGGTATGACTGGCCGTGCACGGTCGGGGTCGTGTTTTGCGATCCGTGCGGCGAAGCGGGAGAGGCTGCGGGGGCTCTGCTGGGCTGCCGCGTCCGCAAGGAGCTCCAGCCTTTTTTCAAGTCCTCGGAGGAATTGGACGCAAGCTTGTCTTTCCATGTGTTCCCTGAGGTTCATGGAGGGACGGAAGGCTTTGCACTTCCGGATTCACGGCTCTACCCGGAGCTTGCCGCAACCGGCGCCGCAGGGAAGCTCGCGAACGCCGCCAAGCGGAGCCTCGACATCCTCGGAAGCCTGGGACTGCTGGTTCTGTTGTTCCCCTTGTTTCTGGCCATTTCGATTGCTATCAAGCTGACCAGCAAAGGCCCGGTGCTGTTCAAACAGGAACGGGTGGGTCAGTTCGGCAAGACCTTCACCATGCTGAAATTCAGGACCATGCGGCACCGGTGCGATTCGGGCATCCACCAGGACTACATGAAGCAGTACATCACCGGCACCGTGGGCCAGTGCGCGGGCGGGGAAGG
>CAZGQL010000218.1:851-6760 GCA_964527905.1 uncultured Syntrophobacteraceae bacterium
AGAGCGGAGAAAAAGATGCGCAGCAGCCTCCCAAGGCGACCCAGGATTCACGGGTGACCTCCGTCGGCCGCATCCTGCGCAAGACGAGCCTCGATGAACTGCCCCAGTGCTTCAACGTTTTGTGGGGTGATATGTCGCTGGTGGGGCCCCGGCCTCCCATTCCGTACGAGCTGCAGTGGTACGACATCTGGCACCGGCGGCGGATTTTGGAGATGAAGCCCGGCCTCACGGGGTTGTGGCAGGTCGCGGGCCGGAGCAAGACGACGTTCGATGAACTGGTGCGGCTGGACCTTCGCTATACGCGGGAATGGTCCCTCCTGCTCGACCTGAAAATCCTGATCCTAACGCCCCTCGTGGTGTTCACGGGGAAGGGGGGATACTGAGACGCCGATGGAGAGGGGCTTTTGGCGCCCAACCCCGGGCGGGAGCTCCCCTTGTTTTAAGGTTTTGGGGCACGGTTCTCGCTGCCATCGTTCGTGTGATTTTCCCTTGGTCGTATCCATGGGCTCTCGACGGTGGCCCGCGCGACCCTGGTCTCGTCGGTTCCGCGAACGTTCACGCGCCGCCCCTGCGACCGTTCCATCGTCATCCGTCAGACTCTTCTCGCGTCATCCCCTTCACCTTGTTTCGTCATCCCCTTCACCTTGTTTCGTCATCCCCTTCACCTTGTTTCGTCATCCCCGCGCAGGCGGGGACCCAGGGCACTTCAATCGTTCCAAATTCCCGTCTCCTCGGGAACAACGCTCGTGGGGGAAAACACACGGGCTCTGAAACAGCCCTCAGCGTCGCTTCCGGACGTTACCACGCGCTCACAGGCGGATGCACACCGACCCAGCGTGACGGGCGAAGGGTTTGGGGGTGCTGGATGAAACCGACAATGAGAAAGGCGCACTCATGGTGAAGCTCGGCATCATCGGCTACGGGTACTGGGGGCCCAACATCGTGCGCAACTTCTGCGGCACGGACGGGGCTCAGGTGGTCGCCGTCTGTGACATGGATGAGAAGGCCTGCCAAAAGGTCTCGCGACTGTACCCGTTCGTGCGGACCACCCGCGATTCCCGGGAGGTGACGCACGCGTCGGACATCGATGCGGTCGCCATCGTGACGCCCGTGTCGACGCACTACGAGCTGGCCCGAGCGGCCCTCGAAAACGGCAAGCATGTGTTCATCGAAAAGCCGTTCACATCGAGCTCGGCGCAGGCCGAGGAGCTCATCGAGCTGGCGGAGCGAAAGAACCTCACCATCATGGTGGACCACACTTTTCTATTTACGGGCGCCGTGCGCAAGATGAAGGACGTGATCGACGCGGGGGAGTTGGGCAGACCCTACTATTACGATTCGACCCGCGTGAACCTGGGGCTGTTCCAGCACGATGTGAACGTCGTGTGGGATCTGGCCACCCACGACCTGTCGATCATCGACTACCTGATCCCGGACCGCCCCATGGCGCTGGTGGCCACGGGCCAGTGTCACGTGAACACTCACGAGAACATCGCCTACATCACCATTTATTTCTATGGGAACATGATCGCCCACCTGAATGTCAACTGGCTTTCCCCCGTTAAGGTGCGCATGACCCTCATCGGCGGGGAAAAGAAGATGTTGGTCTGGAACGACTTGGAACCTGACGAGAAAATCAAGATTTACGATAAAGGCATCGATGTGGCGACGAAGGAAGGCGTCTACGATCTGCTGGTGAGCTACCGATCGGGCGACATGGTGGTCCCCCGCATCGAACAGCGGGAGGCGTTGAAGTACGAGGCCGCCTACTTCATCGATTGTGTCCGCGACGGCGTCACGCCTTTCAACGACGGCCAGGCCGGCCTGCGCATTGTCCGCATGCTCGAGGCCACCGACCAATCCCTCAAGATGCGTGGGGAAATCGTCTACCTGTGACGCTGGGCCTCACTGGGGCGCCGGGTCCCTCATCCGACCAGACAACCTGAGAAGGATTCATCCCCTCCGATGACCACCGTATGCATCGCCGACGACGTGAAGCTCGGGGAAAACGTCAAGTTCTCCAAGTTCATCAACCTTTACGGCTGCACGATCGGGGACAACACCAAGATCGGGGCCTTCGTGGAGATCCAAAAGAACGCCGCCGTGGGCCGCAATTGCAAAATCCAGAGCCACACCTTCATCTGCGAGGGCGTCACCATCGAGGATAATGTCATGGTGGGGCACGGCGTGACCTTCATCAACGACCCCTATCCGCGGGCCACGGCCCCCGACGGCTCCCTGCAGACCGAAGCCGACTGGGTGGTCGTTCCGACGCGAGTCAAGAAGGGGGCTTCCATCGGATCGGGCGCGACCATTCTCTGTAACGTCACCATCGGCGAGAACGCCATCGTGGGGGCCGGGAGCGTCGTGACGAAAGATGTTCCCGCCAACGCCATCGTGGCCGGCAATCCCGCCCGTTTCATCCGAAGCATCGAGGCCCCTTGAGGCAGCCTGAACAATCCTTTTGGCACCCGCATGCATCAACGATCCCTGACTCCCGAACGGGAGCGTTTGGCCCGTGATCTCCTCGCTCGCCTGTCTCCCTACCAGCCGGATCGGGTCATCTTTTTCGGCTCCTTTGCACGCAACGAAAGCGACGAGCTCAGCGACATCGATCTTGTGGTCATCAAGGAGACGGAAGAGGATTTTTTCTCCAGGATGCGCCGAGTCTTGAAGCTCCTGAATCTCAAGACCGCCATCGACATCCTGGTTTACACGCCTACGGAATTCCAGGCCATGATGGAGCAAGGCAACGCACTGGTCGAATCGATCCTGGAAGAGGGAATCGAGTTGGATGCATGAGACGGGTCGTCGGGAGGAAGCCGCACGGTGGTTGGCACAGGCTCAATTTGATCTGAAGGCTGCGGCCTGGAACCTCCAGGGCGGATTTTTCAATACGGCCTGCTTCCTAGCGCAGCAGAGCGCCGAAACGGCTCTGAAGTCGGTTCTCTACTTCGCTGGTGCCGGCAGAACCAAGCTCATGACGCACTCGACCGTCCAGCTGCTCGATGAGGCAACCGCTTGGCTCCAGCCGCCCGAAGGCCTCTTGGACGACGCCAGGGAGCTTGACCTACACTACATTCCTGCCCGATATCCCAATGGTCTTCCCGGCGGTTTCCCCCACAGCTTCTACGGGGAGAAAACAGCCCGATCCGCTCTCCAGTGCGCGGAGCGCATCGGCAGGGCCGTTCTGGCATTCTATGAAGCGCAAGCTTTCTCGATCGACCTCGAAACGGAAAGGTGAATTCCCGGAATTCCGAAAGATTGCTCCAGCCCTCGCAGGTTCCCGATCTTCGTCACATCTGCCCAGGCGGGGATCCAGTGCCCTCGAAGAGCTGACCCAAAGCCTTCGCGGGAGGATGGGATTGGATGGCGGGGGTGGCGAGAGTGGTTCTCTGGGCTGACGAACCCCGAAGGTCTTGCAACGGTCCCCCAGGATCTTGCTTTTTTCCCGCAAGGATTTCTCTGCGTACCCCTCTGTGTCTCTGTGGCGCATGCCTTTAGATTAGAAAGGTGAGCCGGCCCATGCCGACCCAAGACCCCATCCCGTTTCTGGACCTCATCACGCCCCACCGGGAGCTCGAAGAGGAGCTCGTCGGCGTCTTCCGGACGGCACTTCGCTCCGCCGGTTTCATCGGGGGCCCCATGGTGGAATCCTTTGAAGCCGACTTTGCGGCCTTTTGCGGGGCGTCCCACTGCATCGGCGTGGCGAGCGGCACCGACGCGCTGCGCTTCGCCCTGTTGACTGCAGGCGTTAATCCGGGTGAGATCGTTGTCACCGTCCCCAACACGTTCATCGCCACCACGGAAGCCATTTCCCAGGTCGGAGCGTTCCCGGTGTTTGTCGACGTCGAGGAAACCACCAGCAACATGGATCCCGAAGCGCTCGCCCGGTTCCTGGACGCTGATTGTGCCCGGGACCCCGGCTCGGGGCGGCCCGTGGACCGCCGCACCGGACGCGTCGTCTCGGCGATCGTTCCCGTGCACCTGTACGGTCAACCGGCCGATATGGACCCGATCCTGGCCCTGGCCGAGCGCTTCAACCTCCTCGTCATCGAAGACGCCTGCCAGGCCCACGGGGCCGAATACTACTCCAAGGCCAAGAACGCCTGGCGCCGGGCCGGTTCCATTGGACGTGCGGCCGCCTTCAGTTTCTACCCAGGAAAGAATTTGGGGGCCTGCGGCGAAGCTGGCGCCGTCACGACCGACGACCCGCAGATCGCCGCAACGATCCGCATGTTGCGCGACCACGGTCAGTCTCGAAAATACTACCATGAGTTGGAAGGCTACAACGGCCGCCTCGACGCCATTCAGGCCGGCATCCTGCAGGTGAAGCTTGCCCGTCTCGCCGAGTGGAACGCGAGGCGGCGCGCGATCGCTCACCGCTACCATGAGCTCCTCGGACCCGTGGCCGGCGTCGCGGTTCCGTTGGAAGCGCCCTACGCCCGGTCCGTCTACCACCTCTACGTGGTCCACACGCCGGACCGCGATGCCCTCCAGGCGCATCTTGCGGCCGAAGGGATCGCCACGGGGCTCCACTATCCGCTGGTGCTCCACCGCCAGAACGCGTACCGGGAAATGGGCTATGCAAGCGGGGCCTTCCCCGTCGCGGAGCGCCTGAGCGCCGAGCTGCTTTCGCTCCCCATGTACCCCCAGATGGAAGACGCGCAAGTCGAACGCGTCGCAGCTGCGGTGGCCGCGTTTCGCCGCACCCGTTCAGAGGAGTGACTTGTTCCCCCCCCGCTCGCGTGGGCGACTCGCTTCGTTCCAGTCAACGAAACTCGTCACCCCCGCGAAGGCGGGGGCCCAGAAATCGTTGAAATGGATCGGATCCCCGCCGGTGCGGGAAAACAAGGCCTTTGATCGGCACTGGGTCCCCGCCTGCGCGGGGACGACGGTTGGGGGATCACCGGGACGACAAGACAAGGCTCCCGCGGGATGTCGGTAACTCCATGGTCGTGGGATCACTGGGACGACGGGAGAAGGCTCCCCGGAATGCCGGTAACCACGGTCCCCGGGAAGGAGCGCGGCAAGCATGCGGGATCACGAGCTCTTGCTCGGGTCCATCCAGTGAGTGACTCACGTCACCCCAATGAACCAAGCTTGTCCCCCCGCTCGCGTGGGCGACTCGCTTCGCTCCAGTCAACGAAACTCGTCACCCCCGCGAAGGCGGGGGCCCAGAAATCGTTGTAATGGATCGGATCCCCGCGGGTGCTAGAAATCAAGGCGTTTGATCGGCACTGGGTCCCCGCCTTCGCGGGGACGACGGTGGGGGGATCACCGGGACGACGGGGGCCCAGAAATCGTTGAAATGGATCGGATCCCCGCCGATGCGGGAAAACAAGGCCTTTGATCGGCACTGGGTCCCCGCCTTCGCGGGGACGACGGTTGGAGGATCACCGGGACGACAAGACAAGGCACCCCTAGGATGTCGGTAACCACGGTCGTGGGATCACTGAGAAGACGGGACAGAGCATCCCCCGGGATGCCGGTAACCACGCTCCCCGGGAAAGAGCGCGGCAAGCATGCGGAACGCCGAGCTCTTGCTCGGGTCCATCCAGTGAGTGACTCACGTCACCCCAATGAACGGGGCTCTTCCCATTCGCTCAGGTGAGTATCTCACTGCACATCGGTCAGCCAGGGTCAGCCCGTTGGCTCGAGTGGGCTACTCGTTTCGCCCCAATGAACCAGGCTCGTCCCCCGCGCTCGGACAGACGATTCGTTTCGTCACAGCCAACCAAGCTTGTCCCCCCGCTCGGGTGGGCGACTCGGTTCGCTCCAGTCAACGAAGCTCGTCACCCCCGCGTAGACGGGGGCCCAGAAATCGTTGAAATGGATCGGATCCCCGCCGGTCCGGGAAAACAAGGCCTTTGATCGGCACTGGGTCCCCGCCTTCGCGGGGACGACGG
>CAZGQL010000219.1:0-1951 GCA_964527905.1 uncultured Syntrophobacteraceae bacterium
CTGGGCCCATTTCAGGAGTTCGTAACGTTCCCGGTTCCGCTCGAATTCCAGTCTCGCGTTGTTGAACAGTGCCGAACTGGAGCCGTAGTGATCCACTTGCACCGAATGATCGATGACGAGGTCGACGGGGATGATGGGGTTGATACGGCCGGCGTCACCCCCAGCTCGCACCATGGCCGATCGCATCGCCGCCAGATCGACCACGACCGGCACACCTGTGAAATCCTGCAATAAGACTCGCGCCGGTTTGAAGGGAAGCTCGACGGCGGAGGCGGCCCCCGCATCCCACGAAGCCAGCCGAACCACATCGTCCGTCGTGACGGCGTATCCGTCCACCTGTCTCAGGAGGGACTCCAGAAGGATCCGGATCGAATAGGGAAGTCGTTCGAGCGTCGTCAAGCCAGCCTCCTCCAGGGCGGCAAGACGGTAGTACCAGATGGTGTCTGGGGTGTCTGGAAGAACGGCGAGCGCTCCGAAGGGATCGTTCTCCGACATGATTGGTCTCCTTTCGCTTCCAGACGCCGCGGAATGCAACCGATAAAGGCGCACCCCGCGTGCGGATTGCCATGATCTTTATCCCTAGGTGTGGGCGGAAGCCGACCGGGTCTTGATGGGGCGGAGCAGCGTCGACAGAGGGGCACCGACTGCCCGTTCGACGCGCTGTGCGATGGATCGGGCGTGGTCCCATCTCCGTCGGGTGTCCCTCGGTGCGTCGGCTCGAGCCGTCCTGCCGTTGAGGCAGCACTCGAAATGGTCGTCCAGGGAAGCCACTCGCTCCTCATCCGTACACAGGTCTGCCAGTTTGAGGAGTTCCGATTCCGTCACTTGCGAACCGCCTTCGTCGATGGTCGCCGTTTGTGCCAGGACCGCGGCCACGCGAGGAAAACCCAGCGATTCGAGCGCCGTACTCCCAGCCCATGTGTGAGAGGCCGGCTCCTGGACCAGGACGTGCAGCCGCCCGGCCGCGTGAAGCAGTGCCTCATCCAGTGTGTGACCGGCCCGGTTGAGATGGCGGGCCAGGACACCTGCGACTTCCGCCACCTGGAACCCATGAGCCGCCATGAGCGCGGGAACCTGCAGCAGCGAACCGATGGCGTCGCATTCGGCCTCGGTAGGGATATCGGACCGAAACCAGCGCCGCAGGATTCGCTCGTAATCCGCAGGCGTGTCACAGTCCAGAAGAACCCCCTCGTCTGCGACATCCACATCGAATGATTCCGCTTCCAGGGCCGCAAGCACCGCACGCATGCCGCCAGGACATTCCGTCGAAACGCCCTTGGGGAAAAACGCTGTAGGAACCAGGGGGGGATGTCCCCGTCGGCCGAGGAAGCGGGGGTGGATGACCTTGGGAAGGGTTTGCTCATACACCTCGAGCAGGGCACGAATCGTCTGGGGCCGGATGAGCGGCATGTCGGCGGGCATGAGAAAAAACGCGTGGATCTCCGGGCCTAAGCTCTCCACGCCCGTCAAGACGGAGGAAAACATCCCGCGACTCGGGTCCGGATTAGGGAGGCATCGGGCTCCCACACGCTCGGCCATGGTTATGAGGTCTCTGGATCGAGGATGGACGACGACCCTGACATCCTGCAGGCCCGCTTTCTGAAACGCGCCGATCGATTCCTCGATGAAGGTCGAGCGGCCGAGAGGAGCGAGCGGCTTGAACAAGCCCATCCGGCTGGACTGCCCGGCCGCAAGGATGAGGACCGCGATTCCGGATCCTTGGCTCATGGCGTGCTTCCTCGTCGCACCCGGATCAGTTCCGCCACGATGCTGACGGCGATCTCTGCGGGAGTCTCAGCACCGATGGCAAGACCGATCGGGCAGTGGACCCGTCCCAGGTCGTCGGCGGTGAACCCATCCTCCAGGAGTCTTTGAAAAATGGCGTCACGCTTATGCCGGCTCACGATCATGCCGATGTATCCCGCCCGGGTTCCGAGGGCCAGTCGAAGAA
>CAZGQL010000219.1:2019-6756 GCA_964527905.1 uncultured Syntrophobacteraceae bacterium
ACGACGGCAGCAGGCGGACCGCATCCGCCATCGGAAACCGCTCCCGATTGGCAAACTCTTCGCGATCATCCAGCACGATGGTTTCGAGCTCGACGAACCGGGTCAGGAAGGCCAGCTCCCGTGAAACATGGCCCGCGCCGAAAATGAAGACGCATGGCTGCCTGCTGAGGGGCTCCACAAAAAATCTTTCGCCCTCCACAAGGATCAGACCGGGCGCTCCCCCGCCGTGACGGGCGACGGCCATCCGGGCTTGATGGGGGTCCAGGGGGCCGATGGGTGAAAGGTCCTCTTGGACCAGACTCTGATGGCATGACGCGGGGTCTTCCCATCCGTTTGGGAGGCGCGTCACGAGCCAGCCGACGCGACGCGCACGAAGCAGAGAGGCAACGGTTCGGTACAGGGAAATCTGGTGGCTGTTCGAGGCGTCAACGTGATGAATCAGAACCTCCACGCGCCCCCCGCAAATCATCCCGGAACGGGAGGCCTCCTCCGGGGAGAGAGTGAAAGGCTGGACCAGAGACCTCTGACTTCTGAAGACGTCCGCTGCGAGGTCCACCACGCGGGCCTCCAGCAGACCTCCCCCAATGCTTCCCACCATGGATCCGTCCAGCCGAATCAGCATCCGGGAGCCGACGGACCGGGGAGCTGAGCCGGACCGTTCGAGGATGGCTGCCAGAACCAGGCTTTCCCCGGATGAAAGAATGGCCGCGGCGCTCTCGAAGAGCCGCATGAGCACCTCTCCTCACCTTCCCACAGCCGATTGCCAAGGACGACTCACTTCCTCCCTGCCTGAGATCTTGTCCCCGACGTCAGGCCCCCAGAACCCCCATACACCTGCTCCAAGCTTCATACGAATCGGTGAGGTTGTCAATTCCCTTGATGGTTGCTGGGCCTTGGCAAACCGGCTATGCTGACAGGGTACGGATGGATGGCACCTGGGCGCGGTCGAGATGGGGACCTTGGCAAGGGGGTGACGTCGCAGCGCTCCGCCCCGTGGGCGGGGAGGTGCTCCCAGGGTCCGCGAGGGCGTATGCCCTGGAGAAGAATGATAAGGGCGAAGGGTGCCCGCTCTTGCTCTGGATTCCTGGTGGAACGGCATGGCAGATGGATTCCCCGAGAAGCTGATCCGGGAGACCTTGGCGGATTGCCAGTCTCTACACCAGATGGTCGAGTCTCTGGTCTTGGGCCGATCGCCGGACCGCAGGCGCAAGGCGCCTCGTTTTCCCACTCTGGCCGCCCTGTTGGACCAGCCGGGGGGGAGGTCGTCGCACGGAGCGCTTTACAGCCTGAAGTCGAGCCGGGGATCGGCATCGGTTGGAGGGCTGGATTCCGGGCCGGGGGGCGCATCGGCGGCAGGTAGCGCAGAAGCCGATGGAGACGGCCTGCTGCAAAGGATCAGCAACTTCCGGGTGATCAATTTCTCTGAAGAGGGCATGCAAGTCGAGCTCCAATGCGAGCATTTCTTTCAACACCTCAACCGACCGATCCTCGTTGGGTTCAAGGAGGCAAGACACGCCGTCAATTTGCACTGGTATAAGCAAACGGGCTTCATGGTCCGCTGCGGGTGTTCCTTTTGCGCTCCCATCGACCAGGAACCGGAAGTGACTTCGACCCTGCTGGGATTCAGCAACGAGCTCGTCCGGTACCTGGGGGCCAGTGAGCTGCAGCGGATGAGGCCCCCCTTCGAGACCGTATTCGCGAGTCTGGGTATCCTGTACAACCTCCGCCTGAAATTCCTCGACGCGCTGGCCGGCTTCCAGGAAACCCAACGCTTCATCCAGCAGTGCTTGAACCCCAAGTTCCAGCGGAAGGTCGAGCCGATCCTCGGCGAATTCAACTATTCGGGTCAATTCCAGATCCGCGAGGCTCGACGTCTGGCCGATGATCCGGCCTACAAAGGTCGATTGCAGGTGTTTCTCCGCCCGTCTCGGGAGCTGGGCTGCGGCCTGCTCGGCGTCCGAGAGCAGGCACTCCTCTTGAAGGACGAGGTCCTGAGACTCCTCATGAACTGTTTGCTCCCTCCGAATCTCCCCGTGGACGTGCCCGACGCCGTCTGCGATGCGGTGAAGCCGGTTTATAAGTCCTTCCTAACCCTTCGAGAACGTCTGCCCGGAGTCTTCAACGACAGGGAATTCGATCGGCAGTTCCAGGGATACAGCGCCCTCATCGGGGACATCGTTCGCCGGCGGGAATTGGTGATCGACGCGGTTTCGGGTGTCGGCGTGCATTGGACCTGAGGAGCGTGCCACCGTAGGCGAGGGACGAAATGACGAGCGAATCCTGTGCAGGGGGCGGAGGATTCTGTCAAGCTCTTTTGTTTGCCTTCGAAAACCGGGAGGCTCTGGTGGTGCATGGATGGGTCCGGATCGAGGTTCGCGGCGAGAGCCTCTATGTGCCCTCTGGATGGAATGAGTGGGGCGGCGACGTGTATGATCTGACCCAGCATGACCGACCAATCAGCCGGGAGCTGTTCTACCGGAAGCACGACATCCGCGAGAACCGGATCAGGCGTTACACTGTGCAAGAGGCCGCCTGCATGGCCATCGGGACCAACGTCTATGGTCCCTGGGACCATGACTTGTTTGGGGTGCCAAGCATGACCCGGGAGGAGATGGTCGAGCGGTTCGGCCAATAGGGCGGCCGCCGGCGGTCCGATTTTCGGTTCCCGATCGGAGCCCCCTCGGCAGCGGTCTCTACTCCTCAGGGTCGGAGGCCGGCGCCGCGCCTCCTGGTGGAGACGCGGCCCATTGCCGTATCGTGCGAAACAGCGCGCGGGATGCCTTGGGCGGTTTGTTGGCCTGGATTTCCTTTCGGGCATTGAAGACGAGCTGCCGCAGACGCTGGCGATCGGCGTGGGGATAACGCTCCAGGAAGGCCTCGAGGGAGGAATCATCCCCTTGAAGGAATCGGTCCCGCCACGCTTCCACTGCCTGGAACAAGCGCGCTTCGGCCCGCTGCCGTCCCAGCAGGTCCTCCACGGCCTTGCGGATGGGCTCCGGGTCCGCGCCACGCATCAGCGCCCCGATGTACTGGAGCTGCCTGCGCAGTGCTTCCCCTCGTTTGAGCCCGGTTGCATGGAGCACCGCCTCCCGCAGGTCCTCCGGCATCTCAATGCGCTTCAGTTGCTCCGGTCCCAGCTTCACCAGCTGTTCACCGAGCGCCTGCAGTTCCAGCATCTCGCGTTTGCGCTGTGACTTACTTTTCTTTTCCATGGCAGGTTTCACCGAACCTCAATGATGATCCCGTCGAGCTGCATGGGGTCGGTGACCATGATCAGGCTCCCCAAACGGTCGTAGCGATATTGGGAGGTCGCAAAGGAGCTTACAGAGAGCGGTCACGCATGGTGCCCGTGAGTACGCCAGGGACCAAGAGCGCAATCGACAGCGCGAGGTCCACGAGGAGGCCATCGACTGCTTCCGTTCTCTCGTGCGCTTTCGGATCCGGCCTCACCCAGGATTCTCTGGGGAAGAGTCGTCCCACTGTCTCGCTTTCTTGGGGCTCACCCGCAATGTCGGGGAACGTGGTGTCGGCCATTCACCATCATTTGAACGCTGTCCCAGTCTCGTAACCAAGGCTCTTCAGCACCTTGGCCAACGGACAAAATCCCGTGAACGAAGCTTGAACGAGGTTCGCGCCAACAAAGGCCGTGAACCAGAGCCATTTGAGGCTGTGAATCTGAGAGAGCAACAAGCTGATCAGGATGAAACCGCCTGCAAAACGCAATACCAATCGATCGATATTCATAAGCTATCCTCGTTTAAAGGTGAGCGTCATTTCTCAATGCGAAAGGTAAGCATGCACGCCCGTTTCTCCGATGGGGCGATGGTTCCGGCAGCTTTCAGGGTCTCCCCTTCGGTCATTCCGCTCGCGACAATCATTCCCTCCACAAGAGAAGAGAAACCCTATTCGATTCCGATCTCATGGAGGCGAGGTTTGTCTTGCCTTGACCTGATCTTCCCCATCCCTCTGGGGTGGAGCGTCTTCAGCCCGGATTATCTTCCAATTCGATTCCAACTGTCATCCCAAAATCCATGTCAATTCTGTTTGGTCTCAAGGAGGCGGTCACGAGTGGGATCGAGGGAACATCATCATCAGAAGCGGTGTCCGGGTGATCCGTGAGCTCGTCCTCGGGCTTCTGTTCCGGTAACAACCCCTCGCGTCGTCCCACTCTCGATATCAGACTCATGGATCACTCCTTTCAGGCCCCTTTTCGGCAAAGGGTGGCGATCCGGCTGTTGAGGTCTCCATCCTTGACGACCCAGGGAACCGGGTTGCTCGACCAAACGAGGCGACCGGCCGATTTTGCCTCGAGGTCGTGGCTGTTCCGGCCCTCAAGCCCGTGTATCCTTGCCGCGGAGCACCAATTGTCAGCCGAGGCTTCAACGCCTCCCGGCACGGTTCTCCGACCGCACCCCGCTTGACGGGGGTCCGCTCCTGATGCAAGATTGCGCCGCCGGTGAACCGGCATTCCCGACTTGAAGAACCGATCCCGGGCATGTTGGGTATCTTGGACACCCCGGCGATGCGACAGGAACGAGGAGACGAGCAAGACATGAACGTCGTTTTCTTCGCGATGGTGGGGGTGGCCTTTGTGTCTGCCGCTTGGCAACAGGTGTTCTGGGAGGCTGTGGCCGGGTCGGCCGAGCCGATGGAGCGCCTGTCGAAGGCGATGGTGGAATCGGCCGGGGGGGCTGTGGAGCTGGCCATCGGTTTGATCGGCGTCATGACGCTCTTTCT
>CAZGQL010000220.1:0-6563 GCA_964527905.1 uncultured Syntrophobacteraceae bacterium
ATGACCCTGCCGTCGAAGGCGATGGCTCCGAAGGTCGGACGTAGAAGACCGCTGATGCAATGGAAAAGCGTGGTTTTCCCTGCACCGTTGGGCCCGATCACGCCTTGAATGACCCCTTCTTGGACTTCATAGCGGATTCCCTTGAGGGCGGCCACTCCGCCGAATTGCATCGCAACGTCCTGCATCTCGAGCAGAGGGGGAAGTCCGGCGTGGGGTTGCGTGTCCCCACGCAACGGAGCGGCCACGGGCTCGAACGATACAGGCATCGGCTCCTTAGTCGGCATGGCGTTTCACCAGTGACACGAGCCCCTGGGGGAGGAACAACGCCACCACCAGTAAGACGGCACCGTAGACCAGGATCTCGAACTCCGCGAAAACATGCAACCACTCGTTCCCCACAAAGGTCAGCAGGATCGTTCCGATCAGAGCCCCCCACAGGCTGTGCATCCCGCCGATCATCACCATCAGGACGAAGCGGATGGACCACATGAGATTGAACGAGCTTGGCGTCAGGAACATGACATAATGAGCGTAGAGGCTGCCCGCCATCGCAGCGAATACCGCCCCGAGCACGAAAACCTGCAGCTTGTAGCGGGCCGTCGGAACCCCCATGGATTCCGCGGCCACCTCCCCTTCGTGGATCGCTCGAAGAGCCCTTCCCACCCTCGAGTGCAGGACGTGAAGACAGAAGACGAGACAAACGAAGGCAATCCCCCAAACCAGATAGTACCAGACCAGCTCATGGGTGACCTTCCACGGGCCGATGCGCAGCCCGGGGATGTCGACCATTCCGGAGGGGCCTCCCGTCCATTCCACCTCTTCGGCCAGGACGATATGGACAATGACGCCGAAGCCGAGCGTGGCCATGGCCAGGTAATGGCCTTTGAGCCGAAGGGCCGGAATTCCCACCAGCCAGGCCACCATGGCCGCAAGCCCCATTCCGCCCGCCGCCGCCGCCAGGTGTGGGCAGCCGAACTTTGAGGTGAGGATTCCGGACGTGTAGGCTCCAACCCCGAAAAACGCCGCCTGGGCCAGTGAGATCTGACCGGCGTACCCCATCAACATGGACAGTCCTAGGGTCACCACGGAAAAAATGCCTGCGAAAATCATAACGTCCAGGTAGTGGGAAACGGCCTTGAACGGCAGCACCACCCAGGGGAACAACCCCACGGCGGCGGCAGATCCAAGGAGAATCCTCCAGTCCCGTCTGTCCATATCGGAAGGGTCCCTCGTTAGAACCGTTTCAGCTTCGCCGCTTCGCCGCTGCCGAAAAGCCCCTCCGGCTTGTAGAAAAGCGCGAGCAGAAGCAGCACCAGGGCGACCGCATCCTTGTACCCGGACGAAAGGTATCCGGCGCAGTAGGATTCCGCCAGGCCCAGGATGATCCCGGCGGCGAGCGCTCCCACAAATTGCCCGAGCCCGCCCAAGATGGCGGCACCGAATCCCTTGAGTCCGAGCAAGGCGCCGCGGTCGTATTCCATCAAGGAGATGGGGGTGATGATCACCCCCGCAGCGGCACCAATGGCCGCGCTGAGCATGAAAGACAGCAGCACCATCTGCTGGACGGGGATCCCGACCATTCGCGCCGCGCTGGGATTGTCGGCGCAGGCCAGCATGGCCTTGCCGTATACCGAGCGGTGGAAAAAGAGCGTCAGCCCAAGCACGACGGCCGCGCTCACTCCAAGAATCCAGAAGGCCTGCGGCTGAATGGCCGCCCCCGCCACCATGACGGGACCGCCCACGCTGAAGCTGGGCAGGCTGTAAGGATCCTTGCCCCAACAGAGCATGGCCGTTCCCTTGAGCATGATCGACAAGGCGATGGTGATGATGATGAGAGACATGACGCTGGCCTGCCGCGCACGGCGCACCACGAAACGTTCCATCAGGAGCCCCAGGAGACCCGTGGTGACAATGGCCCCAAAAAACGCCACGGTGATGGGGAGATGAAGGGTTCCGACGAAAAACACCGCCGTCAGCGCCCCAATCACCACGAATTCCCCCTGGGCGAAATTGATGATCTCGGTCACGTTGTAGATGATGTTGTATCCGATCGCCACCAGGGCGTAGATCACGCCGATCGTCAATCCGCTGATGGTGTATTGCAGGAAATCCGTTCCCACACTGCTGTCCACCACGACAAGCTCCCCCGCCTCCTTTTCCCGATGAACTGAAATCGCGCGATTCTAGGGGCATGAAGCCGCTCAAGTCAACCCCAACGAACCGGCAACGGAAAGGGCGCTCGACCGCCACCGAGCGCCCCACCTTTGCATGTCACCTGATCCGAATGGTTCGTGCGCGCGTTCCTATGGCGCCAGGGCCCAGTCTCCCTTCTTCACGACAACCATCATCAGGTCGTCCTTATTCAGCCCGTTGTGATCCTGGGGCGAGAAATTGAAGATACCATGCTGGCCCACGAACCCACGGGTGTTTTCGATGAAGTCACGAATCTTTGCCGGGTTTGGCCCCACCGCCTTGAGGGCGGCGATGGCGAGCTGCATGGAATCCCACGCATGACCGCCGAACGAGGAGATGGGTTCTTTGTACTTGGCCTCATAGGCCTGAGTGTATTCCATGATCACTTTCTTCTGGGGGTCCGCATCGGGGAGCAGGGGGCCGATGTTCACGCGGGCCAGGGCCAGCAGGACGCCTTCCGCGGCCTCTCCGAGCTGTTGGAGGTTCTTGCGGCTGCCGAACCCATGGCTCTGATAGAGGGGGATGGAACTCATTCCAAGGTCCCGCCAGTTCTTCACCGCAAGGATCTGGGTGGGACCGGTGGACCAGTTGATGACGGCCTGGGGCTGGGCAGAGCGGATCTTGGTCAACTGCGCCGAAAGATCCGTGTCCTGGGGGTTGTAACGTTCGTCCGCGACCACTTCCATCCCACTTTCGCCGGCCAGCCGAAGCAGCTCTTCCCGGCCGCTGCCTCCGAACCCGTCGCTTGCCGACATGATCCCGATCTTCTTGATCCCTTTCGACTTCATATATTCATAGAGTTTCGCGACCACGTGGCTGTCCGATCCGGCCACTTTGAACACCCATTTTCTGCTCTCCACGGGAGTGACGATCTTGTAGCTGGCGGCGCATGAAATCAGAGGGATCTTGGATTCCTCGGCCACGCTCACAACCGCCATGCTTTGCCCGCTTCCACTAGGCCCGATGATGACCGGGACCTCATCCTTCTTGATCAGCTTCTTCACGGCGATGTTACACTTGGTGGCATCGCTTTCGTCATCGTAGACGATGAGCTGGAGGGGATGCCCGTTGATGCCTCCCTGCTTGTTGACCTCCTCCGCGATCATCTCGGCAGTCTTCTTCTCAGGCTCCCCCAAGAAGGACGTGGGCCCCGTAACCGAAAAAACCGCCCCGATCTTGTATGGCTCAGCGGCCCACCCCGTGGCCGCGGCCCCAAGAAGTCCCAAAACCACCATGGCAATCATCCAGATCCCTAAGCTGCTCGCCCGGCGCTTCCCGTTCCTCGACATGGCTCCTCCTTCAAGTTGTCCCATCGCTGTTCACCGCACACAAAAAAAGCCGTGGTCGACAAACCACGGCTCCCCGAGAACGACACAAGCCGTGGACACCCGCGCCGCGGTCTGTCCACGACCTCTACCTTGCAGGTCTTACGGTACTGGGACAGACCGCCGGCGATAGCCGTACGAGCAATAACGATCGTATCGCATGAGCGGGATTCTCTCCGGCATGTCTCCCCCGTTTCCAACGAAAGGCATCCCTGTTCAACCCATGGATCATCTTATACCGGCTGCGGGGGCGACGTGTCAACAGGTCCATTGGAAGGGTTTGTCCAAGGCCCGCCCCGCATACCATGCGACGTTCGGGGAGAAGATATGCCGACCAGTTAAGAGCACGTCACATTTTTTCCTTCCATTCTTGCTCAATCCATGGCTTCTTGTGTGAGATTCGGTTGAGCGCGGTTTGGTGGGATCATCCATCTTGAACAAGGGAGGCCTCCATGGTCGATTACAAAAACATTGTGTTTTGTACGGACTTCTCCGAGGATGCCAATATCGCTTTTCTGCACGCCCTCAACCTGGCCAAGAAGTACAACGCCAAACTCCACATTCTCCACGTGCCCCACTCGCCTTTCACATACAATCGCAACATCGTCGACGAGCACGTCCCTCCCGAGCGTTCCCAGCACGGTCAAGCCTTTTACGACAAGGACATCGAAGCGAACGCCATCAAGGAGCTCAAGGCCACCTATGAGGATCGTATGGCCGGTTTCACGAACTATGTTTTCGTGGTCCGGTGTGGGGCTCCCGACATCGAAATCATTCGTTACGCCAAGAGCCAGCAAGCCGACCTCATCGTCATGGGGGCCCTCGGAAAGGCGGAACAGGACCGACTGGTCCACGGAAGCACGGTCGGCAATGTCTCGCGCTACGCCCACTGCCACGTGATGGCCATCCGGAACCCGGCTAAACAATTCACGCTCCCAGGTAAGATGCAATGATCCCAAGCGGTTCCGGCCATTGAGCCCGGGTTCGCATTCAGGACCCGGATACGGCATCTCGGGGCGGCCGGCGCAGGGTTGACATCCGTCGCTTTTTGAGACTTGGAGCTGTTGGACGAGGAATTGGATTCGCGCAAATTGCCTACGAAGTCTGGAGGATGGACCATGGCGAAAAAAGTCCTGGTAGTGGATGATGAGATCGACATTCGTGTATTTATAACGACTTTGCTTGAAACCAACGGTTACAAGCCCATCCCGGCTGAAGACGGCCAACAAGGCCTTGAAGCCGCAAAACGAAACAAACCCGCGCTGGTCATCATGGACGTCATGATGCCCAAGGAAAGCGGCATTTTCCTTTATCGCGCCCTCAAGAAGGATCCCGACCTGCGGCAGATCCCCGTGATCGTGGTGTCGGCCCTGGCCAAGAAGACGTTCTATCACTCCAACAAGCTGCTGGATGAATACGAGGGCCAACCTCTTCCGGAACCGACGGAATACATCGAAAAGCCCCCTGAGGCGGAAGAGCTCCTGAGCGCCATCAAGAAAATCCTCGGTTGACCGATCGGGTCGGAGGCGGATGAATGGATTCTAGGGGCGTCCCGCGCGTCCCGCATCTGCGTTTTGGATTCAGTGAGGAGGAACCATCACCATGCGGAAGCCCTTGAGGGTCGTGATCATCGGAGGCGTCGCCTGCGGACCTAAAACCGCCTCCCGTCTGAAACGGATCCTGCCTGATGCGGACGTGACCATGGTCGAAAGGGGACACTTGGTCTCATACGGCGCGTGCGGATTGCCCTATTTTGTGGAGGGCATCTATCCGAGGCTTGAAATGCTCGTCGAAACCCCGATCGGTGTGCCGCGCACCCCGGAGTTTTTCGAAAGGGTCAAAGGCTTTAAGACCCTCACGCGAACCGAAGCCCTCCGAATTGATCGGGAGAATCGAACGGTCCGACTGAGAAACCTGGCCGACGGCATCGAAGAAGACCTCCCCTACGATAAGCTGGTTCTTGCTACGGGCAGCAGCCCCATTATCCCGCCCATTGAGGGGCTCCATCTCAGAAACGTGTGGACCATGCGGCACCCTGACGACGCTGCGAGCATGGTCGAAGCGATCGATCGGTTGAACCTCAGGCGGGCGGTGCTGATCGGAGCCGGTTACATCGGGGTCGAGATGGCCGAAGCCCTGAGGAAACGCGGGCTGGATGTCACGATGATCGAGCTTTTCGACCAGATCCTGCCCCAGTTTCTGGATGTGGAGATGGCCGCTTTGGTGGCCAAGCACATGAGGCAGAAACGGGTGACGCTGGCACTGGGAGAAAAGGTTGTGGCCCTGGAGGGAGCCGAAGCCGTGAACCGTGTTCGAACGGACAAGTCGACCTACCCCGCCGATTTGGTCGTTCTCGGAGTGGGGGTGCGTCCCAACGATCAACTCGCCCGCGACGCCGGCCTGCTTTGCTCTCCCAAAGGGGGCATCGTCATCAATTCCTATTGCCAGACGAGTGATCCGGATATTTATGCGGGCGGCGATTGTGTGGTGAACCATTACGTCCACCCCATCACCAAGTCACCCTACTTCGCCCCCCTTGGGTCCACCGCCAACAAGCATGGCCGCGTCATTGCCAACCACATCGCGGGGCTGTCGAGCCCCTTCGTCGGGGTTACGGGAACCGGCATCTGTCGCGTGTTCGACTACAATGTGGGCAGGACCGGCCTCACGGAAAAGCAAGCGCGCGATCTGGATCCCGATATCGAGACCGTGGTATGGGCGGGGCCTACGCTCCCCCATTACATCCCGGAAAACAAACCCATCATCATCAAGCTGGTGGCGTCCCGCCGGTATCGCAGACTCCTCGGAGTCCAGGTGCTCGGCCCGGGTGATGCCTCGAAGCGTTTGGATGTGGCGGCAAGCGCCCTGTTTTTCGGTGCTACCGTGGATCAGATCGGCAACATCGACCTCGGGTACGCCCCCCCGTACTCGCCTCCCATCGATCCTCTGGCCGTGGCCGCCCACGTGCTGCTCAACAAGCTCAACGGTATCGGCCGTGGCGTCTCGCCCCTGCTGGCCAAGAGGAGGCTCGATGCAAACGACGAT
>CAZGQL010000221.1:0-6521 GCA_964527905.1 uncultured Syntrophobacteraceae bacterium
CAGCCACGCGGTGTCTCCGGTATCGACCTTGGGGGCTTCGGCCGCGGGGGCGGCCGCCGGCGTCGCCTCCGTGGATTCCGCGCAGAAGGCTGGAACGATGGGCAGGAAGGTCAAAATCAGAATGAGTGCCAGGGCCATTCGTTTCATGAGAAATCCTCCGAGTGAAGATTGCGGGTCAGTTCGTGTGAATGATGATGGTTGCATCCTTGTTCGAGCAGCATACCCTCGTGGGTCGCATTGGATCGGGAGACGGTCTCGGGCTTGCGTGGCCGCACTCCCGGGATCGGCATGCCGCTAAAGCGCATCGGTCCCCATCTCGCCCGTCCGGATGCGCATGACCTCCTGGATGCTCGAGACGAAAATCTTGCCGTCTCCGATCTTGCCCGTGTAAGCGGCCTTCTGGATGGCCCGGATGACCTCCTCGGAGAGGGTCCTCGGAATGACGACGGTCACCAGAAGCTTGGGGACAAAATCCACCCGGTACTCCGCCCCCCGGTAGACCTCCACGTGCCCCTTCTGCCTCCCAAAGCCCTTGACCTCGGCAATCGTCATCCCCTGGATGCCGAGATTGACCAGGGCTTCCTGAACTTCTGTGAGCCGAAACGGTTTGATGATGGCTTCGACTTTGACCATGATTTCCTCCTCGTAGCTATCGCGTTCCTCGATGAACTGCTGCCGCCTGATCCGGATTGCCGCATCGCCGTTCCGCCCATGCCGGAACCGCGCTTGGTTCGTTTCCAGGGATGACCGCTCCCTGATTCGACCCGAGTGCTCGTTGGCCCTCGCGGCCTGATGGATCCCAAAAGCAAGAGGCTTGCCATGTTGGCTAATACATTGAAAATAAACTATTTATAAAGCCCAATGGCTCACATAGTGCTCTTTTATTGGCCATCAAGAGATACATAAATGTATCGTTACTCGGAAGCGATACAAGATTGAAACTTTTCCGTGATCGAAGCGGGTCATGAATTGAAGAAAGCGAGGAAACTCGGGGAGGATGGGGACTATTCGTTCGGGGCGTCGAGGGCGGGACGTCGCACCTTCTTGGCCACGGTGAGGAATCCCGTGTGGGCCCGCATGCGGTCCATGGGGCGCGCCCGGAGGGCGTCGACTTTCCAGTCGCGCTTGAGGAGTTCGAAGGTGGACACGCTGGCAAAACCGTTTTGACGCAACTCCCGGCTCATCAGCTGCACCTGGCCGACATTGGGGCTCAAGCTCACGAGGAGGCCGCCCTGACGGGTCAGTCGCGCCACGTTGGGCACCGCGTGCCACGGCTCCGGCAGGTCCAGAAAGACCCGGTCCACCTGGAGGGACATGTGGAAATCCTGGATGTCGGCCACGACCACGTCGTGATTTTGCGGGGACCGGCCGAAGAATTTTTCGATGTTTTCCATGGCCAGCGCGGCGAATTCCGGGCGCTTTTCGACGGAAATGAGCCGTCCGCTCCCACCGAGGGCCCGCAGTAGGGCCAGGGACAGGCCCCCGGATCCGATCCCGGATTCGAGCACCTTGCAGTGTGGGTAAATGTCCCCCGAAAAGATCATCATGGCGAGATCTTTCGGATAGATGATTTGGGTCTGGCGCTTCATGAGGTACACGTAGTCCTCGAGGGTGGCCCGATAGAGGAACAGCTTGGCGCCGAGATTGGTCTCCAATTGATCGCCCTCTTCGCGGCCCAGAGCATCCTTGAGCTGGACCGTGCCCACGTGGGTCGAAAAGGGAGCGTCCTCCAGGCGGACCAGCCACTTCTTTCCCTTCTGGGTTGCCAGCAGCACCCACTCGTTCAGTTGAAACGTGCTCATGAGTCCTCCTTCGGGGATGGGGAAACGGGGCAACGACCCTCCACGAAAAGCCGAGGATGGATCTCTCAAGGTTCGAGACGCCGGGGCGCAGCGCACCATAGAAAAAGATCCGAAGGGAAGTCAACCCGAAAAGGCCCGCGAGAGACGGCCAGTTGAGGGCAGTCCGGAACCGGGATGCGCCACATCGGGTGGACCGCCCCCCTCTGGGATCTCCTGGGCGAAGGAGTGATGGTGAAAAGGGTGTAGGGGCGATTCTTTGGATTTCCATGTCGCGGCTTGCGAGCTTCCTAAAGGGACCGTTTGTGTGGATGGTACGGGGACTCGGCGGAAACCCGGTTTCCAGGGTTGATCCCGGGTTCCCGCCGAAAGCGTGAGTGGGGCGGACCTGCAGGGCGCGGCCGGATGGGGTGGGGCGATTGGATCAGAGCATCGTCAGGTAGCGGTTGATCTCCCACGGGGTGACCTGGTGGCGCATGAACTCGCTCCACTCGGCTTTCTTGAGGCGGATGTACTCGTCGGCGATCGGCCCGAGGGCGGCCTTGACCACCTCATCCTTTTCAAGTTCCTCAACGGCTTCGAAGAGGTTCTGGGGCAGGAGCGTCATGCCGCGCCGTCGCCGCTCCTCGAACGACATCTCGTAGACGTTGATGCCGATGCACGGGTCTCCAGGGTCGATTTGATTTCGGATCCCATCGAGTCCTGCGCCGATGTGGACGGCCGCGAGCAGATACGGGTTGACGGCCGCCGAGATGGAGCGGTCTTCAAACCGGTTGGGACTCGGGCATCGGTAGAGCTGAGTCCGGTTGTTGTCGCCGTAAGAGGCGAAGGCGGGGGTCCAGGTGTAGCCGGAGCGGCTGGAAAAGACGAACTCGCCGCTTTGGATACGGCGGTAGCAGTTGACCGTGGGGGAGGCGACGGCCGTGATGGCCCGGATGTGTTTGAGAAGACCTCCAACGTAATGGAGTCCCAGCCGGGACAGCCCCAGCCCCTTCCAGTCGGGGTCGCCGTTGTTTCCCGGGAAGAGGTTTTGGCCCGTTCGGGCGTCCGCCACGTGGAAGTGGAGGTGGGCTCCCGACCCCGTCTTGTCATTGAAGGGTTTGGCCATGTACGTGGAGATGCAGCCATACTTGGCGGCCACCTGGGAGGTCATCATCCGGAAGTGCGTCAAGCGGTCGGCGGCGTGGAGCGCGTTGGTCCAACCGAAGTTGATCTCGTACTGCCCGTTGGCGTCCTCGTGGTCGCTCTGGTAAATATCGAAGCCCATCTGATTGCCATGGCGGATGATGTCCTGGAGGTAGTCCATGGCCTGACACATGCCCTTGAAGTCGTAGCACGGCTTGGCAAGGGTGTCGATGCCGAGGGGATCCCAGATTTGAATCCCTCCGTCGGGTTTTCGGATCACCAGAAAGTGCTCGGGCTCGAACCCGCAGTTGAGCGCATAGCCTTCGGCCTTGAACTGGTCCATCATGCGGATGAGGTTCACACGCGGGCAGTAAGGGTGAGGCTCCCCGTCGACATGGAGGTTTGAGCTGAACAGGGCGACGTTGGGCTTCCAGGGGAGCCGTTGGTACGTTTCCAGGTCGGCCCGGGCCATGAGATCATGGCTGTGGGGCCCCTGGCCGACCCCCCAGACGGCGGCACCGGCAAATCCCGCCCCTTCATCGACGATGTCGTCGAAGCAGTGCACGGGCACCTGCTTGACCTTTACGGAGCCATGGATGTCCACGAATTGAACGAGAATGAACTCAATGCCCTCGGCCTTCATCCGCTCACGGATCATGTCTTTGTTGACGGCTGCTCCCATGTCGGCGTCTCCCTCATGCATGCGGTTTGTGATCACCAGTCAATTTTGTTGCATGAGAGTCAATCAAGAAGCGTGCCTCCCGCTCCGGTACTCCCGTGGCCACGATGGCAGAAGGAACCTTAGAAGCGTCCCTCGTGGAGGGCATGCGCGAGCGACCTACCGTGCCACGTCCGGCCATGGGAGGGGGGACCCGGAATGCCGGCCCCGCCGTGCAGCGATGCCTGCCATCCGGAACCGGAATCTGAAAGTGTGGACAGCGGCTGTCGGACCCCGGGCAGGCGGGAATCCAGCTTCTTGGATGATTTCTTGGCGCGCGCCTCCACCGGATGGAGCGTGTTTCGAGGATCCGCAACTTGGAACGTACCATTTAGACTTTATGAACTCACCCCCAAAACAGTTCATCAAACATTCCCTTCAAAAGTAACAAAAATGTATTTTTGTTCTCTAATCTGAACCAAAATGAACATTTTATGCATCACAGTGCGTTTCGAGCCTCTGGAGAACCCCTTGGTGCCGGATAGAACGAAAAAAGGGGCTCGGATCGGTGGCGCTTGGAACATAAATGTGATGCCTTCCATCGAGGAAAGGCATCTGGACTTGGTGATCTGTGGAATTGCGCGCGGTGGTCCCGGTTGACGCCGTTTTCCCGCTCATGGTAGTGAGGAGGGCGGGAATAGGGGGGCCTGTGCACTGAACCGTTCAGATGAGGCGCCGTTCATGGACGAGACTGGATCTGCCACCAAAAGGGATTCGCGCCGGGAAGCCACCAGGGAAAGCCAAGTGACGCCGATGGTCAGCGACAACCGCCTGGAGATGGCCATCGGCCGGGAAGTCCGCGCCTTCCGAAAGAAACAGGACCTCACGGTCAACGACCTGGCCAAGCTCACGGGGCTTTCCACGGGAATGCTCTCGAAGATCGAGCGGGGCATCGCCTCGCCGTCCCTGGCGACGCTAAGATCCCTTTCCGCCGCCCTCCAGGTGCCCGTCACCGCCTTTTTCAGGAAGTTCGAGGAGCAGCGGGACGCCACATTCGTGCGGGCGGGCGAAGGTCTCGTCATCGAGCGGCGTGGGACGAGGGCCGGCCACCAGTATCAGCTCCTGGGCCACTCCCTGGGTAAGAGTATCGCCGTCGAACCGTATCTCATCACGCTCACCAAGGATTCCGAGGTCTTTCCCGTCTTTCAGCACGCGGGCATGGAATTCATCTACATGCTCGAAGGGCGCATCGAATACCGCTACAGCGACAAGACCTATGCGCTCGCGCCTGGCGATTCCCTCTTCTTCGACGCCGATGCGCCCCACGGTCCCGAAGAGCTCCTCGAGCTCCCCATCCGGTTTCTTTCCATCATCGTGCACCCGCAAACCTCGGAAGAATAAGACAACAGGCCGTCCCAGGCCCGACTCCAAGCCCACTCGATTCCCCGTTCCACTCGCCCCCCCCGAACCACGAGGCCAATGGATTCCCATCATCCCCCACCTGCTGGGCCCTGACGTGAGAATGGGTCTTCCTCGACGTCTCCTTCAACTGGAAAATTTCATCACAGGAATATTAATTGCATAGAGTGTCACGGGAAGGCGACGGCTACGGCGCGTGCCGCCGAAGTCATCGAAGGAACGGCCCCAAACGGCTGTTGCAAGACTTTGGAACCCTGTCATCCCTGCGGAGGCGACGGTCCAGGCGCTGTTGAACACCGTATTCCCGACTGCGCCGGAATGATGGGGGTGGGGGACACGCAAGTTCTGCAACAGCCTTCCAAGCCGATGGAACTCCACTGGATCGTCTTCGGGGGGGGTGAGTGCCATCGGGCGGGGGCCCTGGCCGGGTGGAGCGAACGCGCAAGGGGAGGCGCGCATGTGCAGCATTGCGGGAATTCTTATGAAGGATGGAACGTCCGGTCTCGGCATGACCACGGGCGAGGCCCTCACCGAAATGATGGATGCTTGCGTCCATCGCGGGCCCGACTCGGCGGGGTGGGCGCTGTACCGTGAGGCGGCCGAGGACCGCTTGCGGCTACGGTTCCTGGTTCAGGACATCGCTCGGCGGGAGGAGAGCCTTGAGAGGATCCGCGCGGGCCTCGAGTCACGAGGCGCCCGACTCCTCCACGAGGAGCTCATCGGGTGCACGTACGGGGTCATCGTGCACGTTCAGGGCGATCTTCAGGAATTTTCCTACGCCATGGAGCGTGCGGGCATGTTGATTTCGATGGGATCGAGCCTGGACATCATCAAGGATGTGGGGCAGCCCAGAGAGCTCAGTCGGCGCTACAAGATCGGGCATTTCGACGGGACTCACGGCATCGGCCACACGCGGCTCGCGACCGAAACCGGCGTCCATCCCGAGACGGCGCATCCCTTTTGGGCGACGGGTTTTGCCGATGTCGCCACCGTCCACAACGGACAGATCACCAACTACTGGATCATGCGGCGGCGCCTCGAACGGCAGGGCATGGAATTCCGCACCGAAAACGACACGGAGCTCATCGCCGTCTACCTGGCCCACGAAATGAGCCGGGGCGCCTCCCTGGAGGATGCGCTGCGCACCTCCCTTGAAGACCTGGACGGCACGTTTTCGTACCTGGTGGCGACCCGGGACGCCATTGGTTACGCCAAGGACAAGCTGGCGGCCAAGCCCATGGTCATGTACGAGGACGAGTCCCTCATCGCCATCGCATCCGAGGAAGTGGCCTTGAACCGGCTCTTTCCAGGGCGCGCTCTGGATACCAGCGAGCCGCCGCCCCACACGTATGGACTTTGGTCGCGCGCGGGTTCGACGATCGCTCACGGATCCTGAGATAAGCTTCGGTCAGGGCGCGGCGAGGTCTTCTGTTTTCCATCGGACGTTCAGTCAGCGAGGCATCTGAGACATGATCACGATCGATTTATCCACCACAGCGGTACGAATGGCCAACGAGATG
>CAZGQL010000222.1:0-6317 GCA_964527905.1 uncultured Syntrophobacteraceae bacterium
CGCGGCTTCTCGCTCAGGAGACGGCCGATCCGCTCGCCCCGGAGCGCTTCACCGCGTTTTTCCGGGAGTTTTACTGGCTCCAGGGAAGGGACCGCCTGGATGCCCATGCGATTCTGCCCGACCTGAAGCCGGATGGCGGTTTTCAGTTCAGTTTCCGCTCGGCGGCGGCCAAATTCAAGCTGATCGACGATTCGGCCCAGGCGGCGGTCCTCGTCGCTTATGGCACGGAGGGGCCGACGCTTTTGGACCAGCTAACCCGAAGGGGGCCGGAGGGGTGGCTGCTTCGCAAGCTGCAGCGCTACGTGGTCAACCTGCCCCGCAGGTTGCACGAGCGGTTGCGTTTGGAAGGAGCGATCCGGGAGGTTCACCCGGGGATCTTCATCCAGGGGCACGGAGCGCTCTATGATGATGCTCTCGGGTTTTGCTCCGACCGCTCCCTTTTGTATGAACCGGATGAATTGATCGTTTGAATCGATGCGTACAGAGGAGGACAAGCGATGCCGGTAGAGGAGAGCAAAACCTTTCTGCGGCGGGTCTGGGGGGATTACGCGTGCTTCACCCGCCCGGAGATGAAAGTGGAACGGGTCTCCTATGATGTGATGACCCCGTCGGCGGCACGCGGCATCCTGGAGGCCATCCTGTGGAAACCGGCGATCCGTTGGCGCGTCAAACAGATCGACGTGCTCAACCCCATACGCTGGACCTCGGTCCGGCGAAACGAGGTCGGGGCCGTCATGTCGCCGCGCTCATCGGGTCTGTTCATCGAAGATCAACGCCAGCAACGGGCCGGCCTCTTCCTGCGCGATGTGGCTTACGGGATTCACGCCCGCTTCGAGATGACTCCTCAGGCGGGCTCAGGGGACAACGTGAGGAAGTTCGAGGAGATCTTCATTCGTCGGGCGGAAAGAGGTCAATGCTTCCACCGACCGTACCTCGGGTGTCGGGAGTTTGCGGCCTGCTTCGAACTGGTGCCGTCGGGGGAGGGTAGACTTCAACCCATCCCCGACTCGCGCGATCTCGGGTTCATGCTCTACGATATGGATCACGCGGGAGCCGAACCGCAGCCCATGTGGTTCCGGGCACGGCTTGAAAACGGCGTGGTTCGGGTGCCTCCCGAGGACAGCGCGGAGGTGAGGCGATGATTCTCCAGGCATTGAACGGCTATTATCATCGCCTGCGCACCGAGGGATCGACGGATGTGGCCGAAGAAGGCCTTCAGAGCCAGCCCATCCCGTTTGTGGTGGTTCTCAACCGACAGGGGGGCTTTGTGGGCCTCACGGACACCCGCGGGGGCGAAGGCAAAAAGAAAACGGCGAGGGTTTTCAGGGTGCCCAAAGGCGTCAAAAAGACCAGCGGGATCGCTGCCAACCTGCTTTGGGACGTACCCGGCTACGTTTTCGGACGCCCAAAACCCGACCCCAAGAAGGACGTCTCCAAGCTGACGCAAAGGGCCAGGGAGCAGCATCACGCCTTCATCGAAAAAATCCGGGAAGACCTTGCGAGCGCGCGGGACGATGAGGGCGTCGCGGCGGTGCTGGAGTTCCTCGAAAGGGGTGATTTTCAGCCTGTCTTCACTCACCCGCTCTGGCCCGAGGTGGAAGAAAGCGGGTTGAACCTGAGCTTCCAGCTGGAGGGCGATACCTGTCTCGTGTGCGAGCGGCCGGCCGTCGTCGCGGCCGTGACGCAGCCGACGGAGGGTACCGAATCCCCCCGACAAACCTGTCTCGTTTCGGGCGAACTGGATGTGCCGGCGCGATTGCACACGGCGGTCAAAGGGGTTTATGGGGCGCAGTCTTCGGGGGCCAACATCGTCTCCTTCAATCTGCCCGCCTTCACCTCTTACGGAAAGGAACAGAGCTTCAACGCTCCCGTGGGAAGCCGGGCGGAGTTCGCCTACACCACAGCCCTGAACCATCTACTGGCCAAGGGATCCCGTCAACGCCTGCGAGTCGGGGACGCCACCACCGTTTTCTGGGCCGAGCGGAAACACGATCTGGAGGATGTGTTCGCCGATTTGTTCGGGGAACCCGCCAAGGGCGAGCCCGAGCAGGACTACAAAATGCTGGTGGCCGCCTTCCGGGCACCCCTTTCCGGGGCGCCTCCCCAGCTCGATCCGAGCACACCTTTTTTTGTACTGGGATTGGCCCCCAACGCCGCCAGAATCTCCGTTCGCTTCTGGTATGCGGGGAGCGTGGCGAAGGTGGCCGCAAACCTGCATCAGTACTTTGAGGACCTCGAAATGATCCACGGTCCGAGCCAGCCCCGGTATTTGTCCCTGTTCAAGTTATTGGTCTCGGTCGCCGCCCTGGGCAAGTCCGAAAACATCCCACCCAACATGGCGGGCGAATTCATGAAGGCCATTCTTGAGGGGACGCCGTACCCTTACGCCCTGCTCCAGGCCGCCGTGCGCCGATGCCGGGCGGAACGCGAGATCACCTATCCCCGCGCCTCCCTCATCAAGGCGGTGCTCGTCCGGGAGGCCAGATTCTACCAGAAGGTCAGCAAGGAGGTCGCCATGTCGCTCGATCCCAGCAACACGAACGTCGGCTACCGGTTAGGACGGCTCTTCGCCACCCTGGAAAAGATCCAGGAGGAAGCCAACCCCGGAATCAACGCCACCATCCGAGACCGTTTCTACGGCTCCGCCTCGTCTACTCCCGGCTCAGCCTTTCCCCACCTCATGAAGCTCAAGAACCATCATCTTGCCAAGCTCGAAAACCGCGGCCGCGTCGTCAACCTGGAACGATTGATCGGAGAGATCCTGGGCGGATTGACGGAGTTTCCGAACCACCTCAGCCTGCCCGATCAGGGGCGGTTTGCCGTGGGCTATTACCACCAGCGGCAGTCCTTTTTCAGTGCCTCGCAAAAAGACCAGTGATCATTACGGAGGGAGACAGCATGAGCAAGGTTGTTGAGAACCGATACGATTTCGTGTTTCTGTTTGATGTCAAGGACGGAAATCCCAACGGCGACCCCGATGCGGGCAACCTGCCCCGAATGGATCCGGAAACGGGGCATGGACTGGTGACGGATGTCTGTCTGAAACGGAAGGTGCGCAATTATGTTCAGCTCGCGAAGGCTGAAGTCGACGGGTGTGATATCTTCATCAAGGAGAAGGCCGTACTCAACACCCTGATTGATCAGGCTCACGACCGGGAGGAGGTCAAGAGCAAGGAAAAAGGTGAGAAGACCGAGGCGGCTCGGCAGTATATGTGCAGGACCTACTTCGACGTGCGCTCGTTTGGGGCCGTGATGTCAACAGGTAAGAACGCCGGTCAGGTCCGGGGCCCCGTGCAACTCACCTTCGCCCGCAGCGTCGAACCCATCGTGCCGCTGGAGCACAGCATCACGCGCATGGCCGTGGCCACCGAGGCGGAGGCCGAACGGATGCAGGGCGATAACCGCACCATGGGGCGCAAATTCACGGTCCCGTACGCGCTCTACCGCTGCCACGGCTTTGTGTCGGCTCCCCTGGCCGGGGACACGGGATTCTCCGAGGCGGACCTCGATCTGTTCTGGGAGGCCTTGACCAACATGTTCGAGCACGATCGCTCCGCCGCCCGGGGCCAGATGGCGGCCCGAAAGCTCATCGTGTTCCGGCACGACTCCAAACTGGGGAGCGCTCCGGCCCACAAGTTGTTCGATCTGGTTCGAGTCGATCGAGTCGATGGGCGGGACGGGCCTGCCAGGGGATTTGAGGACTATCGAGTGAGCGTAAACGAGACCGCGAAGCCCGGCGGCGTCACGATCGAGGAGAAGATCTGATGGGAAGCTCTGAGCCATGCCGGGCTGCCAGTCCGTCGAGACCCGTTTGTTCCCAATGAGCAGGGTGATGCCCATGAAGATAAGAGTGATCCTGGAGCCCAGCGAAGAAGGTGGATTCACGGCCATCGTGCGCGGCCTTCCGGGTTGCCTCAGTGAGGGCGAGACGCGATAAGAGGCACTGGCCAACATCACGGAGGCCATCCTGCTTCGTCTCGAACCTGTGGAGGATGGAATGGGTCTTGGGAACCAGAAGCCTGCATAGGGAGCAACTGCCCATGAGCTACGCCGAGGAGGACCTCCTCCCGATTTCGGCCCTGCAGCACGTGCTGTTTTGCGAACGGCAGTGCGCGCTCATCCACATCGAGGGCCTGTGGGAGGAAAACCTTTACACCGCCGAAGGGCGGATTCTTCACGAACGGGTGGATGCCGGGGGGCGCGAATCCCGACGGGATGTCCGCCTTGCGTTTGGGCTGCCCATCCGTTCCCTTCGGTTGGGTCTTTCCGGGAAAGCCGACGTCGTGGAGTTCCATCGGGAAGAAGGCGAGGGAGGGTTGGCGATCTGGCGGCCGTTTCCAGTCGAGTACAAGCGCGGGAGGCCCAAGAAGGCGCTTTGGGACAAAGTGCAGCTCTGCGCCCAGGCCCTGTGTCTCGAGGAAATGCTGGCTGTCGAGGTCTTCTGCGGGGCCTTGTTTTACGGGAAGACGCGCCGGCGGGTGGATGTCTCTTTCGACGCCGCACTGCGGCGCACCACCGAAGAAACATCCGCCCGACTGCACGCCCTCGTTGCTTCGGGCTCCACGCCGCCGGCGGTGTATGAGGAGAAATGCGAGACGTGCTCCCTCATCAACGTCTGCCTGCCCCAGGCCACCGCCGGCAGACGTTCTGTGGCCCGATACCTCGAAGACATCCTGAGGGGGCAAGGGGATTGAGACCAGAGGGATAGGCGAGCCGGGGGCAATGATTCAGGAGTGGAAAATCGGCGCGTCTTGTGCTGACGCGCCGGAACGGAACGGCTGGCTTCGCACGATGTGAGGCGGTCATGAAAAAGCACCTCAACACGCTGTATGTCACCACCCAGGGTGCCTACCTGTCCAAGGAAGGCGAAACCGTGCTCGTATCAGTGGACGGCGAGAAACGACTCCAGATTCCGGTGCACACCATCAGCTCCATCGTTTGTTTCGGACGGGTGATGTGCAGCCCGTTTCTCATGGGTTTCTGCGCGGAAAACCAGGTTGGGATGAGTTTTCTTACGGAAAACGGTCGTTTCCTGGCGCGAGTTCAGGGACCGGTTTCCGGAAACGTGCTGCTGCGTCGGGAGCAGTATCGGCGGGCCGATCGACCCGAGACGGCGGCCGCTCTGGTACGGTCCTTCATCGCCGGCAAGATTGCCAACGCACGGACCGTTCTCCAGCGTGCCGTGAGAGATCATGGCGATAAGGGGCCGCTGTCCGAGGTGGAGAGGGCGGTGGCTTGGCTGGGTTCAAGTTTGAGGCGTCTCGAAAAAACCGAGTCGTTGGATGCATTGCGGGGGATCGAAGGCGACACAGCCCGATGCTATTTTGGTGTGTTCGACCATCTCATCACCCAGCAGAAAGAGGCGTTCCGGTTTGAGGGGCGCAACCGGCGTCCGCCCCTCGACAAGGTGAACTGCCTCCTGTCGTTTCTCTACACCCTGCTGCTCCATGACGTTCGGTCGGCCCTAGAGGGCGTAGGGCTCGATCCCGCGGTGGGCTTCCTGCACCGCGATCGGCCGGGGCGTCCCGGGCTGGCCCTGGATCTGATGGAAGAGCTCCGGCCGGTCATAGCGGACCGACTCGCCCTCTCCCTGATCAATCTGGGACAAGTGAATTCAAAGGGTTTTGTGAAATCCGAATCGGGGGCAGTCCTCATGCAGGAGGACACCCGCAAGCAGGTCATCACGGCATATCAGAAGCGCAAGCAGGATGAGATTCAGCATCCCTTTCTGGGGGAGAAGATCGCCATTGGGATCCTCTTTCACGTTCAGGCGCTTCTGTTGGCGCGCTGTCTAAGGGGCGATTTGGACGGCTATCCACCCTTTGTGTGGAGGTGATCCGCCGTGATGGTTCTGGTGAGCTATGACGTGGCGACGCGGGATCCCGAAGGGCAGCGCCGCCTGAGGCATGTCGCGAAGATCTGCAAGGATTATGGGCAGAGAGTCCAATACTCGGTCTTTGAGTGCATCGTGGACCCGGCACAGTGGACTCGCTTCCGAAACCGGCTCGAGAGTGTGATCGACCCCTCGGAAGACAGCCTGCGCTTTTATTTCCTGGGTGCCAACTGGCACAAACGTGTGGAGCATGTCGGGGCCAAGCCCACATTCGACCAGGAGGGTCCCTTGATCGTCTGAGGCTCCGCGAACCCCAAGCGTACAGGAATCCCCAGGCGGGTTCGCGCGCCTTTAACGGACTGAAAACATAAGAGATATGCTCTTGGGTGCCACAAAGTAGATGGCCGCGGGCCCGTTCTGGTCAAGGTTCGCGGGACCAAGCGGCTTAGCCTGCTGATTTCAGCAAGTTAACCCCCTCACGGTC
>CAZGQL010000223.1:0-5867 GCA_964527905.1 uncultured Syntrophobacteraceae bacterium
AGGACTGGACCCCAACGGCCGTGCTGCCTGAAAAGTACGGACCCGAAGACCCCCTTTGGAAGAAATAGGCCCCTGAAAACGACTGGGGGAGCTTCGGCCGCCCCTCTGGGATCGCCCAAAATCAATCTTGCCGACCACGGGCGGGGATCAACCCGCCCGTGGGGGTGATCGTTGGCCGACGCCTTAGGGCAACCCTCTTGATGCCGCCCCCATGTGTCGGTCCCACGACGGCAGGAACCCAGTCCTCATGTGGTCTTCCGGCGCACCCTCTTCGCGGGGGTGATGTCACAGCAATGCGATTGTGAGCCTCGGCCGATCGGCGAGTTTTAGGCACATTCTTGACTGGATCCCATGGCGCTCACGGCCTGGATCATCCCGTCCAAGCCCCGATTCCAGTCGGCCTCCACAGAGATGCCATGCACGTTGGAGTCTGCCTCGACGGCGCCTCCGCTACCGTTCCGGCCCTTTGCCACGCCCCTCTCCCCGTGCTCTCCACCCTTGGCTCCCCCCCAGGACTTTCCCTAGACGAACCCTGGAAAATGTGCGAGTAGTATCTGCCACCCGCCCGCGACAGCGGGATGAGGATGTACACAGCGCGGCGCGCCCCGAGGCCGGATGCCCGCCCCATTGGGCGGGAGGGCCGTCGGCCGCGAGAGGCATGCTCGTTCAGCGCCATCTGACATGCCGCCTCCACAAGGGTTGAGTCGACAATGGAATATGGTCTGAGGCATTACGAAGCGGTCCAAAGGCTCTTCTGGTTCCTGTTTTTCCTGGCTTGCGTCGCGATCGCGCATCCGGTCGCCAAATCCTACCTAGCCGGATTCACTCATCTTCCGCCCACCCCGACGGGCGGGCCCTTCGATCCCCTCAAGAACACGGCCTTCTGGTTCCAGTTGGACTGGCTTCGAAGGGAAACGCTCCTCGGTTTCGTGATCGTGTTCCTGGGCTGGGCGGCCCTGCTGTTCCTGGCGGGCCGCGCCATCTGGCTCATCGTGCAGTTCGTGGGTGAGCTCCTGGTGAAAAGGATTCTCACGGACACCCTCAGGAATCACTCCATCCGGACGAAGTCGACCTTTACCAACTCGCCCACCAATTGGGAGCGCCTTTTCCCGGCGGAAATCCTGTTGGCGAAGGTGAGTCGATTCCCACTGCCCTTGCTCTTTCATCCCTTCCAGCGCCTGCGTCTCATGTTCGCCAATCCAGTCCATCCCGTTTCCGCACAGGACATGATCGAGCGGGAACGGCGCATCGTCGAGGCCGACTGGCAGGTGTTCTCGGGATCCTGGGCTCCGTTTCGGTGGCTCGTCTGGCCCCTGCCCCTCCTGGCGCTCCTCCAGTCGGTCTGGCTGTTCTACATCCAGCTTCAGCCCGCTCTCACCGGTCAACGCGAGTTGATGGAAACGTTCCACTCCCTGATCGGCAACCTGGTCCCGGTGGCTCAGGTCTGCGCCCTGGCCGTCATCCTGCAGTTGACAGCGGGGCTCTTGCGACGCATCGAGGAGCTCTACCTCTCCAACGTGGATGATTTGCTCTACGAGCATCTCCTCTCGCGCCTGCCGTTCCAGAGCAGCGACACCGTGGTGGTGCTCGAGGCGCTCAAGCAGCATTTCCTGGAATTGCGACAGCTCATTCGGACCCTGGAGCAGCCCGTGCGGCAGATTCCCCAAACGACGGAGAATCCGGATTGAGGAAGCCCGGCCCTCCCACCTCCCTGGGCACTGTACTGAGCCGGATGCTCCAGGAGCACCCGACCTTCGCAGCCAATCCCCTGGGGGACTGGCAGGAGATAGTCGGGGAACAGGGGGCTGCCGTATCCCGCCCCGTTTCCCTCAAGAACAAGGTGCTCCTGGTGGTCGCCAGGGATCCCGTTTGGAAGCATCACCTCCAGCTCAACCAGGCGCTCCTGCTGGCGAAAATCAACGGAGACCGGAAGGAGCCCCTCGTACACAAACTCGTGATCCGAGTCGGGGAGCTCCCGGAAGCCCCACCCCCTTTGAACCCGAACCGGAAGCTCCTGGAAAAGACCAAGCCCCAAAAGAGGGTCCCGACAAAGCGGAAGAGAGCTCCGAAGCGGGTTCTCTCGGCCGAGGAAAAGGCCCTCCTCAAGAGCATCCAGGACCCCGAGCTTCGAAGCCTCAGCCGACGACTGCTCCAGTACGCCCGCGCCGACGAGGAGGATGCCGTCGTGGAGACGGAGTTGGGCGAAGAGGCGACGGAAGGGGAGATTTAGGTGCAGCAGGAAAGAGAGCCGGAGGATTCCAGGAGATGCCTCCCGGGCCGAAGGGACGCTGCGGACGAGCGCGCTCATCCCCACTCGAAAACGACTTTAAAGCGGGTGATCGGATTGGCCCAGAGATCATGACGTCTGCCGGGGAAAGCCGCTCCAGTTGCAGGCCATGCCACGAGACACTCCCATTCCTCGTCCGTCGTGCGTTATCCCCTCAGGCTCCCGGCGGGGATCCACTCTTTCACAACTGCCCGGATTCCCCCTTCACAGCAATGACGTTTTTTGACCCTGGGCAGTTCATGTCGTGGGGCTGTCCTGCGGTGCCGAGCTGCCGACATTTTCCCGCTTCCCTCCCTCTTCCGCTACGCCCCCCTTCAGCGCCGCCAGGACCGCCTCGGCCAGCGCCGTCGTGATGCCTGGAACGGCGGCCAGCTCCTGCACCGTCGCCCGCTGGATGGCTTCGAGGCTGTGGAAGTGCTGCAGCAGCGCCCTACGCCGCCTGGGCCCCACGCCCGGAATGCCGTCCAGGGCGGACGTGAGGAGCTCCCCGCGGTGGGTGGCCTGGTAGTGGGAGATCGCGAAACGGTGCGCCTCATCCCGCAGCCGCATGAGCAGGTGCAGGAGGTCGGGAAAGCGCGAGAGGATGACCGGGTTCTTTCTCCCGGGCAGATAGATCTTCTCGTGCAGCCCTTTCCCCGCATCCTCCGCCTCCCCGTCGCGCTCCTTGGCGATGGAGATGAGCGGCGTCCGCCCCTCCAGCCCCTTTTCCCGAAACAGGTGGACGATGCGGTTGAGCTGCCCCTTGCCCCCATCGAGCACGAGAAGGTCCAGACTGTCGAAGAGGGCCCGATCATTGGAAATCAGGCGATCCACGACCTCGGCCATCATGGCGGGGTCGTCGGGCTCGCTCGTGCGGGTGATCTTGAAATGGCGGTAGGAGCCCTTGTCGGCCTGGGCGGATTCGAACACGACGAGGGACCCGACGGCATATTGGCCCTGGAGGTTGGAGATGTCCACGCAGCCCATGCGCACGGGGAGACGATCCAGCTTGAGCACCCGCTGGAGCCCCTCGAGGAGCGCCTCGTTCTTTCGGCGGGCCCGGCCCCGCTGCGCATGCCGCTCGCGCGCATTGGCGGCGGCCATCTCGAGGAGCCGCCTGCGATCCCCCCGGCTGGGCGGCCAGATCCGCACCCGTTTCCCCTTGAGCTCACTCAGCCATTCCCCCAGGAGCGACTCGGACTCCAGCGGAAAGGGAAGCAGGACCTCGTCGGGAATCGTTCGCCCTTCCCCGTAGAACTGCTGCACGAAGGCCGTCACGAGCTCCTCGGGCTCACCCTGCGCCTCCTTGAGATCATAGGACCGCTGGCCCACTAGGACCCCCTGGCGCACGAACAGGACCACGACCTCCGTCGCCCCCGCATCCTGAAAGATCCCCAGCACGTCCTGATTCAGAAAACGGTCGCTCACGACGTGCTGTTTTTCCAGCATGATCTCGATGCTGCGCAGGCGGTCCCGATAAAAGGCCGCCCGCTCGAAGGCGAGCGCCTCGGCCGCTTCCTCCATGCGGGCTTTGAGCTGCCGCTGCAGCGCATCGGTTCGCCCCTGGAGGAACAGCACCAGGTCGTCCACCATCTTTCGGTAGTCCTCCTCGGAGACCTTTCCCGCACACGCCCCTAGGCAACGCCCCAGGGAGAAGTTCAGGCAGGGGCGGGCCCGTGGGATGAGCTTTCTGGCCTGGCAAAGCCGCAGCGGGAAAAGCTGATGGATGACCTTGAGCGTGTCACGCAACGAGAGGGCCGACGGGAAGGGACCGAAATAGAGCGCCCCGTCCCGGTGCAGGCGTCGAACCACTTCGAGGCGCGGGTAGGGCTCATTAGGGTCGATCCGCAGCACCGGGTAGTTCTTGTCGTCGCGGAGCACGACGTTGTAGCGGGGGCGGTGCTTCTTGATGAGGCTCGCCTCGAGCAGGAGGGCTTCTTTTTCCGTCGCCGTCACGACATACTCGAGATCGGCCGCGCGGGACATCAGCACCCGGGTTTTCGGGCTCAGGGTGCCGCTGCCGCGAAAGTAGCTGACCACCCGCTTGCGGAGATCCCTCGCCTTCCCGACGTAGAGGACGGCCCCGTCAGGGTCCCGGAACAGGTACACCCCGGGTAGATGGGGAAAATCCGCCGTCTTTTCGTGCCAGGCGCCTTCCCGGTCTTCGTGTCCGTCGACCGGCTCCTCGGCACGCCCCGCCGTCGATCCAGTCTGATCGTTCTCCAAACGCTTCATCCCGCTCAATTCCCGGGGCACCCCCGTCCATCCCTTCGGCACCCACCGACTGCCGACAAGCCCGCCCATCCAGCGGAGCGATCCTCTCCCCACGCCCCTTTCGGCCCCCAAAACCAGTAGACAGATACCCCGTTTTTTGCTAAACATCCATCTCCATCCGGTCGGGACGTGGCTCAGCCTGGTAGAGCGCTGCGTTCGAATCCAGTCGTCCCGACCAAGCAATCAAGCACGTCCAGATCCAGGGGCTGAGGCAATGCGCGGGAAGGAAACATGTCCATTGTCCGGCCTTCTGACCGTTCACCCTCTTTCTTCAGGACCTTAATCCCAAGGCGCATTGGATTGCCTGTACATTCTTCTTCGACGAAGAGATCCTCGAACCCAGACCTTCTTCCGAGTCCTGCACCACACAATCAGTTGAGTGACCACGATTCCCACCATTCATTCCCACATGCTTGTGGCAGGAGGGATCCGTGCACTTCAATGCCTTTGGATTTCCTCCAGGAATGAGCGGGAAGGACGATCCATTCGGACACCCGTTTGTTCTCCGGTGTGCCAAGATCGTGATGCCTCCATTGCGGGTCAACGAAATCGAGTACGTTTTTGCGACCGTTGAGGATGGGCAGACCGCGAAGAATGCCGACGTGCACCTATCGGGTCACCTCATTGAGGATGCTCTTTGAGCTGGGGGGGTGAAGGGGAGTCGACATGGAAATCATCTTTTGGGTGGAGGATTCAGTTGATGGCGGATTTGATGCTTCGGCCATCGGGTATTCCATTTTCACTCAGGCCGAGACCCAAGGGGCGCTCAGGGAGACGGTCAGAGACGCTGTGAATACCGAAAATGCCTCTGCCCCGACGTTCCTAGACGCGTTGCACCGGACCGGGATATTGGGCAACCTGTACATCGGCAGCCAATAGCGTTATGCCCTCGACAATGGCCTGTGCGACGAGCAGGCGGTCGAAGGGATCTTTATGGATTGACGGCAGGGTCATGACGGCTACCGCATGCTCACTGAGAATCGGCAACTCGAGATAGCCGTTGTCCAGAAGGCCGCGTCGGAACACTCGTGGATCGACCGTGAAATCCCCCCGACCCAGGCCACATTTGATTACGATTTCCCACAAGCTCGCGACGCTGAAGAATAACTCATTTTCAGGGTCACTCATCACCTTCTGAGCTTCCACCGGTAGGTATCCAACGCCTTGTGCCGCCCATAGCAACAGGTGAGTGCCGACCAGCAGCTTCATGCGTCCCCTTCAAACATTTTCATGATTTCGGCTTCGCCCATCCGGTCGAAGTCGGCCGGCACCTCAATCTGCCCAGCCATGAAGCCGAACCGCTTGATCCGTGAAGGTTCCCGGGCAT
>CAZGQL010000223.1:5878-6245 GCA_964527905.1 uncultured Syntrophobacteraceae bacterium
AACGACCTTGACCATTGGCTTCCCGGCTTTGGCGATGACGAACGGCTCACCGTTGGCCGCTTGCTCCACCAGCCGAGATAAATGGGTTTTGGCCTCGTGAATGTTGTAGGTCCGCATATGGTCACCTCAATAAGACTTAGTTTACTAAACTAAGTTTACCGTCTTTCATTGCTGTGCCAAGCGGTTTGTCGGAAACAAGCATTATGGCGGCCCCGGTTTTCTTGGACACGGATTTCCAGTGATCTCCGAACCAAAGAGGAAAACTCATGGGATCGGAAACGACACTAAGGCCGCTTGGACTGTCAGGAAGATTGCAGAGATGTCCTCTGTGCCAAGGGCCTCGGCACTCGAACAGATGAAACTGGAA
>CAZGQL010000224.1:0-6205 GCA_964527905.1 uncultured Syntrophobacteraceae bacterium
TGGTCGCTCCGCATGCGGACCCGAGCCGTTCCTGCGCAGGGGTCCCTGCCCAACCCCGTCCCAAGTCCCGAATCGGATCGACACGAGGGGGGGACGGTTCCAATGAGCCAACAACCGTGGAGGAAGGATCATGGACAAGCATCAAAACGCGTGGAATGAAAAGGTCGCACGGGAAATCATCGCAAACCTCGAGAAGCGACGGATGGAGGGCAGCTATGCCTCCAGCGCGGAACAGGCCGCGGCGGAGGTGCTGGCCATGATCCCCGACGGGGCCTCGGTGTATCGCTGCGGCTCCATGACCACCACCGGCCTGGGCCTTTGGGACCGCTTGGCGTCGAGGCCGGATGTGACCCTCATCGACCCCTACCGGTCGGATCTCACCCCGGAAGAAGCCATGGAGCTGCGACGCCAAGGGCTGCTGGCGGACGTGATGATCGCGAGCTCAAACGCCATCACCCTGGATGGACAGCTGGTCAACCTGGACGGGAGCGGCAACCGCATCGCCGCCATGACCTTCGGCCCCCGGAAGGTGATCCTCGTCGTGGGCATGAACAAGGTCGCTCCCGACATCGAGGCGGCCATGGCGCGGGTGAAGCACTACGCGGCCCCGGTCAACGTCCTGCGCATCGGCTACCGGAACCCCTGCGCGGAAGACGGCCTGTGTGTCGATTGCCGCTCACCGCAAAGGATTTGCAACATGTGGAGCATCATCGAGGGACACATGGCTAAGGGGCGCATCCACGTCAAACTGGTCGGCGAGGCGTTGGGCTACTGATGCTCGATCAACGTTGCTTCGCGCCCAACCCTCCCTCGGATTCCCACTTGAGGGTTGGGCGATAGGTCGATTCAAGCTCTGAGGTGGTGACGGGCACCCATCAAAGTCCCCATGAGCCCAAATCGTTGACCGGTGCCGTAGCAGAATCCCGTTGGCTCGGCGCCCCGGGTCCTTCCCGCACGGCGAAAGGCTATTTGTCAGAATGTCTTCTGGACCCCCGCCTTCGCGGGGGTGACGTATATTCAACAGCATTGCGAGGGGGGGGAACCTGCCGCCGGAATGGCTCGCGTTGACCCAGCCTTTGGCCACAGGCCCACCGTTCGCCTCCTGGAAAACGATCCCGCCGTTCCCCGCGGCGATTCCCCCCGAGGTCCGTGGAATCCTGGAACGCGTCTTGCTTCCTTGGCAGCGGACACGGATGTCCCCTCTTCAGGATTCCCTGTTCAGGAGCTTTATGGGTGCCGCCGTTCGAATCCTTTGCCTTGTTCTCGGGTGGTGCGTGGCCTTCGGGGCGTTTTGCGGCCAGGCTTCGAGTGAGGAGACTCGAAGCGAGAGCCTCAAGCGCGTGGCGTTCCTCCCCCAGTGGCAGCCCCAGGCCCAGTTTGCCGGTTATTACGTCGCCCAAGACAAGGGATTTTATGCGCGTCGGGGCCTTGACGTCAACGTGCTCCAGGGAGGACCCAACCGGGCGCCGGCCGAGTGGCTCCGCAAGGGAGCCGCCCAGTTCGGCACCCTCTTCCTCTCGACCGCCATTGTGGAGCGCTCCCGGGGCACCCGACTGCTCCACCTTGGCCAGATCGTGCAGAAATCCTCGCAACTGCTGATCGCCCGGAAATCGAGCGGCGTCCGGAGCCTCCAGGATCTGGACGGGCGACGGGTCGGTCTGTGGGGAGCCGAGCTCAGTCTTCTCCCGCTCGCCGCCTTCCGAAGGCTTGGGGTGCGCCCCGTCATCGTCCCCCAGGCATCGACCGTCAACCTTTTCCTCCGAGGCGGGGTCGACGTGGTGTCGGCCATGGCCTACAACGAATACCACACTCTCCTGACCGCCGGCCTGGACCCGGAGGAACTGGTGGTTTTCCGCCTCACCGACTCCATCGCCTTTCCCGAGGACGGCCTCTATTGCCTGGAGGAGACCTTTCACGACGACCCGAAACTGTGCCGCGACTTCGTTCAAGCGTCGCTGGAAGGCTGGCGGCACGCCTTCGAGCACGAGGAGGAAGCCCTCGACAGCGTCATGAAGCGCGTGGACGAGGCCCAGATCCCCACCAACCGGGTCCACCAGAAGTGGATGCTCGCCCACATTCGGGAGCTCATCCAGCCCTCGCGGCCCGGAGAGGCGATGGGCTCGCTGGCCGAGGCGGACTACCTCGGCGTCGCCGAGGCCCTTCGCACGGGCGGCCTGACGGATCGCATCCCTCCGTGGAGCGAATTCCATGTGGAGTGTGTCCAGCGCGATGAAAGGTAGAGGCCTTGCGTTCAAGCTCATTTGCTTCATCCTGGCGGGCACGGGGGTCGTCTTCGTGTCGGCGTTCCTCTATTCCTATGCGGCCGTGAAACAATCGGCCATGGACCATGTCGCGGAGAACGCCCGAAATCTCGCGCGATCCACGGTCAACCGCATCGAGACGGTCCTCGGCGGCGTCGAGAAGGTGCCGCGCACCATCGCGGGCTTCCTGTCGATGCGTCGCTGGGCTCCGGGAGAGATTCCCCCCCTCGTCGAACAGATGGTCGCGGGCAACCCCGAGCTCTTTGGGGCCGCCATCGCGTTCGAGCCCTGGGCCGTCGATCTGGAAACCTTCTACTTTTCCCCCTACTGCCACCGTCAGCAGGACGGGCGCCTGGTTCACACACTCCTCGGGGACGCCTCGTACCCCTACTTCAGCATGGACTGGTACCAGATCCCCAAGGAGCTGAACCGGCCGGTCTGGACCGAGCCCTATTTCGACGAGGGCGGGGGGGAGATCGTCATGGCCACCTATTCCGTTCCCTTCTACCGCGAGCGGGATGGAGCCAAGCGCTTCCAGGGGATCGTCACCGCGGACATCTCCCTGGACTGGCTCAGCACGCTGGTTTCCGGCATCCGACCGTACCGTTCGGGGTATGCCTTCCTCATCTCCCAGAACGGGGTTTTCATCACCCACCCCGACAGCCGACTCATCATGCGCCACACGCTCTTCAGCATCGCCGAGGAGCGAGGGGCCGACGGGCTGCGCCAGGTCGGGAAGGAAATGGTTCGGGGCGGCGAGGGTCTGGTTGCCCTCGACGACGGCGTTCTATACAAGAAACGGTCCTGGCTCTATTACGCGCCCCTTCACAGCATCGGGTGGTCCCTCGGGATCGTCATCGCCGACGATGAGCTTTTCGCGGATGTGAATCGCCTGGGCCGCGAGGTGATCGCCATCGGGGCCGCCGGGCTGCTCTTGATCGCGCTCACGGTGATGGGAATCGCCCATCGCATCACCCGGCCCCTGCGGTCCCTGGCCGAAACCACCGTCGAGATCGCCCGGGGCAACCTGGATGTGGAGCTCCCGCCCCTCCGAAGCCGAGACGAAATCGGCCGCCTGGCCGTATCGTTCGAGGGCATGCGCGTGGCCCTCAAGGAGTACGTCAAGAACCTGACGGAGACCACGGCCGCCAAGGAACGGATCGAAAGCGAGCTCAAGATCGCCCGCACCATCCAGATGAGCTTCCTGCCCAAGACCTTCCCAACCCTTCAGGGAACGCGGGGATTCGAGCTCTTCGCGGCCCTCGAGCCCGCCCGGGACATCGGCGGGGACCTTTATGACTTCTTTCCGATCGACGACGATCACCTGTTTTTCGTGGTGGGCGATGTGTCGGACAAGGGGATTCCGGCCGCCCTGTTCATGGCGGTCACCAAGACCCTGCTCAAAGGGATCGCCGAAGCCGGGATGAGCCCGTCGGACATCCTTTCGAAAACCAATGCCGAGCTGTGCGTCGACAACGATTCGATGATGTTCGTGACCCTCTTTTGCGCCGTCTTGAACCTTCGGACGGGTCTCCTGCGCTATTCCAACGCGGGGCATGAGCCTCCCCTCCTCGCCCGCAGGGGCCAAGCGCCGACCTGGCTCGATCTTCCCCCGGGGTTTGTGGCGGGGGTCATGGAAGATTCGGTGTACGAAACCCGGGAGATCCGGCTCGAGGCGGGCGACACCCTCGTGGTGGTCACCGACGGGGTGACCGAGGCCATGAACGCGGGTGGCGAATGTTACACGGACCAGCGGCTGATTCAGGAGGTTGAGCGCAGCGGGTCTCTGCCGCCGGAGGGGCTCACCCGCCGCATCCTGGAATCGGTGAAAACCCATGCCTCGGGAGCCCCTCAGTCCGACGACGTCACGGTACTCGTCCTGACCTACCGGGGCTCGCCCTTTGGAAGCGGTGGAAACGAATGGAAAGGAAAGCACCCATGGAACTGACGGGCATGCAGCAGGAACGGGGCTGGGTCGTCACCGTCAAGGGACGACTCGACACACTCACAGCGCCGGAGTTCGAAAAGCGGATCAGCGAATGGATGCGCGAGGGAAAAACCGATTTCATCGCGGACTTTTCAGGGCTGGAGTACATCAGCAGCGCGGGTCTTCGCAGTCTTCTCGTGCTGGGCAAGAAGCTGAAAGCCCAGCAGGGAACCCTGTCCCTATGCTCCCTCACTCCTGTGGTGGCCAAGGTCTTCGCCATTTCCAACTTCACGGCCCTCTTTCCCCAGTACGATTCCGTGGAAAAAGCCCTCGAAGCACTGCGGGAATCAGGTTGACAGGAGCTCGATGGTTCAGGGTCCGGCGGCCGGGAAGCCCCGCGCGGCGCTTCATGGATCCTTCCGGACCCGCTCCCAGTCCGCGCGCACGAGCCGCAGGATCTCCCGGGCCCGATCGCTCAACAGGCGGATCCCGTCCCAGTCCGGCGATCCGAAAATCTTCTGCATCAGGAGGGCGTCCTCGTCGAACCACCTGGGGAGAACGCCCCCCAGGAAATAGCCCCGCCGCGACAGGGCCTTTACGGCTTCGCCCACCCACGGGCAGGCCAGGTTCAGGTGCACCTGGATGACCCAGGTCGGTTGCGCGAGCAGTTCCTGTTCCAGTGCCTCCATGCAGGCGTCGAAATCGCCCCCGACCGCCGTGACCTCGATCCGCGAAACCCGGGCAAAGCCGAAGGTCCGGGTCCAGGTCCGGGTCGGGACATGGGACGGCAGGGGTTCCCGGCTGATCTCGAGGGTTCGCCCCTCCTCCAGCACTTCGTAGATGTAGCGCAGTGGCGCCTCGTGGGATGGCGGGAGATACACCGTTTGATGCCTTGGCCGATAGTCTCGAAAGCACACCAGCGAGGCCACCCGGCCCGAGGCGCTCTGCTCCTGCTCATAGGCTTCGGCCGGCATGAGGTCGACCTCGATCCCGGTTTCGACGTTCCGGAGGGGCGAGACCGCCTTCTGCATGATGGTGTGGTTGCAGACGGCCTCCCCCCAGACCGCATCCACCCCGAGGTCCGGAGCGACCTGCTCGTAGAGCCGGGTCAGGAGCATGCGACTCAGGCCCGCGCTGCGATACTCGGGCAGCACGAGGCCCGCTCCGCTTTCGTAGAGGCCCGGATGCGGAGCGGATCGAAACAGGGCCATGTGGCCGACCACCGTTCCGTCACTCTTTCGGGCGGTCAGGGAATAATTGTCCCCCGTTTCATGGGCCGCAATCAACGCCTCAGGGTCGTAGAAACGCTTGACGGGGTATCCATCGCCGTAGACGGCCCGGAACAGCGCCGCAACCCCGGGGGCGTCCTGCGGGCGAAAGAGTCCGATCGTGATGGACTGCCCCCCGCCGATGTCGACTTCCACCGGCTCGATCCCGAAGCGATTTCCCTCTCGACCCATCCTGCTCTCCTCCTTCTCTTTTACCCCCGCTTGATTGCCCCTCGAGTCAAAACCCTCCCTTGATTCCCCCGAGGGGGCCCGACTCAATCATTCCGACGGAGCACCGGGGCCACTGGGCGAACGGCCATATAGGGCCAGGCGCAGCAGCAGATTGCCCGCGACGATACGCCGGTATTCCGCTCCGGCCCGCACGTCGCTGATGGGAGAGACCCCCTCCCGCGCAAGGGCGGCCGCGCGCCGCAGGCTCCCGGCCGAAAGCCTTTCGCCCCGGATCGTCGCCTCGGCCTCCGGGCACCGGACCACCGTCGGCCCCACACTCCCCCAGGCCAGGGCCACCTCCTCCACCTCATCCCCGGGTCCCAGGCGCAGCAACGCGGCGAGGCTCACCACGGAGCACGCCAAGGCGTTGCGCAGCCCGACCTTTTCGAAGTGCTGCACCAGGCCGGGATCGGGCTTAGGCACCCAGACGGCGCCCAGGATTTCCCTATCCCGGAGCCGCGTTGCCCCCGGGCCCGTGATGAAAGCTCCGATCGGGAGCATCCGCGATCCCTCCCGTG
>CAZGQL010000225.1:0-1835 GCA_964527905.1 uncultured Syntrophobacteraceae bacterium
TGAACACAGGCCCGTCCTTGCAGACGTATTCGGTTCCGATGTTGCACCGCCCGCAGATGCCGATCCCGCACTTCATCCGCATCTCCAGGCTCGAAATGATCCGCTCCGGTGGAAACCCGAGCTCCGTCAGAACCGGCAGGGTGAACTTGATCATGATAGGGGGCCCGCAGATGATCGCGTACGCGTTTTCCGAGCTCGGCGCTTTCTGTTTCGTCACCGTCGGCACGAAACCGACGTTGTATTTCCAGTCGGGATCGTTCGTCGCGTCAACCGTGATGTGCATGTGGATGTCGTCGCGCGCCTCCCAGGCCGCCAACTCGTCCTTGTAGAGCAGCAGGCCCGGCGAGCGTGCGCCGTAGACCACCGATATATCACCGAATTTCGACCGATTGGCCGGGTCGAGCATGTAGACGATCGAGGACCTGAGGGTCGTGAATGCGAACCCGCCGCCGATGATGACCACGTTTTTTCCTTCGAGCAGCTCCCACGGATACCAGTTCCCGAGGGGGCCCCTGACCCCCATGATGTCCCCTGGGCGCATGTTGTGCATGTGCGTGGTGACCTTGCCCACCTTGTTGACGGTGAACTTGATGAAGCCCTTTTCGGTGGGCGAGGTGGCGATGCCGATGGGGACTTCCCCGAGCCCTGCGACGGAAAGCTCTGCGAACTGGCCGGGCTTGTAAACAAAGCGCTTCTCGTCCTCCGGATTCAGGAAGACGAACTTGAACGTCTTCAGATTCCGGTCTTCCGTCTCCGTCACGATCGAATCGATGCGAACGGGATAAGGTAAATAGGGATTATTCACTTCGAATTCCTCCGTACCGAGTCCCCCGGGACCCCCTGCAGGCGAATCTGGACCTCGGGATGGGACGCCGGTCTCAACAGATGCAGGATGCGGACATCAACTGTGCCACGCTCCGAATATCGATATTCACCGGACACTGGGTCACACAGCGTCCGCACCCGACGCAGGCCACTCCCTGATGATACTTGTCCTGGTAGTATTTCAGTTTGTGCATGAACCGCTGACGGACCCGCTGCAGCTTCTGGCTGCGGGGGTTGTGACCGGAGCCGTGAAGGGTGAACAGCGGGAACATGCAAGAATCCCATAAGCGCACCCGCTCGCCCCTTTCCCCCTGGTTTTCGTCCTGGATATCGAAGCACCAACAGGTCGGGCACAGAAACGTGCAGGTCCCACAGTTGATGCACGCAAATTGGACTTCGTCCCAGAATCCCGCGTTGAAAAGCTCGGCGCAATCCTTTCGGGCAATGGCTTCGGGGTCGAATAGCCGCCCGAGGGACTGTTCGGCCGATACCTTGAGCTCCTCGGCCTTTCTCGCCGCATGCTCCGGAACCGAATCGTTGAGAGCCAGCTGGGAAATCAGCGAATCACCCCGATCGGTCGTGCTCCGCAAGACATAGCCGTCCCCGACATCCACCAGGATCGCATCCAGCCCCTGAGAGTCGAAGGGCCCCGAGCCGACCGTGCTGCAAAAGCACGTGGCGCAAGGATCGTTGCAGGCCAACCCGACCAGAATCGTGGTCTTTCGCCGTCGCACCCACCAGGGATCCTGAAACGCCTCCGTATCGAAATTGGCGTCGTCAAGCTGAAACGCGCGTGCATCACAGGGTCGGATGCCCAGGATCACGCCCGGCGAGAAGTCCTTGGGGACTTCTTTCAAGATGGATGCTTCCGGATCGTCCTTGGCCAGGGAATAGGTGAACATCCGCTCGAGCTGTGGATGGAACAGCCCTTTGGGCGACAGGCGGGTGTTCCGATAGTCCAGGTCCGCCTCTTCCGCCGATTGAATGGGAGCGAATTCGTGATGGGCCCC
>CAZGQL010000225.1:1845-6192 GCA_964527905.1 uncultured Syntrophobacteraceae bacterium
GAGGACCGGCGCGTGAACTCGGAAAAGCCTCATCAGCCGCTCGATGACGTCTTTCCGCCTCGATTTTTGGAAATAGACTTCCAGCATGGATCATTCCTCTTTCATTGCTTTGCCGCCACGGGAGCTACTTGATGAAGGGCTCTGGATCGCCCGGCTTGTAGGTGTCGAGCGGAGGCCGTTGTTCCAGACTCAATCCGACTTCGTACCCGTAAAGTTCCAGAACGTCCTTTTCGAGTTTCTTGGTGAACTGTCGGACCTTGATGCCCACGGGACAGGCGCGCTCGCAGGCACCGCAATCCGTGCAGCGGCCCGCCAGATGGTAAGCCCGCAGGAAGTGAAACGTCCGTGTATCGGTGGGATTGATGGTCTTCCCAACCCACTGGGGCATGGATTCATCCACGAAACAGGTCGGACAGAAGCACATGGGACAGGCGTTCCGACAGGCGTAACATCGGATGCACGGAGCCAAGAGCTCTTCGAAAAAGCGCCATCGCTCCTCCGAGGAAAGCGCCTCCACCCGCCGCACATCCTCGTATCGGTCCACCCCCTGCTGCTCGGGCACGAGATCCCCCAGCAGCTCATCATGGATCACCGGGTTGCGATGCGTGCAGATGGTACAGTTCTCCTGCAGGAAATCGTTCCGATCAAAGGTCTTCGTAAAACCACGCCCGGATACCACGAGCTGCCCGTCTCTTTCTTCGCAGCTCAAGGCTTCCTTCCCTTCGAGCGCCCCACGGATCGCCCGCCGATCGAGCATCCCCTTGCAGGGAGCGCCCAGCACATAGACGCTGTCGCGGCTGATCTGGTTTTCCAGGATCTGGACCACGATGTTCCTCGAATCGCATCCCTTGGCCACGATGGCCACCCGGTCCGTTCGCCGCGGAAGGTAGTTGGCGAGGTTGACCCCACAGAACCCATCCCAGTGCAGACGGTCCACCTGTTCCGGACTCTTGGCGAAAAACGGTTCGTTCGCAAACGGAATAGTTCCCCTGCGGTAACCGATCACCCCATCGACGCGCTTTTCGGCAAGCAGGCGCCTGGCCGCCTCCCGAATCTTTTCGGTATACGCAAGCATCTACGCCACCTCAGCTAACTGCTTGATGAAATGTTTGGCCGGCCCGAGCGCGCGCACCGCATCCACAACTTCCCGAGCCGTTTCGGCGAATTTGGTGGCCTCGGCCGAGGAAATCCATGAGAAATGCAACCGACCGGGCTCGATTCCCGTGTGCTCCAACAGGCTTTTCAGCAGGGCGAACTTGCGCCGGGCGTAATAGTTCCCCTCGATGTAATGGCAGTCTCCCGGATGGCATCCCGACACCCAGACACCGTCCGCCCCATGACGCAGGGCGGCCAGAATGAATTTCGGGTTGACGCGCCCGGTGCAGGGCACGCGGACCACCCGGATGTTGGCAGGGTACTGGAGCCGGCTGACCCCGGCCAGGTCTGCCCCCCCGTAAGAACACCAGTTGCACAGAAAGGCGACTACCTTTGGCTCCCAATCAGACATCGTCATCTCCCGCTCCCGGTCCAGCCGGGAGTCGCAGCTTGTCTCGTCTTGACCGGCCGGTTCTCCCGGCCGGCTTTCCTCCATCACACCATGTCGATCATGGCAAAAATCTGAGCGTCATCGAAGCCACGCAGCCGGATAGCCCCGGAGCGGCAGGAGGCCACACACAGACCGCAGCCCTTGCACAGGGCCGGATTGATCTCGGCCTTGCCCTTGTCGTTGAACCGCGGTGCGGAGTAAGGACAGATGTTCACGCACGTGGCGCAGCTGCTACACATAAGCGCGTTCACCGACGCCACCGTCCCGCTGAACTGGATGGATTGGCGGGCCAGGATGGTCGCCGCCCGCGAAGCCGCCGCCTGCGCCTGAGCGATACTCTCGTCCAGGGGCTTCGGGTAGTGGGCCATGCCGCACAGGAACACCCCGTCCGTTGCAAAATCCACCGGACGCAGCTTGGCGTGGGCCTCGATAAAAAAGCCTTCCTCGTTCACCGGCACCTTGAAAAACCGGCTCACCGCCTCCGTCTCGTTGGGGACGATGGCCGTCGCAAGAGAGACCAGATCCGCAGGGATCGTGATGCGGCGCTGAAGCACGTGGTCGGTCACGTGGACCTTGATCGCTCCGTTCACGATCTCCACCCGGGGGCGATCTTCCAACGCAAAGCGCACGAACACCACACCGGCCTTACGGGCCTCCAGGTACTTGGTCTCCCGTTCCCCGTAGGTTCTCATGTCCCGGTAGAGCACGTAGATTTCCGCCTCGGGATTGATCTTCTTGAGCTCCAGGGCGCTTTCCACCGTATGCGTGCAACAGACCCGGCTGCAATAGGGCCGATCGGGCTCCCTCGACCCGACGCACTGGATGAAGACGGCCGAATGGACCTCCTTCAGGCCCGGATCCTTGGCCATGAATCGACGATCCAGCTCCTGGTGGGTGACGATGCGCGGGTCGGTTCCGTAGCCGTAGACGTCCGGCCGCCATTCGCGGGCCCCCGTGGCGACGATGGCCACCCCGTGCTCGAAGACCTCCGAGGATTCCCCGTTCACAAGAGTGGTCTTGAAGTTTCCTACAAATCCCTCAACGTTTTCCACGCGGGTCGAAAGATGCACCGTGATGTTGGGATGCAGGGTCACCTGATCCACAAGCTCCCGGACGAACGCCTGGACATCCTCGCCTCTCCAGGTTTGATAGAGGCTCAGGGCCTGACCGCCGAGCCGGTCTGACTGCTCCACGAGGTACACGGGGTATCCCTGATCGGCGATGGCCCGTGCCGCCGCCATGCCGGCGAGACCCCCTCCGATCACCAAGGCCCGCTGGGTGACACTGAGCTCAGGTTCCTGCAACGGTTCGAGAAGGGCCACTTTCGCCACGGCCATTCGGACGAGGTCCTTGGCCTTTTCGGTCGCCAAGGCGGGATCGCTGCTATGGACCCAGGAATCCTGATTTCGGATGTTGGCCATTTCGAACAGATACTTGTTCAGCCCGGCCTCGGCGAGCGTTTCCTGGAAGAGCGCCTCATGCGTTCTCGGGGTACAGGCCGCCACCACAATCCGGTTGAGACCGTGCTCCCGGATGACATCCTTCATGCTCACCTGCGTGTCCTGGGAGCAGGTGTAGAGGTTGTCATTCACATATTCCACATAGGGGAGGGACTTGGCATACTCCCGAACGGCATGTACATCCACGACGCCGCTGATATTGATCCCGCAGTGGCACACGAAAACACCCACCCGGGGACGCTCCCCGATCACATTCACCTGCGGGACGGCTTCCTTCTCCCGAATGAGTGTTCCACGGGCCTGAGCCAGGAAGCTTCCGGCCGCGGCCGCAGCCGCGCTGGCCTCCATGACCGACTGGGGAATGTCCTTGGGAGACTGGAACGAGCCGCACACGAACACTCCCGGACGAGAGCTGGCCACCGGGTCGAAGGAGGTCGACTCGCTGAAGGCGTTGTCGTTGAGGCGCACATCCAGCTTCCTCGCCAGCTCCTTCGCCGATTCGGAAGTCTCGAGCCCAACCGAGAGCACCACCATGTCAAAGACTTCGCTTTGCATGGCTCCCTGCTCGGTGACATAAGAGATCTCGAGATCCCCCGTCCCGGCCACGGGCTCGATGCTGTGGACGCGGGACCTGAGGAACCGAACACCGTGCTGATCCTTCGCCCGGTTGTAATATTTCTCGAAATCCTTGCCGTGCGTCCGCATGTCCATGAAGAAGATGGCCGTCTCAAGCCCGCCGCCGGCATGCTCCTTGGCGATGACCGCCTCCTTGATGGCGTACATGCAGCACACACCCGAACAGTACTCGTGGTCACAGTGGTGGATATCGCGAGATCCCACGCACTGGAGCCAGGCGATCTTCCTCGGTTCTTTATGGTCCGAAGGGCGCACCAAATGCCCCTGGGTCGGACCGGACGCCGAGAGCAACCGTTCGAATTCCATGGAAGTGACCACGTTGGGCAGCTTCGCGTAGGCGTACGTATCGACCCCCGTCGGGTCGAAGGGCTGGAAACCAGGGGCCGCGATGACCGCACCGACCTGGATCTCCCGAACCGTCGCCTGGTCTTCGTGGACGACCGCGTTGGCCAGGCAGGCTTCCACGCATTGGTAACATTCGGAGCACACCCCGCAGCTGAGACACCGTTGGGCTTCGCGACGCACCTGCTCTTCGGTGAAGCCCAATTGCACTTCTTCGAAGGTGCTGGTGCGTTTTTCCGGGGCCAGTCGAGGCATGTGTTCACGGGGAATCCGGTCGTAGCCCTCGGTTCGGACATGCTCGACGGCTTTCCATTCCTTTTCGCGCCCTTCGCGTAGGTCCCGCCCCTGGAGGAAGCGGTCGAT
>CAZGQL010000226.1:0-473 GCA_964527905.1 uncultured Syntrophobacteraceae bacterium
ATGTCGCGGTGGGTGAGCTTGAACCAGGCCCGTGCGAAGGCGTCCGCGAATTGATCCGGGTTCTCCAGGTAGCGGCGCGCAATGGGCTCATAGATGGGATCGAAGCGAAGGGAGAGGTCTGCGGTGGTCATCATCGGACGGTACTTCTTCGACGGGTCGTGAGCGCCGACCACCATGTCCTCTTCCGCCACATCCTTGGCCAGCCACTGGTACGCGCCGGCGGGACTCTTGACCAGCTCCCACTCGTACTTGAACAGCACCTTCAGATAGCCCATGTCCCACTGGGTGGGGTTCGGCTTCCAGGCACCCTCGATGCCGCTGCTGATCGTGTCGCCGCCTTTGCCTGTGCCAAAACTGCTTTTCCAACCCAGACCCTGCTCTTCGATGGGCGCGGCCTCGGGCTCCGGTCCCACGTGGGATGCGGGACCGGCCCCGTGGCATTTTCCGAAGGTGTGGCCGCCGGCCACCAGGGC
>CAZGQL010000226.1:577-6181 GCA_964527905.1 uncultured Syntrophobacteraceae bacterium
TGAGGCCCATCTGCACAGCGGCAAGGGGGTTTTCGAGATCCCGATCACCTGAGTAACGCTTGTCCCCGAGCCACTCGGCCTCGGAACCCCAGTAGATGTCCTCTTCCGGTTCCCAGATGTCCACACGTCCGCCGCCGAAACCGAAGGTCTTGAATCCCATGGATTCAAGAGCGCAGTTTCCGGCTAGGATCATGAGGTCGGCCCAGGAGATCTTTCTGCCGTATTTCTGCTTGATCGGCCAGAGCAGGCGGCGTGCCTTGTCGAGGTTCACGTTATCGGGCCAACTGTTGATGGGCGCCAGGCGTTGATTGCCGGTCCCTGCGCCGCCGCGGCCGTCGCCTTGCCGATAGGTCCCCGCGCTGTGCCACGCCATTCGGATGATGAGGCCACCGTAGTGACCCCAGTCGGCCGGCCACCAGTCCTGCGAATCGGTCATCAATGCATAAAGGTCCTTCTTCAGCGCCTGATAGTCGAGCTTCTTGAATTCCTCGCGGTAGTTGAAGGACTCACCCATCGGGTTGCTCTTGTGTGAGTGCTGATGGAGAATCCTGAGGTTCAGCTGGTTCGGCCACCAATCCCGATTCGAGGTGCCGCCGCGGACGGTGGATCCAATGACCGGGCCCTTGTTCTTCTCGCTCATGCGATTCACTCCTTCTCCTTGTGTGATTTGTGGAACAGCATCAGAGGCTCTGATGCCTTTGCTCCCGCACGGAACGCCATGCAGTCCTCATGTCGGACCGCCAACCCAGACGCGAGACGCTCCCGAAACCTGCATGGATTCACCATCCCCGAGGTTCTTGCCGCAATCTCAAGCCCCCGCCGGGGCGCTTCTGGTCGTCCCTGGTCTGCTAAGTCCCGGCTTGGCACTGCGCGCAGAGTCCCTCGTATTCCATCCGATAGGTCATCACCTCGAATCCAACCTTCTCGCGGATTTCCTCCGGAGACATGATCGTGCCGGCCTCGAAGTCCTGAATCTTGCCGCAGGAGGTGCAAATGAGATTGATGTGAAAGGACAGGTTGGCCTCGTATCGATTGTCCTCCCTGAAGGTCAGCATTTTGATGAGGCCCTTCATTGTCAGAACCTGCAAGGTGTTGTATACCGTCGCTAGACTCAAGCCGGGCTGAACTTTCCTGACTTCCTCAAAAATCTTGTACGCGCTTGGGTGTTCGGGAGTTGAGACCAGGTAGTCCAGGATGGCTCTCCTCTGGTTGGTGATGCGGTGCCCTGCCGACCGCAGGGCCTGCTCCATCGCTTCTCTTTTTTGTAGTGGCTCCAAGAGAGCTCCTTTGCGGCCATGTCATAATTGGAATCATTCTAATTAGGATTGTCAAGGGAGGAAACGAGGGAAGCCACACCGACTCCTCCGCAGACAGCTTTCGGTGAGGATTCGAAACGGTGGGCACGCTCCCGCCCACAGGAACCGATGCCGAAGGCATCGCTTTCCCTGGATCGAGGATCCCTCATCCACCATGACTTCCCCCGCTTCCTGAGGTTCCTTCCTCGGGATCTTGGCACCCGAAACCGTCCGCATGACGACAAGGGTCTTGAAGTGTTGGGGGTTTTCATCCATCAATCGCTCATGGATCGGGAGGGCCGTGCTCCGTTCTCGTCTTGGAATGGAGACAAACATCATGGAACTCGTTGATATGGCTCAAGAGGATTGATCAAAGGGCTGCCAGCCGTTTCTGGAATTCCGATTGGGGAGCGCACAAAAAATGAGGCGACAAATTCTTCGATACCTATGGCCCTACCGTGTCCCGTTCACCATCGCCCTGGTTCAGGTATTCCTGATCAGCGCTTGTGAGATCCTCAAACCGTGGCCCCTCAAGGTTGCCATTGACAACGTCGTGGCAGGAAAGCCTCTTCCCTGGGCCTTTACGGCCTCTTACGACAGGGAGATGATTCTTCTTCTCTCCTGCGTCGGCCTCGTGCTGATCTACCTTTTTCTTGGTGGACTAAACATTCTCAACAATTATACGACCATCAGGATCGGCCAGCGAATGGTCAACGATCTGCGGAGCGATCTGTACCACCACCTTCAACGCCTCTCGCTTGCATTTCACAGCCGCAGTCAAGTGGGGGACCTCATCTACCGCGTCACCTCGGACACGTATTCCATTCAGGCCATCACCATGAACGGCGTTTTTCCCGTTGTGACCGCAACCGCTTTCCTGGCGATGATGTTCGTCGTCATGATGAGAATGGACTGGGTGCTGACGTTGCTGGCCCTGGCTGTCTGCCCCGCCCTGGTGCTCACCATCTCGCTCATGAGCAGAAAGATCGTTGAAGCCGCGACACATTTCAGGGAACGGGAAAGTGAGGTTTTTTCCGTGGTGCAGCGGGGCATGTCCGCCATCCGACTGGTTCAGGCCTTCACGAAAGAGGAAGAAGAGCACAGGAAGTTCATGAGGGCCAGTGTCGAGAGCCTCGGTGCCAGCCTGCGCCTGTTTACGCTCGAAAACGTCTATTCAGGGGTCGTCAATGGGGTCATGGCTCTCGGCACGGCCCTCGTCATTTACATTTCCATCAAGCACGTCCTCGCCGGAAGCCTCAGCGTGGGGGAAATCGTCGTTTTCACCACCTACCTGGCCTCGCTCTACGCCCCGATCAACACACTCAGCCAGACATGGGGAGGGATTCAGGCTGCCAAGGTTGGGGTCCAGCGCGTCCTCGACATTCTCAACGTCGAAAGGGACGTAGCGGATGGCAGCCGAGTCTTTCCGGCCGAGGGGGCCAGAGGCGAGATCATCCTGGAGCACGTCTCCTTTCAGTATGTTGCGGATGAGCCTGTTCTCAAGCGGATTTCCCTTCACGTTCAGCCTGGACGGAAAGTAGCCATCGTGGGTCCCACGGGAGTTGGAAAGTCCACCCTGGTGAGCCTCCTTCCCCGTTTCTACGATCCCGTCGAGGGCCGGGTCCTCATCGATGGGATCGATGTCCGTGACTACGAGCTCAAGTCCCTCCGAAAGCAGATTTCCATGGTGTTGCAACCGCCTCTCGTTTTCCCCATCAGTGTCAAGGAAAATATCGCCTACGGCCGCCCCGGAGCGAGCGATGAGGAGATTGTTTCCGCCGCGCGAATGGCCCGGATTCACGAGTCCATCATGAAGCTTGCGAAGGGCTACGATACCCTGGTGGGTGAGCAGGGAGCCACCCTGTCCGAGGGGGAAAGACAGCGCATCACCATAGCCCGTGCCATCCTGCGGGACGCCCCGATACTCATCCTCGATGAGCCCACGTCGTCTGTGGATGCTGAAACCGAAGCCGCCATCATGGAAGGGCTGAACCAACTCATGGTGGGCCGCACGGCGTTCATCATCGCTCACCGACTTTCCACCGTCAGAGAAGCGGACACGATCGTGGTGATGCGATCCGGGGAGATCGTCGAGCAGGGCAGCTTCGCTGAGTTGGTGAGCCAAGGAGGATTCTTTGCTTCGCTGTACCGCACGCAGTTTGGACTCGAAGAATGAAGCCCGGGCCCGGGCTTACAAAGGAGATTCGATCGGCTGGAAGGGGGAGACCAGGTTCAAGGAAGGGATGCCTGACGGGACAAGGGGGGCTCCCATGAGCGAACCCGTGCAACTGACGGTTGGTGTCCGTCCGCATTATCCAAAGGATCTGGAACCGATCTGCCCCGGACTGTCGCGGCATTGGGCCCGCCTGGATGCCGATCCGGTCAAACGGCATCCTGATCCGTGATGGCGACGGGGTAGGCAAGGACCGGGTGAACCTCAGACAGACATGCCTCGCTCATCGGATCAGGGCCGTCGACGGTCTCGCACAGCGGCCCCTTCAAGAGCTGGGTGTTTCTTGTTGTCGGGCTGATTTGGTGAAAACGACGCCTTGGGATCTGGAGTGACAAAGGCAACTGCTGGGTGGAGAGAATCCTCTCCCTGTGGCCGCTCAGGGGCACTCTCTTTCCCTCCCTCGCCCCGCAGGAGAGCAGGCTCGGCTTCGTCATGGATCGGACTGCAACCGCGCGTAGGCCGTCAGTCCGGCGATGGTGAGGAAGATCCCGACCGCTCCGACCGGAGTGGGGAAAGCGCCATGGAGGAACACGATTTCGCCGATGAGCGAGAACACCACTTCCATGGACTGGGTCGCGTCGACGGCGGCGAGCTCGTAGGGGCGGCTGCACCGGTGCCTGGCATGGAGGAAAAGGGTGGTCGCAATGACGCCCGAAAACAGGGCCACCATCGCGGTGTTGAGGTACTGCCCCGATGACGGCGGTGGCGGGGAAACCAGGATGAGCAGCACCAGCCAGTAGGGGATCGATCCGAGGGTCATCAGCAGCACGCGGGCGAAACCGTCATCCATTATCGGATGCTGAATGTCCGGAATCAGCCGATTGCCGCCTTCCTTGGCCTCCCAGACCATCTGATTGCCGATGGGGTAGGCGAAGGCCGCCACCAGCACCGGCAACGCGGAAAGCATCACGTCCCGAACCGGCGCCGAAGACGCATGCTCGAGGTTCACAAGCAGGATCCCCATGAAGATGAGAGCCGTCAAGAGCAGCCCCCGGGCTGGAACCTTTCTGCCGAAACCGAGGAGCACGACGGGGGTGGCGAGGATCGTGGTCTGCCATGTGGTGGCGATCACCCACCCCGCCGCATGGGAGGCCGCGAAACAGAGCAACGAATAAAAAACCCCGAACCCGATTCCTCCGGCCACTGTCCAAAACCGCCAGTGCCGCAGGAACACCTCCCTGATTTCAACAAGCCGCCCGCCGCCCCGCAGGAGCAAAATCCACACGATCAGGAGCACCAGCATGTACCCAAATCGCAGGCTTGCGGTCCACACCCAGTGCCCGCCTTCGAGGCTCATGGCCCGGTTCAGGACAAACGTGCTGCTGAAGAAGGCGGCTGCCAGAATGCCGAGGACGATCGAACGGGTCATGGCGACTCCACGTGTACGCATGCACTCGAGCCGGGAGGTGCTCGGGAGACGGGCGGACCCGGTGGCCACTCAACGAGCACTCCTCCCGAGACTTCAAGCCGAATCCCCTGCTACACTCGCTCCGGCTCCTTTTCGGATCCATCCGCGTCCTGGCCCCGTGGTCACCTCAGCAGAGATCTCGAAGCTCCGGAGAAAACGGGTTATGATCGCCGTCGTCGGCTACGCGGACTGGTGCGTGAGATTCCACCAGGGGACCCCGTTCCGTCAACACAGAAACGAATTGACCTTCGAACATGGATAGGGGCGTCCTGCCCCGCCAACGAGGAGTCAGAATGCACGGCACCCGCCGCCCCTTTTCCATCGAACGTCTCCGGTCCGGAGGTCTTATCACCAACTACCACTGCACTTCCCGTTGCCGCCACTGTCTTTATCGCTGCAGTCCCGGCCGGCCGCGCGCCTTCATCGATGAGAACACGACCCGGGCCAATCTAAACGCTATCCTCAGGCTCGGATGCCGCTCCATCCACATCGGCGGTGGGGAGCCTTTTTTGGATGTGAAGGGTCTCAAGCGCGTGCTCGAGATTGCAGCGGCGGGCGGGCATAACCTTCTCTTCTGCGGGCCGCCGGGCTCAGGCAAGTCGATGCTCGCCCAGCGCCGGCCGGGATTGCTGCCGCCGCTTTCGGCGCGGGAACTCCTGGAGGTGTCG
>CAZGQL010000227.1:0-1110 GCA_964527905.1 uncultured Syntrophobacteraceae bacterium
AAGATGGCCTTCACCAGGAGGGGGGCCAGGCCGAGACTGGGCTCGTCCAGCAGGAGGATTTTCGGCTGGCTCATGAGGGCACGCCCGATGGCCAGCATCTGCTGCTCGCCCCCGCTCAGCGTCCCCGCCAGCTGCTGACGCCGCTCGGCGAGGATGGGAAACAGCGTGTAGATCCATTCCTGGGTCCTGGCGATCTTAACTGGGTCGCTGCAGGTGAATGCGCCCAGATTCATGTTCTCCTGGACGGTCAGTGTCCCGAACATCCGACGTCCCTCGGGCACCTGGGCAATCCCATGTCGCACCACGTCATGGCCCTGCAATTGATGGAGCGGCGTGGTCCCGAGTCGAATCGTCCCCCTCGAAGGCTTCACCAGCCCGCTGATGGTCATGAGGGTCGTCGACTTGCCGGCCCCGTTGGCCCCCAGGATCGCGACGATCTCCCCTTCGTGGACCTTCAGATCAATCCCGTGGAGCACCTCGATATGGCCGTACTTCACGTGCAGGTCGGTCACATCCAGCAGCAGCATTCCGCCCGTCATGGCCTACCAATCACTTTCTGTTCCAAGGTACGCCTCGATCACGCGAGGATCCGACCGGACGGCCTCCGGAGATCCTTCCGCGATCTTCGACCCGTATTCCACCACCACGATCTTCTCACACACGCGCATCACGAGGCTCATGTCGTGCTCGATGAGGAGTACCGTGATCCCCTGGTCCCGAATCCTGCGAATCAGTGTCACGAGCTGGTTCGTCTCCTGCTCGTTCATCCCACCTGCCGGTTCATCCAGGATGAGCAGACGCGGACCAGTCGTGAGGGCCCGGGCGATCTCGAGCAGACGTTGATTTCCATAGGAGAGGTTCTTGGAAATCCGCATCGCTTGTCGGTGCAGCCCGACGAATTCCAGAGCCTCAAGCGCGCGCCTCCGGGCCTCGGCTTCCTCCCGCCGCTGGGAAGGTGTGTGAACAAGCGATGCAAGCACGCCCGCCTTCATCTGGCAGTGGCAACCCGCGAGCGCGTTTTCGAGCACGGAGAGATTCTGGAACAGGCGGATGGTCTGGAAGGTACGGGCGATCCCCATGGAGACGATCCGGTGCGTCGGCATCCCCACG
>CAZGQL010000227.1:1132-6143 GCA_964527905.1 uncultured Syntrophobacteraceae bacterium
GATGGACGCATCCCGGAAACGAATCCCGCCGGAATCCGGCCGATAGATCCCGGTGATCAGGTTGAACACGGTCGTTTTCCCCGCTCCGTTGGGACCGATCAGGCCCACGATGCTTCCCTCGGTGACGTCGAACGAAACCTGATTCACCGCCGTGAGACCCCCGAAATGCTTCGTCACGTGATCGAGATGGAGCAGGCTCACGGGTGCCCCTCCGGGAGCCCTTCGGCCGGGAGATCGTAAGAGCGGGGTCTGGCTGGCAGCAGTCCCTGGGTTCGGAAGATCATCATGACGACCATGGCCGCCCCGAAGACCAGCATGCGTGCGTTGGCGAATTCCCGAAACAACTCCGGCAGCCCCACCACCAGAAACGCCCCGAGGATCATGCCGGGAATGCTCCCCGAACCCCCGAGGATGACGATGGCGAACATGAGGACGGATTCCCAAAAACTGAAGGATTCCGGAGCGATCAGCATCATTTTGGAAGCATAGAGGGTCCCCACCATGCCTGCCCACGACGCCCCAAGCACAAAAACCGCCAGCTTGTAATGGGCCGTATTGATCCCGCTGCCCTCGGCGGCCACCTCATCCTCGCGCAGGTAGTTGAGCGCCCGCCCAAACCGGGAATACTCCAGGAGGTGAAACAGGAAGACCGTGACGCCGGTGAACGCCCACAGCAGGTAGTAGAACTGAATCGGCGTCCGAATCGTCACACCGAACAGGACGGGGCGCGCGATCCCCGAGATGCCGTTGGATCCGCCGGTGATCCCAAACACATCGTTGACCAGAGCGATTCTGAGGATCTCTCCGACTCCGATGGTCACGATGCACAGATAGTCCCCCCGCAGGTGGATGATGGGGCGGGCCACCAGGAGGGCGAATAGCCCCGCCGTCAACCCGCACAGGGGCAGGGTCCAGAGGATCGGAACCTGGTATTGGGTGTTGAGGATGCCGGCCGTGTAGGCGCCCACCGCGTAGAAGGCGGCGTGCCCCAAGTTGAAGAGCCCCGTGTGCCCGACGATCAGATTGAGACTCAGGGCGAGCAGGGAATAGAGGGCGACGTTGTTCAATACGTCGATCCAATACGGGTTCAGCCCCAGCGGCAACACCGCGATGAGGCCCACGACCCCGGCCGCGATTCCTCTCGTTCGGCCCGTCATACCTTCTCCGCCACCCGCTCCCCCAGAAGTCCCGTGGGGCGCACGATGAGGATCAGAATCAAGACCACAAAGGCAATCGCATCCTTGTAGGCCAGGGACAGGTAGGCCGCCCCCATGGCTTCGATCACCCCGAGCAGCAAGCCGCCCAGCATGGCTCCGGGGATGTTACCGATCCCGCCCAGGATCGCCGCGGTGAAAGCCTTGAGCCCGTAACCCCAACCCATGGTGAAATTGATCTGGCCGTAGTAAAGCCCCACCATGAGCCCCGCAACGCCCCCAAGGGCGGGGCCGACGACGAAGACCAGCAGGATCACGCGGTTGACGTTGATCCCCATGAGCCGCGCGGCCCCCTGGTCGATGGCCGCCGCCCGGATCGCCGTTCCCACCTTCGTCTTCTGGATGAACACGTAAAGGGCCACCATCATGACCAGCGATGCCCCCAGAATCAGGATGCGTACCAGGGGGATGGGAAGCCCGAAGACATGGAGCGTCACGGTGGGCAAAATGTTCTGGGGATAGACCTGAAAACGGGCCCCGTAGATCAGCATCACGCTGTTTTGCAGGAAAATCGCCGCCCCCAGGGCCGATACCACGGCCGAGAGCCGCGGCGATTCCCTGAGGGGTCGGTAAGCTACCCGGTCCAGTAGCGCCCCGACTGCGCCCACGAGCCCCATGACCATGGCCGCCAGGATCAGCGTACCCAACAGGGGTCCTACGTGCCCCATGAGTCCCAGCGACGTGAGGAGGGTCAGGCCGAGGTAGGCCCCGAGGGTGAATAGATCGCTGTGGGCGAAGTTGATCAGCTTGAGCACCCCGTAGACCATGGTATAGCCCAGGGCGATCAGGGCGTAGATCCCTCCTACCGCCAGCCCGTTGGTCAACTGTTGGAAAAACTGCTCCATGCTCCCCGATCGATCCGCACTGGTGCGTTCTCAAAGTTGCTTCGCAGAAGCCCCCTTCCCTTCCCCCTCCACGGGGTTGTGGCGGTGGCTGACCGGTCCATATGATATGCAACGCGCCGGATCCGCTCCGCCGGAGGTCCAATCGTTTCTCCCGCGTCCTCCCGACGCCAAGGTGCCTATACACCGAACGGTCCGGGATGGAAAGCCGAATGTGTCCCGCGACCGGCGGATGCGTGCGACCGTAAACCGGCCTCACTCCCCAAGATCGCCCTCGTGCCCCTGGCCGAGTTCCTCCTGTTCGTCCAGATAGCGCCGGGCCGCTTCGATCCCAAGCTCGAGCGCCTTCCGGTTAAGCTCCTCCGTACCACGCGGCACTCGAGCGAGCACAGCCGCCTCGAGGCTCCCGAGCGACACGATCCCCGTCAGGCGGGCTAGACACCCAAGGGCGATGATGTTGGCCACCATTTCCTTCTTGAGCTCCGTGCGCGCGATCTGGGTGAAGGGGATGGCCACGGCCCGGGTCGTCGGGAGCTGCTTGACGAACGTCGAATCGACCACCAGGGTCCCCGTCGGCTTGAGATCGAAAAAGAAGAGGTCGCAGGAGCTCTGGTTCATGGCCAGCAGCAGGTCCGGCTTGATGGCCTTGGGGTAGTCGATTTCCTCGTCGCTGATCACCACCTCGGCCTTGCTCGCCCCGCCCCGGGCCTCGGGACCGTAGCTCTGCGTCTGGCACACATGCTTCCCGTCATGGATCCCGGCGGCCTCCGCGAGAATGATTCCCGCGATGATCAGCCCCTGGCCCCCAGAGCCGCTCAATCGAACTTCGTAACGTTGCGCCATCGTCGTTCTCCTCGCCCCTCACTTGCCCGCCGTGCGAGCCAACTCGCGGATTCGCCGGTATTCCTGGGTATAGTTGGGCAGATCGCGGTCTTCGAGCACGCCGATCGTGAACTTGCCTTCAAGCTCGGCCTCCGTCATCGTTTTCGCCTTTTCCAGCCGAACGGCGTGCTCCTTCTGCCACCGGAGCATTTCGACCGCCCCCCCCTGCCGATTCCTGCGGCCGTACTGGGTGTGGCAGTGGGTGATGGTCTCCACGACAGCGAACCCCCGCTTGAGGATGGCCTTTTCAATGAGCTCATCGAGCATCGTCGCATGGTACACGGTGCCCCGCGCCACGAAGCCGGCCCCCGCCGTGACCGCCAGTTCGGCGATGGAAAAGGCGTGCTCGATGTGACCGTAGAGGGCCGTGGTCGCCTTGGCTCCATAGGGGGTCGTGGGCGAGTACTGACCTCCGGTCATCCCATAGATGCTGTTGTTGAGGATCAGGGCCGTCAGGTTCAGATTGCGGCGGGCCGCGTGGATGAAGTGGTTTCCGCCGATCGCCGTGGCGTCTCCGTCCCCCATGATCACGATGACCTGGAGCCTCGGGTTGGCGAGCTTCACCCCCGTGGCGAACGTGAGGGCCCGGCCGTGGGTGGTGTGCAGCGTGTTGAAATCAACGTATACGGGAAGCCGCCCCGAACAGCCGATTCCCGAAACCAGGACGATGTCGTCCTTTTCAAAACCGATGCGGTCGATGGCACGGATGAGCGCCCCCAGGACGATGCCGTTGCCGCAGCCCGGGCACCAGACGTGGGGAAACTTTTTGTCGTGCCGCAGATACTTGTGAATGAGCTTGGTCACATCCGCCATGCTGTCCCTGCCTGTCCCCGATGGGGATTGTCCTGGGTTAGAGCTTCATGAGTAAGTTCAGGATTTCCTCCGGCGTGATGAGCCCCCCGTCGATGCGGTTGAGCGTCTCCACCCGGGTCATGCCTTGGTTGATCCGTTTCACTTCCCGGGAGACCTGGCCCATGTTGAGCTCCGGGACCAGCACGGCCCGCGCCCGCCGCAGGTGCGGCGTCAGGATCTGCCGGGGGAAAGGCCAGAGGGTGATGAGCTGCAGCAGTCCAGCGCGCACGCCCCGTTGCCGGGCTTCCCGCACGGCACGGCGCGCCGAACGGGCCACCGAGCCGTAAGCGACCACCGCCACCTCGGCATCCTCCATGCTCTCCTCCTCCACCATCTGGATGTCGTAGAAGTGCTGATTGATTTTGCGAAACAGGCGGTTGAGGAAGGGAACGATTTCATCCTGCCGCTGGGTTGGAAAACCGCGCACGTCATGGACCAGGCCCGTCACGTGGTAGCGGTATCCGTCCCCGAAGATCCCCATGGGCGGGACGCCGCGGCTGTTGTTTTCATACGGAATGTACCATTCGGGAGGCATGTTGGGCCGAATCCGGTCCACGATCTCGATCTCCTCCCGGTGCGGCAGGCGGATGAGCTCCCGCGTGTGGGCCACCACCTCGTCTGCGAGGATGATGACCGGGGTCCGGTATTTTTCCGACAGGTTGAAGGCCTTGACCGTGATGTCAAAGCAGTCGCGGGTGGTGGAGACGGCCAGCACGATGATGGGATGATCCCCGTGAGTCCCCCACCGGGCCTGCATGACGTCTCCCTGGCTGGGGCTCGTCGGCAGCCCCGTGCTAGGCCCCCCGCGCATGACATCGACGATGACGCAGGGCACCTCGGCCACGCAGGCGAACCCGAGATTTTCCTGCATCAGCGAAAAGCCTGGCCCGCTCGTGGCCGTCATGGACTTGGCTCCGGCCAGCGAGGCGCCGATGACCGCCCCCATACTCGCGATTCCGTCCTCCATCTGGATGAAGGTGCCCCCGACCGCCGGAAGGCGGTACGACATGGTGGCGGGCGTGATGGGGTAGCCGGCGAAGAACGTGCATCCCGCCGCAAGCGCCCCCTCCACAATGGCCTCGTTCCCCTGCAGAAGAAGCGGACGTCCTGGGGTTTTTTTCGGGCTCACGACCTAGGTCTCCTTCCTGTCATTCCTCTTCGGCGACTATCTTCGGGGATTTGGTCTGGCGGACGCTGATGGCGAAATCGGGGCAGTGGATC
>CAZGQL010000228.1:0-5978 GCA_964527905.1 uncultured Syntrophobacteraceae bacterium
GTTACGTCGGACTCTGGACCAAGGCGGATTCCGTGACCGCCTTCACGAGGCCGGAAGTCGTCCCGCTCTGAACCGCGGGATAGAACGGTTTCCCCCGGTGGGTGACGGCGAAAGCGCTCCATCCCAAAAAGCCCGTCAGGCTTCCTCGGAACCGGCGGTCGCGATGCCGTCGCGACTGGTTTCCTTGACCCGATACATCGCCACGTCGGCCAGCCCGAGCAGGCCGATGGCATCCTGGGCATCCGAGGGGTAGGACGCCACCCCGAAGGACGCGGTCAGGTGCAGGTTGAGACCCTCGTCCGCGAGGAAGGCAAATCCGTTGACGCGCTCCCTCAGCTCCCGGGCGAAACGGACCGCATCCGCTTTTCCCCGACCGATCAGCACCACGATGAACTCGTCTCCGCCGTAGCGAAACGGCACCACGGTGTCTGTGGTCATGGCCTGGATCAGATGACCCACCTCGCGAAGCACTTTGCTCCCGCGCAGGTGCCCGTGGACGTCATTGACCTGCTTGAAACGATCCAGATCCAGGAAGATCATGGACACCTCCGACCCGGCACGGTCCGCCGCAGCCAGCTCCCGGTCGAGAACGTCGTAGAGGTGACGGGCATTGAAGAGCGAAGTGTGCTCGTCCGTGATCACCAGTCGTTGAATCCGCCGGAACATGGCTGCGTTTTGGATGGCGATGGCCGCGTATTCGGCCAGGGTTTCGAGCGCCCTCATGTCTCGGTCGGTGAAGGCGGTCTGTTCGATCCGGTTGACCAGCTCGATCACGCCCAGCACTCGGCCGCGGTTTTTCATGGGCACGCAGATCACTGACCGGGTGGTGAAATCGCACAGGGAATCGAATCGCCCGCAGAACCGCTCGTCCGCCTGTACGTCGGGCACCAGGAGACTTTGCCCGGTCTGGGCGACCCAACCCGCTATCCCTTCCCCGACCCTCAGCCGGCTTCCTTTCAGGACGGCCCCGCTCACCCCCACGGCGATTTCGAAGACGAGGTGCTCTCCGTCGTCTTCCACCAGCATCAGGGACCAGTTTTCAGGCCTCAGGAGTTCCCGGACCTTGTTCATGATGGTCTCCAGGACCTCCGACAAGTCCAGGGTCCCGGTCAAGGTCCGAGCCAGATCCGCGTAGATCTGGTGCTCGGCCCTCAGTCGACTGTTGTCCGTCGTCTCGTCGATCATCGTTTGACCTCCCTCCCATCCAATCGATCCTAACACGATTCGATGGACGACCGCAAAGGAGCGAGTCAGCTAAGCCGATCGCAAAGAAGCAATGATGGGCTCGATACCGTTTTCGATTGCACCCGCAACGGAAGCACTCCGATTCGATGCTGACGACTGGCCTGTTTATTGCTTATTGAGAAAAACCTGAGCGAGTCGATGGGCCCCCTGTTGAGGCTTCGACCCGTTTGTGCAAGGCAGGGTTCGTGTGTGCAAACCACCTCCGGGCGTCTGGAAATGAAACCCAAGGCGCCCTCCGCCAGGAGTCAGCGATGCTTCCGCCTCTTGACAACTCCCTGTTTTCCTATCTTCGCAGAGCCGGCGACCTGGGGCGTCGCCTCATGGAAATGGGCGAAACGGTCCGTTTACCCAAGCTCACCAGGAAAGAAGGAACCGCTGGGTCGGAAAAAAGTACCGCCGCACCGGACCTCTTGGAACTCTCCGAAGCTCTCAAGGCACTCCAGTCGACCGGTTTAGACCTCAACCGCAGTGGCGTCGTCCAGGAAGAGACGCGGTTCAACTTCAACTTCCAGTTCCAAGACGACCGGGTGCGGATGCTGACCTCCAACGGCCTCTACGACGCCCAATCCCAATCCATCAAGATGGATCTCTCCTTCCGGGCCACCATGGCCGTGGTCGATCCCGAAACCGGAGAGGAGCGCCAGGAACTTTTCGAGCTCAATTTTCGCATGGAGATCGAGCATACGTCTTTACAGCTGGGCGAACTCCACGGCGAAACCGAGGAGATCCTGGATTTCGCGCGAAAGCTGCTCGACCGGGTCGTCGGGCTCAGCGCGCAGGGGAAGCCCATCGACGGACTGGAGCTCAGGGAAGAAGACTTGAGAGACCTTGGCGGCGTTGAGGATGGTCGGCTCCCGCGCGGCATTCTGAATCTCATCCACCTCATCCACGCATCCGACCTGACGCAGTCCAAGAACAACCCCTATGCCAATGCCACCACAGGCTCCGAACGGCCGAAGTCCAAAAACGATGCAGGCTCCGAACGGTTCCAGGCCGAATTCTCCCTGTCCGTGGCCCGGGTTTCCCATGAATTAGTGTACCAAGGAATCGACGAGCCCATTGAGACCGCCTGACGGTCTCCAGTCCGCTCCGCCGCCTTCTGATGTTCTCGGGCAAAGATTGGGCGGAGGAGCGGGGCACCCGCCTCTTGGGCAAGCTGCACGGCGAAGGTCCTCACAACAGGGCCCCCACGGCTTGCTCCACCTCCCGCAGCAGCGCATCGCCTTTCATCAACTCGACCATTGTCTGGATGTCCCGCGAGAGCACACGGTCTTCTTCCAGGTGGGGGATCTCCCTGCGGATCAACCGGTAGGCCGCAAGGGTTCCTTCGCCGGGCTTGAGGTTGGTGAAAAGGTCCAGGGCTTGGGCGGCACACAGGAGCTCGACCGCGATGACGTACTCGGCGTTTCGAACCACATCCCGAGCCTTGCGCGCGGCGATGGGGCTCATGGGGACATGATCTTCCTTGTTCGCCGAGGTGGGAATGGAATCGACGCTGGCGGGATGGGAAAGCACCTTGTTTTCGGAGACTAGGGCCGCGGCGGTATACTGGGCGATCATGAAACCCGAGTTGAGGCCGCCTTCCCGCACCAGGAAAGCGGGAAGGCCGCTCAGCTGCGGGTTGACCAGCCGCTCGATCCGCCTCTCCGAGATGTTGGCCAACTCGGCCACCGCCATGGCGAGAAAATCGAGGGCGAGGCCGACCGGTTGTCCGTGGAAGTTTCCTCCGAGCAGGAATTCCCCGGAATCCGCGAGGATCAATGGGTTATTGGTCGACGAATTCATCTCCGTTTCCACCACCCGGCTCACATAGGCGACGGCATCCTTGCTGGCGCCGTGGACCTGGGGCGAGCATCGGAGCGTGTAGGCATCCTGGATTCGCCCACAGTCCTTGTGGGAGGACACGATCTCACTGTTTTGAATGATTCGTCGCATGTTGTCCGCAGCGGCGGCCTGGCCCGGATGCGGCCTCAGCTCGTGTATCCTGGGATCGAGCTCGATTCGGCTTCCCAGGAGCACCTCGAGGCTCATGGCCGCTGCGATGTCCGCCGTCCTGCAAAGCCGCGCCGCATCATAAACCGCCAGCCCGCCAATGGCCGTCGTCACCTGGGTTCCATTGGCGAGAGCCAGCCCCTCCGCGGCTTCCAGTGTCAACGGCTCGAGTCCGCACGCCCGCAGCGCCTCGGCCCCCGACATCCGTCTGCCTTGGTGGAAGGCCTCCCCCATGCCGATGAGCACCAGGCCGAGGTGCGCGAGTGGAGCCAGGTCACCGCTGGCGCCCACGGATCCCTTTTCGGGCACCACCGGCACAACACCGCGGTTGAGCAATTCGATGAGTCCCTGGACCGTTTCCAGCCGAATCCCGGAATTGCCCCGGGCCAGATCCTTCACCCTCAGGGCCATGACCGCCCGCACGGTTTCCGCATCGAGCGGCGGTCCCACCCCGGCGGCATGGCTCATGAGCACGTTGCGCTGGAGCCGGCCCGCATCCCTGGGTGAGATGATGACCTCGCTGAGGGCCCCGAAACCGGTGGTCACACCGTAGACAATCTTCCCCTCGGCGAGCCACCGCTCGACCAGCAACCGGGACCGCACGATCCGTTCCTCGGACTCGGCCGACAAGGAGACCCCAGCCCCGCCCCGGGCGATCGCCACCAGATCGCCCAGGGTCATCCCATCCACCCCTAATGTTACGGTCTCGGCCAACACACCTTCACCTGTCTGAAGCGTTTCCAGTTGGGAGAACCCACGGTCGCAAAATCCATCGGGACCTCGGCCGAAAGCACTCGTCCGGGATCGATTCTTGGGATATCAGCAGGCGGAGCCTTTCGTATCCTCCCCGGCGTTTCCCGTATCAGAGACCGGAAACGCGCTCGCCGGCCTTGTAGACGCTCATCACGGGACACACACCCGAATGATAGGCCAGGATGGCGGGGCTGTCTCCATCCAGCACGAGCAGATCGGCACGTTTTCCGACATCGAGGCTCCCCACGCGGTGGGCCATGCCGATGGCGTGGGCCGCGTTCAGGGTGCAGGCCACCAGGGTTTCGGAGACCGAAAGTCCCATGCCCAACACGGCAAGCCCGAACACAAACGGCATCGATTCGGTGTAACTCGTGCCGGGGTTGCAGTCCGTCGCCACGGCCAGCGGGAGCCCGAGCTCCACCATGCGACGGGCCGGCGCGTAAGGCTTTCGCAAATGAAAAGCCGTCGCAGGGAGCAACACGCCGACCACCCCCGAGTCGGCCATGGCGCGGATGGAATCCTCGTCGGCGCAGAGGAGATGTTCGGCCGATGTCACCTGGAGCTCCGCGGCAAGAGCCGAGCCCCCCAGCGAATGGACCTCATCCGCGTGGATCTTGAGACCAAGCCCCGCTTCACGGGCGGCCCGCAGGACCCGACGGCTCTGCTCCACCGAGAAGACCCCTGCTTCACAAAAGACATCGCAATACCGCGCAAATCCCTGCCGCGCGACAGCCGGAATCATTTTATTCACAATTTCATCGACGTACTCATCCGAGGTCTCCCGGAGCTCTTCGGGGACGGCATGGGCGCCCATGAAGGTGGGCACGACGGTCAGCGGCGTTTTTCGCCCGATCCTCTCGATCACTCGAAGCATTTTCAACTCTGCCTCGGTCTCCAGCCCATAGCCGCTCTTGATTTCGATCGTGGTGGTCCCATGCCGCAGGGCCGTGAGGGCCCGCTCGCGCGTGGCCGCCTCAAGTTCCCTCTCCGTTGCCGCCCTCACGGCTCGCACCGAGGAAAGGATCCCGCCCCCGCGCTTCAGGATTTCCAGGTAATCTGCACCCCGCAGGCGCAGCTCGAACTCCTCCTCCCGACGCCCCGTAAAACACAAGTGAGTGTGCGCGTCCACAAAGCCGGGGATGACGCACCGTCCGCCGCAATCGATCTCCCACTCCACCTCGTGGGGCGAGAGCGAGGTGAGCACCCGCCGCTCGAGTCCGACGGCCGCGATCACGCCGCCCACCGTGTGGATGGCTCCTCTGGGAGTGCGGCTGACGTCCCCCTGCCTGTCCCCGGCGAGGGGCTGCCCCCGGTCCAACGGAGTGACAAGGGTCGCGTTCCGGAACAGCTTTCTCATCATGAGCGTTCCCCCGTGTCCTTGAGGCCGCCTTGCCAGGCCATGGGGATCTTCACACCCCGTTCGGCGGCCACCTGGAGGGCCTGTTCGTAGCCCGCATCCGCATGGCGCAGGATTCCCGTCGCGGGGTCGTTGCGCAGCACCGTCATGGCTCGCAGCTCCGCCTCATCGGTGCCGTCCACGACGGTGACCTGGCCCGCGTGGAGCGCGTAGCCGATTCCCACTCCTCCGCCGTCATGAAAGGAAACCCAACTCGCCCCCGACGCCACGTTGACCAGTGCGTTTAGGACGGCCCAGTCGGCCACGATATCGGAGCCGTCCCGCATCGATTCGGACTCGCGGTTTGGGGAAGCGACCGACCCGCAATCCAGGTGATCCCGACCGATCACAATCGGCGCTTTGACCTTTCCTGTGCGAACCAAATCGTTGAACAGCCCTCCCGCCACATCTCGCTCGCCGTAACCGAGCCAGCAGATCCGCGCGGGAAGCCCCATGTGCGCCACCCGAGCGCCGGCGAGGGTGAGCCAGCGGATCATCCGCTCCTTGTGGGGAAATGCGTCCATGAGCACCTGGTCGGTGACGGCGATATCCGCTGGGTCGCCCGAAAGCGCCACCCACCGGAACGGCCCCT
>CAZGQL010000229.1:0-3377 GCA_964527905.1 uncultured Syntrophobacteraceae bacterium
CTCCCCGGCGCGCCTTGCGGGCCTGTTCGGCCACGCGCAAAGCATAGGGCAGCTGCGGCACGGGATCGCCTCCGAAAAAGCAGATGCAGCTGGTTTGAGCATCCACGGCCTGCACGAGGTCCCAAACGGACGTCCGCTGGCGCCGCCTGAGGTGCGCTTCTTTGTGCACCCAGTTTTGACAGTACAGGCAGTTGAAGTTGCAGGCCTCAAAGAAGACGGCCAGGTTGAGGAATCCCGCTTCGGGACCCCGGTCGTGCGCAAAGGCCGGATAGCCGGCTCCCGTCCCTCCGGCGCAGACCCAGTCCGCCACACAGTTGGTGGGCAAGGGGTCATAGTAGCAGGACAAGTAGCCGCTCGTGTGTCCGTCGACGAGAATACTTTCCGGACTCCCGTCCCGAACGCCGCAATACCCCTTCTCCCCCGGATTCATTCGGCACTGGTGAACGCAGAGGGTGCAAGCCTCGCCCAGGGGACTCCTTGGGGGACCAAGAGGCAGCTGATAACCCTTCCGCGACAGGGCGTGGAGCGCTTCGATCCGCTCGGCGCTGTCCTCCCACCGGTCCCGAATGCATTCGGGGCATACCTGCATGTTCCTTCCCAATCGTCGGAATTCGTTGCCGCAGACGGCGCAGATCAGATGATGGGCTCCCGGTTTATCCGGATCGATGATGAACATGGCACTCCCTTATCTGGATCAGCAGATCCTTGGCAACTGCTCACCTCGAAGCATGTCCACCAGTCGATGGCCCCCGATGCGGGTCCGGAGAAATACGCGCCCGGGGTCCGCTTCGGTCACTTCTCCGATCTGGGCGGCGTCGGCTCCCAGGGGATGCGCGTGAAGACAGTCGAGGACCGTTTGAACCGCATCGGCCGGAAGGATCGCGACGAGCTTCCCCTCGTTGGCGACGTACAGGGGATCCAGACCCAGCATTTCACACGCCCCGGCCACATCGGGTCGGACCGGAATCGCTTCCTCGAACAATCGGATGCCCACGCGGGACTGAACGGCGATTTCATTGAGCGTCGTGGCCAAGCCGCCCCGCGTGGGGTCCCGCAGCACGCGCAGTCCCGGGCAAACCTCCAGGATCCGCGCGACCAGATCGTGAAGTGGTGCAGAATCGCTGAGGATCTCGTTTTCGAAGGTCAGACCCTCACGTCGGCAAAGCACCGCCATCCCGTGATCTCCGATGGTGCCGCTGACGATCACGGCATCGCCCGGTCGGGCATTGGAGCCGCTCAAGTCCACCCCCGGAGCGATCACACCGATGCCGGCCGTGTTGATGAACAACCGGTCCGCCTTCCCCTTGGGAACCACCTTGGTGTCTCCGGCGACAATCTGCACGCCGGCCAGCTTCGCCGCGAGAGACATGGAGGCGACCACATAGTGGAGGGTTTCGAGTTCCAGACCTTCCTCGAGAATGAAGCCCGCCGTGAGGTAAAGGGGCTGAGCCCCAAGCATGGCCAGGTCGTTCACGGTTCCGTGAACGGCGAGGCTGCCGATGTCGCCGCCCGGAAACAAGATGGGGTCCACCACGTAAGAGTCGGTCGTCATGGCGAGTCGGGTGCCGTAAAGGTGAAAGACGGCGCTGTCATTCATGGCGAGGAGCAGATCATTTTGAAAGTGCTTGACAAAGAGCTCGGAAACCAGTTCGTGGGTTGCGCGGCCGCCGCTGCCTTGATCGAGTTGAATGGTCTTGGGTTCCATGAATGTCCTTGTGAGCGCCGCCGCATCACCGGAGAAGCGAACGCCGTTCCCTGCACGACGCTCCCGTCGGTGGCGGAAGGCGGCGGTTTTCAGATGCCGGGTGCTTCGTGGTAGCGGTAGTAGGCGCCGCAGGTCCCCTCGCTGGAGACCATGCACGGTCCCATGGGGTTCTGGGGGTTGCAGGCGCTCCGGAAGAGCTTGCATTCCGGAGGCGTCAAGGCCCCGCGCAGCACCTCGCCGCATCGGCATCCGGGATGCTCCTTGATCTCGATAAGGGGAAGCTCGAACCGTGCGGCTGCATCGAACGCGCGCCATGCGGGCCGCAAAGCCAGGCCGCTTTCCGGGATCAATCCGAGCCCCCTCCACGTGCTGTCCACCGGCTCAAACACTTCGGCGATGAGCTCCCGCGCCTTCACGTTTCCTTCCCAGGCCACGGCGCGGCGATACTGGTTGGCCACCGCCGCCTCCCCACGCTGCAGTTGGTCCACGAGCAGCGTGATGCCCTGCAAGAGATCCAGAGGCTCGAAGCCCGTGACCACGCAGGGGATTCCGTGGCGTGAGACCACCTCTTCATAAGCGGCCGCGCCGATCACCGTGCTCACGTGCCCCGGGCACAGGAATCCGTCGATGTGCAAATCCGGGGCAGCCAGCAGAGCCCTCATGGCGGGTGGAAGGAGCTTGTGAGCGGAGAACACGGAAAAGTTCGCCACCCCCTCCGCAGCGGCCATCTTGAGAGCTCCGGCAACGGTGGGAACCGTCGTCTCGAAACCGATTCCAAGGAAAACGACCTCGTGACGGGGATTGTCACGGGCGATTTGAACGGCGTCCAGCGTGGCGTACACGATCCGCACATCGGCCCCCCGACTTCGCTCGAGGTTCAGGGAGGACGTGGAGCCGGGTACGCGCATGAGATCCCCGAAGGTGGTCACGATGACGTTGGGCTGCCGGGCAAACCAGACGGCTCGGTCGATGTCCTCGTTGGCTTCGGCGTTCCAGCGCAGGGCTCGCGCCGCGCCGGGAACGTCGATGTCCTCGTTGGCGGTCACGCACACGGGACACCCGGGGCCGCTGATGAGCTGGATCCAGGGGGGCAGCAGTTGGCGGAGTCCGGCCCGAAAAATGGCGACCGTGTGTGTCCCGCAGATTTCCATGAGCCTCGCAGGTCGGTCGGGGGCCTTGCGGGCCCGCAGCCCCGCCAGGAGCTCTCCAGCCAGCACGGGATCTCGGTATTCGTCAAGGTACTTCACGCCTTGCTCCAGGGTGTGGACGGTTTCAACAGGGGGTGTCGTCCGGGGGTTGTCAGGTGAAAGACCCGTTTTTACGGGCCCGTTCCAGGAGCCATCGTCTTCCGAGGCCGGCTTGGCCGAGGGCGATGCACGCGTCGTTTGCGGGCACTTGTTGATGGGTGAGCACTTCGAACCCCCTCCTGGCTAGCTCCCCCTCGAGACGCTCGGAGAGGGTGCGATTCTGGAACACGCCGCCGCTCAAGGCGATGCGATCGACGCCCGTCCGGTCCCGGGCCCGCAGCGCGGCGGCCGTCAGCAGTCCAGCGAGCCCGTTGTGGAACCTGGCCGCCACGGGACCCGGGCCGACGCCCCGCCTCAGGTCGGCGATCGTTTCCAGGAACAGGGGAGCCGGGTCGAGAACCATCCCGTCCTCCTCGTCATGCAGC
>CAZGQL010000229.1:3392-5807 GCA_964527905.1 uncultured Syntrophobacteraceae bacterium
TCCGTATCCATCCTGCGCCGGCTCAACGGACTGTTCCAGCTCAATGGCTGCCTGACCTTCATAACTTGTGCGTCGGCTGCTCGGCAAGCCCACCAACGAGGCCACGACGTCGAAGATCCGCCCGCAGGAGGAGGTGAGCGGCGAATGGACCCGACGTTCGAGCAACTGACCGAGGATCTTGCGCTTGGCTTCGGGCCAGCCTTCGACGATATCTGGGAAGGCTTCCTCGGGCCGCCCTCCACTCAAAACCCACAGGCTGCCGTAGGCCATCCGCCACGGCTCACGGATGGCGGCACTGCCCCCGGGTAAGGGAAAATGGCGGAAATGCCCGAGGCGCCGGAAACTCAGTCCGTCGACCCACAGCAGCTCCCCGCCCCATATCGTGCCATCGGTCCCATATCCCGTGCCGTCCAGGGCCAGGCCCAAAACCGGGCCCTCCACGGTGTGCTCGGCGACCACCGCCGCGATATGCGCGTGGTGGTGTTGAACGGCGAGCCGGGGGAGGTGCTCCTGACGCAGCGCCCACTGGGTACTCAGGTAGTCGGGATGCAGGTCGTGGACAATGCATTGCGGCTGGATTTCGAGGACCTGCCCAAGGTGGGTGATCGTATGCTCGAAGGAACGGAGCGTCTCGAGGTTTTCCAGGTCCCCGATATGTTGACTCAAAAACGCCTCATGGCCGCGGGTAAGGCAAACGGTGCTCTTGAGCTCCGCGCCGACACCGAGGACCGCCGGAGCCTCGTCCTGCAGGAAAACCGGAACCGGCACGTAACCCCGCGCCCGCCTCAGGAGACGTGGCCGTCCGCCCACGACCCGGCCGACGGAATCGTCACAGCGCATGTAAATGTCCCGGTCGTGCAGGAGAAATACGTCCGCGATGCCCCGAAGTCGCTCCCTGGCCTCCTCGTTGGTCATGACGATCGGTTCGTCCGACTGATTGCCGCTGGTCATCACCAGCGCCTCGTACGGAGCATCCACGAAGAGGAGCGCGTGAAGCGGGGTATAGGGCAGAAAGGCACCGAGACAGCGGTTTCGAGGCGCGACACTTGGAGCGATGGCGCTTGGAGTGATGGGATGTTCGAGGGGCCTCTCCAAGCGGTCCAGGATCACGATGGGGCGTTCGATGCCGCGCAGGAGCGCCTCCTCCGCGGTCCCGACGCGGCAGTGCCTGCGGATGGAGGCCATGGAAGGAAACATGACCGCAAAGGGCTTTTCCTCCCGGATCTTTCGCTCCCTGAGTCGGGCCACCGCCGATTCGTTGCAGGCATCCACGGCCAGATGAAAACCCCCCAATCCCTTGATGCCCAGGATCTTTCCCTCTCCCAGTCGGAGGACGGCGCTCCGAACGGCCCCGTCGCGGTCGTCGAGGTGCAAGCCGTCCGGTGATTCCAGCCAGACTTGCGGACCGCATTCCCAGCATGCATTGGGTTGGGCGTGAAACCTCCGGTTCGCCGGGTCTTCGTATTCGTTACGGCAGGCCGGGCACATGGGGAAGGAGGCCATGGTGGTCTTTTCGCGATCGTAGGGGATGTCCTTCACGATCGTGTAACGTGGGCCACAATTGGTGCAGTTGATGAAAGGATAGCGGTAGCGACGGTCGAGCGGATCGAGGAGTTCCCGCAGGCAGTCGTCGCATAGGGTCACGTCGGGCGAAATGAGCGTCGTTCGCGTCGGTTGCCTGAGGCTGGGGACGATCCGGAAAGGCTCGAGGGGGCTGTACGGGAGGTCCTTTGTCTCCATCTGGTGAATGCGGGCGAGGGGAGGGGCCTGGGCAGTGAGCTCGTCGAGGAACAGCCCGACGGCCCTTGCCGGTCCGGCGATCTCGATCTCCACGCCGTCCGACTGATTGCGTACCCAGCCCTGAAGGGCGTGGCGACGGGCGAGCTGAAAGACGAACGGGCGGAAACCGACGCCTTGGACGATCCCCTTGACTTTGACCGAGGCCCGCCGGTTCGGCACGGTGCTCATGGTGCTCCACTGATCCTCCGGGACGATCATTCGCCCCGGGCCGGTCTCCGACCCTGCTGCTTCTCCTGGACCCGGGTCGTAAGCCATTCCAACCAGGCGTCCAGACCCTCGCCTGTCCGGCAAGAGATTTCGAAGATCCTCTGCTGGGCGTTCAACTGTCGCACCTGTTTCCGAATGGCTTCCAGGCTGCAGTCGACATAGGGAAGCAGGTCGATCTTGTTCACCAGGAGCGCGGAGGAAAGCTGGAACATCAAGGGGTATTTCACGGGCTTGTCATCGCCCTCCGTGACGCTCAGAATGGTGACCTTGACGTCCTCACCGAGGTTGAATTCGGCCGGACAGACCAGGTTGCCGACATTTTCGATGACCAGCAGGTCCACATCGGCAAGGTCCAGCGCGCCCAGGGCGATCTGGATCATGTTGGCATCCAGATGGCATCCCCCTTCC
>CAZGQL010000230.1:0-3796 GCA_964527905.1 uncultured Syntrophobacteraceae bacterium
AACGTCAGCCCCACTTCGCTGAACTTGATTTCTTCCCCCGTCATGGGCAGATCGATCTTGTCGACCGGCCCGAACAGCTTCATGCTGAAATCGTCCAATCCGATCCGGATCCGTCCGCCATGCTCCACGCGCGCCCAGGCATGCCCCAGATGGAAGAAGTGATTGTCGGGCAACCCGTAGCCGTCCACATGGGGGATGCGCTCGAAACGGTAGGGGATCTGCAGCTCGAGGCCGTCCTCGAGCATCTGGTCGAACTGGCAGCTGTGGCACTCAAAATCGTAGGGGCACAGCCGGAACGGCGCTCGCCCCGTCAGGGTGTGGCGACACTTGCGCTCCAGTCCCTGCCGATGCTTCATTCGCTCCTGCCACGGAATGATGTTGGCCTTCTTGCCGGTGGGCTCCACCCCCTTCACCCGGGCCACGACGTTTTTTTCCGCCGTCTCTTTCATGGCCTTGTCAAAGGCACAGGTGTGGCAGTTGTAGTAGTTGTTGCACAGCTTGAAGTCGATGACGCCGGCCTCCATCCAGATGCACTTGTCCTCGCCCTCCGGAACCGCCTTGAAACCCGTCACGCTGCCTTTCTTCTCCATGACCATCCTCCCTCTTCTTCGCTCATCTCATAAGGTTCATCCAGTTTCTGGAATGTTACACCTGCTCATGGGGTCGGCCTGCCTTAAGAGCAGGTTCCGTGCCAGACGCCCCATATGCCATATAACTATTGAATATTACTATTTTATTGCTTTCTTGAAACCCCTTCCTCGCCCGTGAGGGACACCATCGAGGTGTGGTGAAACACCACTTGCCCAATGACTCAATATCTCGCAACATCTTAACATCACAGTCGTTTCACGCGATGATGCGAAACACCACGCTATGTGGCCAAATGCAACACATTGATGGTCTTTCGAAGAGGGGACCTGGAGGAGAGATCGGAGACTTGATGGCGTCAACCTCGGTTGAGGAATAGATCCGTGGCAAGGTGCCACAGCATGAGGTCGCGGCAGGCGGGGCAGAAGAAGGCGAACTTGCGGTCGGCGCATTCGACCCCGACCGAATAGTGCATCAGGCAGTCCGGGTCCGAACAGTGCCTGAGACCGAAGGTGTGGCCCAGTTCGTGGAGGCACTCCTTCTCGAGGCGACTCACCAGGGGAGGACAGCCGGAGGCGTCGGAGCCCCGGCCGTCTCCTCTCAGCCGATAGGAGGAGACGACCGCACCCCGCCCCTTGAACTGCGCCTCCCCAAACACATAGGAAAAGATAGGGCTGAACAGGTCGACCCCCGTCACGCCGAGAATCTTGATGCCTTCCGGGGGGCAGGAGGCGAGCAACTCTTTCAATATCGTGTTCGAATTGTATTGCTGGCGCACGGGGTCGAGGGCGAATCCCGGAATCCCGCGATCCTCCTCGATCCGGACGGGCAGCCCGAATTGCTCCCGGATCGACTCGGCCACGTCGGCCAGGTATTCCACGATGTCCCCTCCGTAAGGGACGACCACAATGGAATATTCGTGGGACTTCATCGCTTGACCGTGGTGTCTCGCAGGTCGAATTTCTTGATTTTCTTATGGAGTGTCGTCCGGTCAATCCCGAGGATGCGAGCCGTTCGGGCGATGTTCCATTGCTCTCGTGTCAGCATGTGCTCGATGTGGCGCCGCTCCACTTCCTCCAAGGTCAGGGCCTCGGGACCGGCAGGGGCTTCCGTGCGACAAAATGGCAACAGTTCGGGCCCGATCTCCACGCCCTGCCCGATGACCACCGCCCGCTCGATGACGTTTTCCAGCTCGCGCACATTGCCCGCCCACTGGTAGTCGAGCATCATCGCCATGGCATCCTCCCGGACCCGCTCGAACTTCTTGTTAAACTCCAAATTATACTTCGTCATGAAATGAGCCACGAGCAGCGGCACATCCTCCCGCCGCTCCCTCAAGGGCGGCAGGTGGATGTTGACCACATTGAGCCGGTAGTAGAGATCGCTCCGGAAAGACCCCTCCTCGACCATCCTCATCAAGTCCCGGTTGGTGGCGGAGATGAGCCGCACATCGACCTCGATGAGCTCGCTGCCGCCGAGCCGTCTGAAGCTCCGCTCTTGGAGTACCCGAAGCAGTTTCACCTGGGTCTTCATGCTGATGTCGCCGATTTCATCCAGGAACAGGGTCCCCGAGTGCGCCAGCTCGAAGCGCCCCTTTTTGGTGCGGTCGGCCCCCGTGAAGGCCCCCTTTTCATAACCGAAGAGCTCGCTTTCGAGGAGGGTGTCCGGAAGGGCGCTGCAACTCACGGCGATAAAGGGGCTGTAGCGCCTCGGGCTGTTCGTGTGGATCGCCCGGGCCACAAGCTCCTTGCCCGTCCCGGTCTCCCCAGTGATGAGGACCGTGGCGCTGGTTTCCGCCACGGTCCCGATCAGTTCGAACACGCGCTGCATGGGGGCGCTTTTGCCCACGATGTTCTCGTATTCGTACTGTTCGGCGAGGCGCTTGCGCAGCAGGAGGTTTTCGCTCACCAGCTGCTGGTGCTCCACGATCCGCTTGAGCAGCAGCGTGAGCTCCTGCACGTCGAACGGCTTGACGATGTAGTCGTAGGCTCCTTCCTTCATGGCCTGGACCGAGCTGGCCACCGACGCGTAGGCGGTCATCATGATCACCGTCGTCTGCGGGGCGATCTTCTTGATTTCCCGGAGCACCTCGACCCCGTCCATGCCGGGCATCTTGAGGTCCAGTAGCACGATGTCCCAGGGCTCCCTCCGCACCGCCTCGACTGCGCCGGGCCCGTCCTCCACTGCGTGCGTGAAGTAGTTTTCCTCTTTGAGCCATTCCGTGAGTGAAAGCCGGATCAGGGGCTCATCGTCAACAATCAGGATCCTCGCGTCCTCTCTCATGGTTCCTTTCTCTGAAACGGGTTCCCGCCCGAAGGTCCACGCGCCCGCCCCAAGCTTGGGATCATCCCGCCTGAGCCGGGCGCATTTCCGAAGACTTCAACGAGGGCGTCGAGCAGGCACCGCTCATCCCTGCCCGAAACCTCCCGCAGCCTGACGCCCCCCTGTAAGGTCACAGGCGGCCTTCCGGTCGACGGGAAGACAGATGCTGAACCGGGTTCCCTCACCAAGTCGGCTGTGGACATTGATGGTCCCCCCGTGCTGCCGAATGATGCCGTAGGCCACCGAAAGCCCGAGCCCCACGCCTCGGCTTTCCGCCTTCGTCGTGAAAAAGGGCTCGAAGATCCGATTCAGATTTGCTTCGGCAATCCCGGAGCCCGTGTCCCGAATGTCGATCTGTACCTGCCTCGCCTCCGGGGAGGCCATGACGGCGACCTCGAGCAAACCTCCCTGAGGCATCGCTTCGATGGCGTTCCAAAGGATATTCATCAGCGCTTGCTGCAGGCGCTTGTAGTCACACAAGAGCTCAGGCAGGTCCGGGTCGTAGACCGTCTCGATCTGAATGGCGGCCATCTCGGCCCGATGCCGCAGCACATCGAGGGTCTTTTCGATGATCTCTCGCACGTCGTTTTCCCTGACCTCGATGTCTCCCTGCCTGGAGAAATCGAGCAAATTCCGGGCAATCCCGGCGCACCGGTTGGCCTCGGATTCCATGTGCCCGAGGTACTCCCTCAGGCTCCGGACCCGGGCGGGCTCGACCTGATCGGCCTCGAGGATCCGCGCAGCGAGTTTGGTGAAGGTCAGCACGCTCGTCAGCGGGTTGTTGATCTCATGGGCCACTTCGGCGGCCAGCTTGCCGATGCTGGCCAACCGTTGGGACAGGTAAAGGGACTCTTGCACCTTCCGGCTTTCAGTGACGTCCTGGAGG
>CAZGQL010000230.1:3806-5783 GCA_964527905.1 uncultured Syntrophobacteraceae bacterium
TGAGAGCCGGTTTCCCCTTGTAGAGCGATGACGAAACCGTGAAGAGCGCGACCACCGCCTCCCCCCGCTTGCGAGTCAAGCTCAGTTCCGAGGAGGAAGTTCGGTTCAGAGGATGGTCTTTCCGTTCGAGAAGCTCGATCGCTTTCTCGTAACTCCCGGCGGGGAAAATGTCCGAGAGGCTCATCTCCAACAGGTCGTCCATTTCGAACCCGGTGATCCGGCAAAAGGCCTCGTTGGCGTATCGAAACCGCGCCTCGACTCCCCGGTAGTTCTGAACGATGAAGATCCCCACGTTGGCGACGTCCGCCGCGAACGATAGGGCCTCCTCGCGAAGGGAGAACTCCTTGAGTTCGTACTGGAGTCGTTTCGTGCCGGTGATGTCCCGCAGCTGGCCGAGTTTTCCGATGGAACCGTCCCGCATTTTGATGGGATAGCTTCGGACCTGGAAAACCCGCCCGAGGTTTTCGAGCACGTAGTCCTGGAAACCACAACTCGCCTGTTGAATATGGTGCATCACGGACCAGGGACACACGGTATCGCGTCCAAACAGAGCCTTGTAGCAAAGCTCGCCCACCTGATCGCCCACGAGATTCTTCAGGGCTTGGTTCATGAACCGGATCCGGTGGTCGTCTGACACGATATAAATGCCGTCTTCCAGATTGTTGGCCACCCAAGTGAAGATTTCCGACTCGGACTCGAGCGCTTCCTCGATCAGCTTTTCGCGTGTCACATCAGTCATGATGCCCTGGATACACGAAAACTCCCCGGCATCGTCGCAGAACACCGAGCCCCGCACCTTGACCCAACGGACCTGTCCGCTCTCCTGGACGATCCGGTGTACCGAATAAAAGGACTTGTCCCCCTCCAGGGCCTTTTGGAGGTCTTCGAGCACCAGGGCCCGGTCGTCCTCATGCACCAAGTGAAGCCAGCACAGCTCTCGGTCCCGCAGGACGCGGTCGACGTAACCGGTTAGGATCGTCAGCCCCTGGTCGAAAAAGTCGAAGGACCAGTCCCGGTTCAATCGGAAATAGAGCAGATCGCTCGCCGAAAACTGCAGGACGTTCGGGAAGACCTTGATGTTGACGATTTGCTGGAGCTCCTTGACTTTTTGTTCGAGCTCTTCGTAAGTGGGTTTGGCCACGATTTTCCCTGTGGGCCACGACCGCGTGTCGGGCAGGTGGCGGCTAATGAGAAAATTCACATTTTCCTTGACAAATTTCAGCATAAACGGTTTACTATATAAACTCGTATACTTGGAATTTCAACTACTTATTGACGCAGCGCGAGGTGTTGGGCGTGACCCCTCGTCGGGCGCGGCGCCTTCGCGTTGGAGATGATTCCGTTGCAGGAGAAAAAATGAACACGCAGGATTTCGCCGGCAAACAGCCCATCGGCTCGGCTCTCGTCATCGGCGGCGGCATTGCGGGCATGCAGGCCGCCCTGGATTTGGCCAATTCCGGCTACTATGTGCATCTGCTCGAGAAAAGCCCCGCCATCGGTGGCGGCATGGCCCAACTCGACAAGACTTTTCCGACCAATGAATGCGCCATGTGAATCATCTCACCCAAGCTGGTCGAGGTCGGCCGGCACCTGAACATCAACCTGCTCACCAACGCCCGTCTGGAAAGCCTCACCGGAAGCCAGGGTCACTTTAAGGCTGTCATTCGGCAAAAGCCTCGCTTCATCCTCACGGACCGCTGCACGGCGTGCGGCGACTGCGCCAAGGTCTGTCCGGTCAGCCTGGTCAACACCTTCGAGCACGGGCTTTCCGAGCGCAAGGCCACCTACAAGCCTTACGCACAAGCCATCCCGAGCGCTTACGCCATCGAGAAGCTGGATCGGTCCCCTTGCACCAACGCGTGCCCCAACATGGTCAACGCCCACGCTTACGTGGCGCTCATCGCCCAGGGTAAGTACCGTGAGGCCATGGAAGTGATCCTGCGCAATCTTCCCCTGCCGGGGGTCATCGGCCGCATC
>CAZGQL010000231.1:0-5638 GCA_964527905.1 uncultured Syntrophobacteraceae bacterium
GACTGGAGTTCAGACGTGTGCTCCCGTTTTCGGGTTTGCTCTGGAACCAGTACCTGGTCCAGTCCGAAGCCGCCCAGATGCTCGGGCTGGCGCAGCACATCCCGACCTGGGTCGCTCCCCAGGTGGGGTCCGAAGCCCTGGCGGAGCGAACCTTTTTCCATCGGGATTGGCTGGTGCCGGTTCTGCTCATGGTCGGCTTCGAGATCATCTCGGCGGTGGACCACTTCGGTTTGGGCTACGCCCTGTACCGGCTGACATCGGATGTGGAAAAGCTTCCGTTCCCTATGGCCCCCGTAGGGGCCCTTGGAAACATGGCCCTGGCGGAATCGACGCAGCGAGATGAAACCAGCTGGAAATGGCGTGTGTTTTCGATCGGAGGAATGATCGGACTGGCCTTCGGGGCACTTTATGTACTTTTGCCGGCGGCTTCGGGCGTGATCCTCTCCGAACCCATCCGTCTGTTTCCCATCCCATGGATCGAGCTCACGCACGTCACGGAGGATTTTCTGCCCGCCGTGGCGACGGGGATTCAACTTGACCTGGGACTGCTCTTCATCGGGATGGTGCTTCCCTTCTGGGCGGTCATCGGCGGCGGCATCGGCTTCTTGATCACCTTGTTCATAAACCCCGTGCTTTACCACCATGGCATCCTGCACCGCTGGCACAAGGGGATGAGCACGGTAGACACCGTTTTTGCCAACAACTTCGATTTTTACATGAGCTTCGGCATTGGCCTCGGCCTCGCCATCGCCGCGGTCGGGATCTTTCACGTTTTCTTCAGCTTCAGGCGGAAACAGACGGGAACTCTCCGGGAGCGCCTGCGGGTGCTCTTCCAACCGCCTCCGGGCCGGGGGGATTTCAGCATCTGGATCGCTCTGGCCATCTACGTCGGCTCGACCCTGGCCTACGTCTTCCTGTGCTCCTACCTGGTTCCAGGTTTCCCGTGGATCTTTCTGGTCGCCTACGGCTTCCTCTACACGCCGGTCATCAGCTATGTGTCCGCCCGGATGGAGGGCATCGCAGGTCAGTTTGTGAACCTGCCGATGGTGCGGGAGGCGAGCTTCATCGCTGCCTCCAAGTTTTTCGGGTACACGGGGATCGGGATCTGGTACGCTCCCATTCCCATTCATAACTATGGAAAGGCCACGCAACGGTGGCGTGAAATCGAACTGACCGGCACCAGCTTTCGGTCCATCATCAAGGCGGAGATCCTCGTCATCCCGGTCGTTCTCGTGGCAAGCCTCTTGTTTTCACAGTATATCTGGAGACTGGCTCCAATCCCGTCCACCCACTATCCCTACGCCCAGGAGCTGTGGCACCTGCAGGCGCTCAACACCCTTCTCCTGCAAAGCGCCACTTTGGAGGGGGATTCCCCGTTTTTTCAGGCGCTTCGAGTCGATTACATGTCCATCGGTTTGGGGCTCGGGGTGTTGACCTATTGGGGGCTTTCCGCCCTCAACCTTCCGATTCTCCTGGTCTACGGGGTGACTCGGGGCCTCGGGCAATCGACGCCCCATGGAATTTTGTTGGAGTTGGTGGGGGCATTTCTCGGCCGCTATGTATTCATGAAGAAATACGGCATGGCCTGGCGCCAATATGCGCCGGTGCTCCTGGCGGGATTTTCCTGCGGCATGGGCCTGATGGGCATGCTGGCCATGGGATTCACGCTCATCATGCGTTCCCTCGGGAGCCTCGCCTACTGAGCCGAGACGTGAACCCGATGCGCCTACCGGGACGAGCCCTTCTCGTTTTCTTCCGCTATCCCGAGCTCGGGAAGGTCAAGACGCGTCTTGCCACTGCGCTCGGGGAGCCGGAAGCCCTTCGGATCCACACCCTGCTCCTTCGCCGGACACTGGGAATCGTTTACGATTTCACCAAAATGTGGCCGGATGTTTCCGTCCGCCTCTGCGTGACGCCGTTCAAAACCCAGGCTCAAGTCAACTTGGAGTTTCCCGGTCCTTGGGAAGTCGAGGAACAGCAGGGCACTCACCTGGGGGAGCGGATGGGCAACGCCCTGCGTCGGGCGCTCGAGCGGGGTGCGGAGCGGGTGGTGCTCATCGGAACGGACCTTGCGGACCTAGAACCGACCGATCTGGACCAGGCGTTCCGCCGTCTTGAGAACGATCGCGTAGTGCTTGGCCCCGCCCATGACGGCGGCTTCTACCTGGTGGGGCTCCGTCGGTTCGTTCAGGGGCCGTTTCAGCCCGTCGAGTGGGGGACGTCATCCGTGTTCGAACGCACCGCAGGTGCGTTTCGTTCGGCGGGATACCGTGTGGAGTGCCTGCCCAGCCGGAGGGATGTGGACGTGCCGGAGGATCTGGTCTGGGTGAAGGGGGATCCGCTGACTCGAGCCCGCCTCTCCGTTGTCGTGCCGACCCTCCAAAGGGGCGCTGAGCTCCGATTTTGGCTTCGAGAGTGGAGGGGCTGGCTATGGCCTGGGGACGAGGTCATCGTGGTGCGTGGGTTCGGCCCGGGCGAGACGCGCCCCCCCGAGGTGATGGAGGAGGGGGTTCGATACGTGAGTGCCCCGAAGGGGAGGGGGCTGCAACTCAATTACGGCGCGCTGCAGGCTTCGGGCTCCATCCTGCTTTTTCTTCATGACGATACGGGCCTGCCGGGCCAATTCCCATACCTGGTTCGTCGGGCGACCCGAGAGCCGGAAATGGCGCTCGGTTGCTTTCGTTTGCGCTTCTCGCCTTCCACAAGAAGCCTTGACCTCATCGCCGGGTGGGCCAATGTGCGCACGCGGTGGTTTCGTTTGCCTTATGGAGACCAGGCGCTCTTCTGCAGGAGGGAGGTTTTCGAACGGGTGGGAGGATACCGAAGCCGTTACTTAATGGAAGATGTCGAGCTGGCGCGGGCCTGCGGGAAGGTCGGTAACCTGACGATCCTGGAGGAATGCGCCGAGACTTCTCCGGTTCGATATCAGTCCCTGGGCGTCTTGCGTGCCTCGTTGCGTAATCACGCGACCCTGGCCCTTCACCTGCTTGGCGTACGCGAGGAGCGGCTCTACGCGTGGTATTATCGACGAAAGGTCTGATCCTCGGGGGCCTCTGTCAGCTTTCCGAGGAGCGGGGGAGAAGGGCGTTCATCGCCAGTAATCGAAGGAATCCCTCCGGTATCGCCGAGCGGGTGGAAAGACCTTGAGCAGCGCAATGCCGCCCGCAAAGCCTCCGATGTGCGCCCACCATGCGATCCCGGTGAAATCCTGCGAACCGCCCAGCAGGGAGAGCGTTCCGCTGAAGAACTGCAGCAGAAACCAGAACCCCAGAAAAATGTATGCGGGAACCTCCATGAGGGTGAAAAAGAAAAAGATCGGGACGAAGGCGAGGATTCGTGCCCGAGGGTAGAGAATAAAATAAGCGCCCATCACTCCTGCGACGGCCCCGCTCGCCCCGATGGTGGGCACCATGGAGCCGAGGTTGGTGGCAACGTGGATGAGACCCGCCGCGAGGCCGCTCAGCAGGTAAAAGGCGAGATACCGTCCGTGGCCCAGGTAGCTTTCGACATTGTCGCCGAAAATGTGCAGGATCCACATGTTGCCGATGAGGTGCAACCAGCCCCCATGCAGGAACATGGAGCTGAAAAAGGGAAAGAACCTCTGGCGGAACCCAAGTCCAAGGCCCGGCGGTGGATCGACGACCAGACCCGGTACCAGGCCGAAATGCATCAGGTAGCCCTGGAGATGACGGCCAAGGCTCAGTTCGAACAGGAAGGAGAGGACGCACGCCGCGATGATCGCGTAATTGACGATGGGGGTTCCAAAAGACGGGTTGGCGTCTCGGATGGGGATCATGGTCGGCAGGCTCCCTTCTGGCTGAGGTATGCTTTCAGGTCTTGGAGGGCTTCGGCGATTCTGCTCCTGTCAAGTCGTATGCCCGCGGCGGCGATCACCGAGTGACGGCGATAGGGGTCCACTTCAAAATGCCAGGGTCTAACATAGCTCGGTTTGCCCCGGGACACCAGATCCTCCTGGAAGCGGGCGACCTCGGCCATCAACGCTTCGTATTCTTCCTTGCCGTAGACCGTCCCGTCAAACTCCCCGAATGAACATCGGCCGAAGGCAATCAGGCAATCCCCCGTTGCCTCGGCGCCCACTCGTTCCAGGGAAATCTCGAATTGCGGGAACGGTGCGAAGAAAGGATCGAGTTGGTAGAGCTCGATGAAGTCCCCGACAGGCACCCGCCCCAGGAGATCCCGCGGGCGGTCCGCCTTCGATTGATCCAAAAAGGCCCTCAGGTAGCGCGACAAGAGTTCGAAATCATCGTGGGGCACGGAAATGCCGATGCTGATGATCCGTGCATGTCCCTGTCCCAGGGGAGGCTCCCCCTGGACCACGCGGACCTTTCCATAAAGGTCCGGATTGTTGTTCTGAAGAAAAGCCATGAACCGCTTCGCCAGCAATTCCTTCTCTGCATAGTTCAACGTCCCCGGGCCGATATCCACCTTGTCCAGGTCCTGCCCGTATTCGAAATTGCTGGCTAGAATCAGGTGGAAGCAGTCCGGGGCCCGCATCACGTGGAAGCCTTCCTCCTCAAAGTCACGCATGAGGCTCATGGTGCGGTTTTTGAGAAAAATGTCGCGGATGACGTCGTTTTCCGTCTCCCCCCGTTCCTTGGCCTTCACCACCATGATCTCGTGCAGCCAGTGGGTACACCAGGTGGTGCACAACATGAGGGTCTTGAGGATTTTCAGGACCTCGACGCCGAGTTGGTTGCCGCGGTACTGGATTTGCGGCTCGAACACGAAATCCTCAATCCGCACGTCCTTTAAACGGAGGGCGCGCATCTGATCACGCGGAGGAATGTAGCGCAGGGTGGTGGCAAAGGCCTTGAGGAGTTCCTTGTCCGAAACGCCGGGCGAGCCTTCTCGGAGAGCCCTTTCGAGGTTCTGGTAGCTTTCGAGCTCAAGCTCCCACTGGTAATGTAGGTCGAGTAACGTGTCGTAGTCGCATTCGTGGTACCCCGCCTCATCGAACTGGGCGCGCAGGTATTCCCAGTCGACGTAGAGCTTCTTTCTGCCTTTTCGGTCCTCGAGGAAATCCGAGGCTGTCGTGTAGCCCAGGATCCCGCGCTCGCCGTCGACGAACACGGGTTTGCCGAGATACTGGCTGAGGGGACTGTCGGGGTCGAGGTTCACCTGATCGTCGACATGTTTGAGAATCGAGCCGCCTCGGGGATCGACCAGGTTGATGAGGTAGGGCTTGCTGTAGGCGACCGCCGAGACCGCCTCATGCCCCGTGGTGTTCCCGTCGCAGCGGACGATGCCTCGCACCAGGGGGTGATTGACGGCGACATCGTTTTCCCCGTATGGCCGGCGCCGGAGGAGAATGACTTGTTCGCCCCTCTGGGCCAGCTCGAGGGCTGCTTCGGTCCCAAAGGCCAGGAGACCGCAGTCGGCGCTGTCGGTGATGGGCTCGCCCCGGGCCAGGACGATGTAGTCTTCGAAATCTTCCCTTAAGGCCTTCTCGGGCTGCTCGAGCGCCGTATTGATGATCATCGAAGCTTGCTGGATGTTCGTCTTGCCCTCGTCGACCAGATCCCACATGGCCCGGACCGTCGCGTTGGAGGTCATGCGGAGGGGCCTGCGCTGCCGGTCAGAACGCCGGCGGGCTTCCACCGTGAATTCGCTGTCGAGG
>CAZGQL010000232.1:0-5571 GCA_964527905.1 uncultured Syntrophobacteraceae bacterium
GGTCCAGAGCGGTCGTGATATCCAGAAGGCACTCGAATGGAGCAAGTCCATCCCAGGGGTGGAAGCTGCGGTGGTCATCGTCGGCAAACACCTCGGGGCCATCGGCGAAGTGGAGCTGATGCCGCTTTGAGTGGGTGTCCGGGCGCCGTCCGGTGGGCTGTCCGGACAAAGGGCACCCTGGCGCGGGACGACCTTGAGGGGGACCGCGGGGGAACCGAAACCGGTTGTGCTGCCGCGGGGGGTTGGGCTATAAGACCATCCTGAGGAGGTTCCTGCAACGGCCGGGCACGGGTAGGGAGCGTGGGCATGCGAATCGTGGTCCTTTCAGACACCCATTTGAGCCATGCCACCGAAGAGTTCAGGCAGATCTGTTCCCGTTTCTGTGAAGGGGCCGAGCTGGTGATCCACCTGGGGGACTGGGCCCGGGCGAGCATCCTGGATTTCATGGAATCCTACCCCCTGGAAGCCGTCTGCGGGAACATGGACGATCCCGTGATTCGGGAACGCCTTCCCTCGAGAAAGATCATTCGTGTCGGAGGATTTCGGATCGGTCTCGCCCACGGATGGGGCTCGGGCCACGATTTGGCCGAACGCGTCAGGGGGGAGTTTCAGAAGGTGGACGCCGTGCTCTTCGGGCATACCCATCAACCCCTGATGAAAGTACATAACGGGGTGTTTCTGTTCAACCCCGGTTCGGTGTTTCTGGGACGGGGCCCCCATCCGCGAACCCTCGGGATCCTGACGCTCGGCGAACGCCTGGAGGGGGAAATTATCGTTTTGTGAAGGCTGTACTGCGCAGAAGCGGGAGGTGAAGGAGTCTTCGATGGAGAATCTGTGGGCCCCATGGCGCATCGACTACATTCTAGGGAAGCGCGAACCGTACTGCATCTTCTGCCCGGAGGGGGACGGACATTCGGATGAGGAGCGGCTCATCCTCCATCGCGGTGATCGGGTCATGGTGATGATGAACAAGTACCCATACAACAACGGCCACCTGCTCATCGCCCCTTGGAGGCATGTGGCGGGGCTTGACGAGCTGCACGACGATGAGCGGCTGGACATGATGCGCTGGCTGGATAGGTGTGCGCGCATTCTGACCCGGGCCATGAGGCCGGACGGATTCAATGTCGGGTTGAACCTGGGGACGGCCGCCGGTGCGGGCGTCAAGGACCACCTGCATTTTCACATCGTGCCCCGGTGGAACGGGGACACGAATTTCCTGATGGTCTTCGGGGAAGTGAGGAGCATTCCGGAACATCTCAGGCAGACCTATTCGAGGCTGCTGCCATACTTCAGGGAGGAAAGCCCGCATGCGTCTGTTTAAGCTCTTCACGACGGCGTCATTGGTCGGTCTCATCGCGTTGTTCCTTTACGAAAACCTGGCCATGTTCACCTCCAGGCTCCCCTTCATGCTGGACTTGTATATCCGGGAACAGGTGAACTGGGATCACCCGGTTTATGCGGTCCTCTTGTTCGCCTTCGTCCTGGGCTTTCTGGCCGGGGTCGCCGTGATGCTGAAACCCTTCCTGCAGATGCGCCGGCTCATCGGACAGGAGCGAGAAAACAAAGACCAGGTCCGGGCGGTTGTTCGTGCGCCCCAAGCGGCTCAGTCGGAAGGGGCGGGCCAGGAGGAGGGACAGGCCAAAGCAGCCCAGTCCCCTGTGACCGAGCACGCGGAAGAACCCACCAAGCAGCCCTGATCCTAACGGACCAGAAACCTCCCCAACGTCTCCTTGCCCTCCAAGACGAGCCGTTACGTTGGTTCGCTTATTGCTAACGAAGCGTGGCTCGTCGTGCCCGGGGATTCATCGGTCAAGCGTCCCGAAGAGCACCCCGATGCGCACGGTGCCCGAGCTCCAGGAAAGCTTCCATCGAACCCGCAGGATCATGAGGGACCCATCAGGATGACTCAAGCGAGAACAGTAGCGGAGAAGATCGTTCAGGCGACCGGAGATCTGCCGACCATGCCCCACGTCGCCAATTTGGTGATGGAAAAATTGTCGGACCCCAACGCGACGCCAAAGGACCTCCAGAAGATCATTTCCCAGGACCAGGCTTTGGCGGCACGGGTGCTGAAAATCTCAAACTCGCCGTTCTATGGTTGTGCCAGGACCGTCACGAACCTGACGGACGCCCTCGTCGTCATGGGCTTTGACAGCATCCGGTCGCTCGTGGTCGCCTCCGCGATGCACGATTTCTTCAAGAAGTTCGGATTGGCCGAAAAGCTGCTCTGGGAGCATTCGATCGCCTGCGGATCCATCGCCAAGCTGGTGGCCCGTCGCGTAAAATATTCAAAAATCGAGGAGGCCTTTCTTGCTGGACTATTGCATGATATCGGCAAGGTAGTCTTGAATTTGAAAATGCCTGACGAAATGCTGAGTATTGTTCAACAAGTGTATAATGATCCGACTCAAAGTTTTTATAGCATTGAAGAGAGTAAATGGGGATTTACTCACGCTCAAGTTGGAATGCTGATTGCCAGAAAATGGAATTTTACAGATAGCATTGAAGAGGCTATCGGATACCATCATCATCCGGAAAAAGCTACAATCCTTCCGGTTCTTTCCTATATCGTCAGTGTTTCCAACTCAGTCAGTCATAAATTGGAACTGGGGCCGACGAGAACTCCAGACCTTGATCTGACAGCTCTTCGATCAAGCAAGGCGTTGAAGCTTTCTCCTGACGCTTTGGATGAATTGGTTGAAGACGCAGCCGAGGTGCTCAAGTCTCAGGAGGGGGGAGTCGGTTTCTAGGTCTGGCTGCGACCGTGCACCGCGAACCCCCTGCGATCCCGGGGACATGCTCCTCCCCTGTGGGATGGGAATGAGTTGACACTGAGCGGAGCCGGTGCTAAGAAGGGTGCAGCTTTGGAGGCTACCCGATGATGAATGGGAGGGATGGCCGAGTGGTTTAAGGCGGCGGTCTTGAAAACCGTTGTCCCGTTAGCAGCGGGGCCGTGGGTTCGAATCCTACTCCCTCCGCCATCACCACACCCAAATCCACGGAGAGATGGCCGAGTCGGCTGAAGGCGCTCGCCTGCTAAGCGAGTGTAGGACGTAGAGTTCTACCGAGGGTTCGAATCCCTCTCTCTCCGCCACCGGGAAAGATCAAGCCCGCTCGTTGAGCGGGCTTTTTTTATTTAAGCTGTGTGAAGGTGCAAGCATTGGTGGCGAGATTTGAAGGTTGTGCCGAAGCCTTTGAGGTCATCCCTCATCTGGGGCTCGATCCCTATTCCTCGAGAGGTGGATTCCGGCCCTCGGGGAACCGGTCGTTGCCCGGCTCAGCAGGCAGGCGATCGCCCGCGACGTCGAATCAAGGCCCAGGGCTGAGTTGAAGATCGATGCAAGCGCGTGATGCACCCCAGGGGGAAGTCCTGCTGAACCGGCGAGACATCTCCGGCAGACAGGATCGATACTTCCTGCACCCGCACGATTGAAAGTCTTCACGGATCCCTCGACGTCCCTAAGCCGTGCTCGTCCGAGACGACGTCCATCATTCGCCGGGCCGGGCCTCCCTGGTGAAGACCGACCGTTGGCTGGGTCGGAGGCGCTTGCAGGGCTCCCCACGGAGGCTTGAGTCAACGGGAGAGCGCCTCCATTCTGCTTTTCCGTGCCCCCCCCTTGACATTTTCGTCCGACCGCTTATCAATACGGTTGCTAGCACTCTCCTTCGTAGAGTGCTAAAAATTCATCGTTAGGTCTCTTCGGGACCCTGTCGAACGTCCGACACAACTCAAAACAAATTCAAGCAGCGTGGCAGGACTCAATGCCGAAAGGAGTGATGGTATGAAGCTCAAGCCATTGCATGATCGCATCGTGGTGAAGCGCATGGAGGAAGAGGAAAAAACCGCGGGGGGAATCATCATTCCCGACACGGCGAAGGAGAAACCCCAGCAAGGGAAGGTGATGGCCGTTGGAGGCGGCAAACTGTCGGACAACGGCACGCGTACCCCGCTGACGGTGAAGGAAGGCGACCGGATCCTGTTCAGCAAGTACGCCGGGACGGAGATCAAAGTCGGGGGAGAAGAGCTCCTCATCATGCGCGAAGACGATGTGCTGGCCATCATGGAATAGGCTGAAGGCACAAGAAGACCCGAAAATCGTTCGATCAGGAGGAAGGAACCCATGGCAGCAAAGGAAATCAAATACTACGCCGAGGCCAGGGACCGAATCATGACGGGCGTCAACATCCTTGCGGACGCCGTCAAGGTCACTCTGGGACCCAAGGGACGCAACGTGGTCATCGAGAAGAGCTTTGGGGCACCGCTCGTCACCAAGGACGGGGTTACGGTCGCCAAGGAAATCGAGCTGGCCGACAAATTCGAGAACATGGGCGCGCAGATGGTCAGGGAAGTGGCCAGCAAGACCTCGGATGTCGCCGGTGATGGAACCACCACCGCCACCATACTGGCTCAGGCCATCTACCGGGAGGGCACCAAACTGGTCGCTGCGGGTCACAACCCCATGGCCCTCAAGCGGGGCATCGAAAAAGCCGTGGCGACCGCCGTGGCGGAGCTCAAGGCCATGAGCAAGCCCACCAAGGACCAGAAGGAGATTTCCCAGGTCGGGACCATCAGCGCCAACAATGATTCGACCATCGGGGATATCATCGCCGAGGCGATGAACAAGGTTGGAAAAGAGGGGGTGATCACGGTCGAGGAAGCCAAGAGCATGGAGACCGCCCTGGAGGTGGTCGAGGGCATGCAGTTCGACCGCGGCTACATTTCCCCTTACTTCGTAACCGATCCGGAGCGCATGGAGGCGGTTCTCGAAGAGCCTTATATTCTGGCCTACGAGAAAAAGATCAGCATCATGAAGGACCTGCTTCCGCTCCTCGAGCAGATCGCCAAGATGGGCAAGCCGTTGCTCATCATCGCGGAGGACGTGGAGGGAGAGGCGCTGGCCACCCTGGTCGTGAACCGGCTGCGCGGCACGTTGAAAGTCTGTGCCGTCAAAGCCCCGGGCTTTGGAGACCGTCGCAAGGCGATGCTGCAGGATATCGCCATCCTCACGGGTGGGCAGGTGATCTCGGAGGACCTCGGCGTCAAGCTGGAAAATGTCACGGTGAACGACCTCGGCCGATGCAAGACCGTTCGGGTGGACAAGGACAACACCACGATCGTGGATGGGGCTGGGAGTCGCGAGGCCATCGAGGGGCGCATCAAGCAGATTCGGGCTCAGATCGAAGAAACCACGAGTGACTATGATCGAGAAAAGCTCCAGGAGCGCCTCGCGAAGATCGTCGGCGGTGTGGCCGTGATCAAGGTCGGGGCCGCGACCGAGGTGGAAATGAAGGAAAAGAAGGCGCGCGTCGAGGACGCCCTCAATGCCACTCGGGCGGCCGTCGAGGAGGGGATCGTTCCGGGAGGCGGAGTGGCGCTTCTTCGTTGCATCCCGGCTCTGGACAAGACGGATGCCCCGGGGGAGGAGGCTTTTGGCGTGAAGATCGTCAAGCGTGCGCTGGAGGAGCCCGTCCGGCAGATCGCCAGCAATGCCGGGTTGGAGGGCTCGGTGGTGGTCGAGAGCAAGGTCGCCGAGCTGCGTGCGCTCGAGGACGGCGAGCGCGGGGTCT
>CAZGQL010000233.1:0-466 GCA_964527905.1 uncultured Syntrophobacteraceae bacterium
GGTAGTTGATGGTTTCCGGCTTCTTGACCTCGCCGTGGGACCACTCGCGGATCCGCTCGGGGGAGGAGATCATGATCTTCACGGCGTTGAAATTCAACGGGTCCTTGGGCTTCATGAACAGATTGAAAAGCTCTTTCAAAGGATCCTCCTCGTCGGCGCGCGTCTCTCAGCGCCGCTCGATCTGGGATGGTCAGGCACATGACGTCGGGGTCGGCGTGTGCTCTCCCCGGGCCCAAACGCGTTGACCCCCTATTCAGGCTCGTCCTCTCCCTCCTCCAGGAGGCGTACGTCGAGAGCCAAAGCCTGCAATTCCTTGACAAGGACGTTGAAAGATTCGGGGAGACCGGCTTCCAGCGTGTTGTCTCCCTTGACGATCTTTTCGTACATGCGGGTCCGGCCGGCCACGTCGTCGGACTTGACCGTGAGGAATTCCTGCAGCGCGTAAGCGGCGCCATAGGCTTCCATG
>CAZGQL010000233.1:509-5551 GCA_964527905.1 uncultured Syntrophobacteraceae bacterium
ACTGGGCCTTGCCGCCCAGCGGCTGTTGCGTGACCAGGGAGTAGGGGCCGGTGGCTCGGGCGTGGATCTTGTCGTCCACCAGGTGGTGGAGCTTGAGCATGTACATGACGCCGACCGTCACGGGTTGCTGAAAGGGTTCACCCGTGCGCCCATCGAACAGGGTGCTCTGGCCCGTTTCCGAGAGTCCCGCTTCCTTGAGGAAGGCTCGGATTTCAGGTTCCTCGGCCCCGTCAAAGACCGGCGACGCCACGTGGAGTCCCTCGCGATACCCGGCGGCCAGGGCCTTGAGCTGTTCGTCGGTGGCATCCTTGAAGTAGTTGTCGAATTCGAGCTGGTTATAGACCCGTTTGAGCTTCTCGTCGAACGTCTCTCGCTCGCGATAGGCCTCGAGCATGGCCGCCAACTGTTCTCCCAATCCTTTGGCCGCCCAGCCGAGATGGGTCTCAAGCACCTGTCCGACGTTCATGCGGGAGGGGACGCCCAGGGGGTTGAGCACGAGGTCGATGGGGGTGCCGTCGGGGAAGTAGGGCATGTCCTCGATGGGCATGATGCGGGAGACGACGCCCTTGTTGCCGTGGCGTCCGGCCATCTTGTCCCCCACCTGGAGCTTGCGCTTGACGGCGATGTAAACCTTGACCATCTTGATCACGCCCGGAGGCAGCTCGTCGCCGCGCTTGAGCTTGTTGATCTTCTCCTCGAAGAGTGTCCGGATCAGGTCGACTTGATTGCGGTAGTTTTCGGCGACGACTTCGACATCCATCGAAAGGGAGGGGTCTCTTCCGGCCGCGAGCTGGTCCCACAGGGTGCTGGGAAGCTCCGCCAGGGCTTCCTCGGTGATGGGATCCCCCTTCTTCAGATAGATCTTTTTGCCGTCCTTGATGCTGACTTCACAGGTCTTCCCTTCCAGGATCTGGGCGAGTCGCTTGACCGTCCCCCGGCGGATGATGGCCAGCTCATCGCGCTGGTCCTTCATGAGACGGGCGATTTCGTATTCCTCGATCATCAGGGTGCGCTCGTCCTTGTCGACCCCCTTGCGGGAGAACACCTTCGCGTCAATGATGATGCCCTCGACGCCCGGAGGGACTCGAAGGGACGTGTCCTTAACATCGCTCGCCTTCTCGCCGAAGATCGCCCGAAGCAGCTTTTCCTCCGGGGTGAGCTGCGATTCGCCCTTGGGGGTGACTTTGCCGACCAGGATGTCATTGGGCTTGATGTAGGCCCCCACACGGATGATGCCGCTCTCGTCGAGGTTCTTCAGCGCTTCGTCCCCCACGTTGGGGATGTCCCGGGTGATCTCCTCCTTGCCGAGCTTGGTGTCCCGGGCGACGACCTCGAATTCCTCGATGTGGATCGACGTGAACACATCTTCCTTGACGATCCGCTCGCTGACCAGAATCGAGTCTTCGAAGTTGTATCCACCCCAGCTCATGAAGGCGACCATGACGTTTCGGCCCAGGGCGAGCTCTCCGTGGTCGGTGGAAGGCCCATCGGCGAGGATCTGCCCTCGGATCACCACGTCTCCCTGCTTCACGAGGGGCTTCTGGTTGATGCAGGTATTCTGATTGGATCGCTGGAATTTGATCAGCTTATAGATATCCACGTTTCGACCCAGCCCCGTGTCCTCCTCGGTGGAACGGACCACGATGCGCGTGGCGTCGACGTATTCCACGACCCCGCTGCGCTTGGCCACGATGGCCACGCCGCTGTCCTTGGCGACGATGCGCTCGATACCGGTGCCCACCAGGGGGGCCCGGGTCTGGATGAGCGGCACCGCTTGGCGCTGCATGTTGGAGCCCATGAGGGCGCGGTTGGCGTCATCGTGCTCCAGGAAGGGGATGAGCGAAGCCGAAACGCTCACCAGCTGGTTGGGGGAGACGTCCATGTAGTGCATCTCCTCCGGAGGGGCCATGACGAATTCACCCGCTTTCCGCGCGGACACCTGCTCGACGAGGAAGCGTCCCTGATCATCCAGCGGCGCATTGGCCTGGGCGATGGGATAGTCCTTTTCGTCCATGGCGGTCAGGTAGCTCACCTCGCGGCTCACCCGACCGTTTTCCACCTTCCGGTAGGGGGTTTCCACGAACCCGTAGGGGTTCACCCGAGCGTAGGTGGAAAGGGAGACGATCAGGCCGATGTTGGGACCTTCCGGGGTCTCGATGGGGCAGATACGGCCGTAGTGGGTCGGGTGAACGTCGCGCACCTCAAAACCCGCCCGCTCCCGCGTGAGGCCGCCCGGCCCCAAGGCGCTCAGACGGCGCTTGTGGGTGATTTCAGACAGGGGGTTCGTCTGGTCCATGAACTGCGACAGCTGGCTTGTGCCGAAAAACTCCTTCACCACGGCCGAAACCGGCTTGGCATTGATGAGGTCGTGGGGCATGAGCGCCTCGACCTCCTGAAGGGTCATGCGCTCCTTGATGGCCCGCTCCATCCGGACCAGCCCGATGCGGTACTGGTTTTCCAATAGCTCGCCGACGGCCCGTACGCGGCGGTTCCCCAGATTGTCGATGTCGTCCACGGGGCCTTCGGAATCCTTCAGTCGGATCAGATGGCGCACGGCCACCAGGATGTCCTCCTTGCGGAGCGTCCGGTAGTCCAAGGGGACGTCCAGACCGAGCTGCAGGTTGAGCTTCAAACGGCCGACCTCGGAAAGGTCGTAGTGGTCAGGGCTGAAAAAGAGGTTGTTGAAAAACTCCGTCGCAACTTCCAGGGTGGGCGGGTTGCTGGGGCGCAAGCGCCGGTAGATCTCGATCAGGGCGTCTTCGGGCGTGTTGACCTTATCGAGCAGCAGCGTGTTGCGAAACGACGGACTGACATCGTGTCCTTCCAGGTGGAGGATGTCGATTTCCTTGACTCCCCGCTCGGAGAAATCGGCCAGCATCTTGTCCGTCAAGGCATCGTTGCACTCGGCGATGATTTCACCGGTGGCGTAGTCGATGACGTCCTGAGCGAGAACTTGACCGAGGAGGTCTTCCGTCTTCATGGGCAAGCGCGTGATACCGACCTCCTGGAGCCGGCGCAGCGTCTGCTTGCCGAGCTTGCGGTTCCGCTTCACGAGGACCTCGCCCGTCTGCGGGTGCAGGATGTCCTCGGTCGCCTTGCTGCCCATCAGGATGTCCGGGTTCAGCTCCTTTTCCGACCGAGTCTCGCTGACCAGAAAGATCTTCTCGCTCGGGTAGAAATAGTTGAGCAATTCCTCCGTGCTGTAGCCCAGGGCCTTGAGGAGCACGGTGACCGGAAACTTGCGACGCCGGTCGATGCGAACGTACAGGATGTCCTTGGGATCGAACTCAAGATCGAGCCAGGACCCACGAAGGGGGATGATGCGGGAGGAGTAAAGCACCTTGCCGCTGGAATGGGTCTTGCCGCGGTCGTGATCGAAGAAGATTCCCGGCGACCGATGGAGCTGGCTGACGACGACGCGCTCCGTTCCGTTGATGATGAAGGTGCCGTTGTCCGTCATGAGGGGCAGGGTCCCGAAGTAGATCTCCTGCTCCTTGATGTCTCGAATGGAACGGGTTTCGGTCTCCTTGTCCACGTCGTAAACCACCAGGCGCACGACGATCTTCACGGGGGCTTCGTAGGTCATGCCCCGGGCCAGGCACTCATCGACATCGTATTTGACTTCCCCGAAGCTGTACTGGACGAATTCGAGGGACGCCGTCCCACTGAAATCCTCAATGGGAAACACGCTGCGGAAGACTTCCTGCAGCCCGCGGGCGCCACGGGCCTCGGGAGGCACATCCTTTTGCAGGAACAGGTCGTAGCTCTCCTTTTGCATCTGGATGAGATTGGGGATCTCCACGATCTTGTGGATCTTGCCAAAGCTCTTACGCACCCGGTATTCGTGGGTTAAGGCTGTTGCCATGTTTTCTCCTGCAACCTTTAGTAGATGAGTGGCTCAAGCATCCGGACGCTCCGGTCGACCGGGCCGGAACCGCGCGGAGAGCCGACGGGCGCTGTATAAAGGTGCAAAAAATCGAAAATCGGAAACGGGCCGCGGCGTGCGGAGCGGCCCGTTTCCGATGCGTGGACGGTGGTGGAGGAACACTACTTGATTTCGACGGTCGCCCCGGCTTCGGTCAGCTGCTTGGCAATGGCTTCCGCTTCTTCCTTGGAGATTCCTTCCTTCACAACGCCCGGAAGGTTCTCGACCAGGTCCTTGGCTTCCTTGAGCCCGAGGCTCGTGATCGTGCGCACTTCCTTGATGACATTGATCTTCTTGTCGCCCACGCCCGTGATCTGGACCAGGAACTCGGTCTGTTCCTCGACCGGGGCTGCCTCGGCGGCGCCAACGGGCATGGCCGCAACGGCCACCGGCGCGGCAGCGCTCACGCCGAACTTTTCCTCCAGTTCCTTGACGAGCTCGCTCAGCTCGAGAACGGTCATGTTGGAGATGAACTGGATGACATCTTCCTTGGTAACGCTCATGGGTCGGTTCCTCCTCAGGGTAACGGTTCAAGCACTCTCTCGTTGACGTTGAATGGCGGCCAGCACGCCGACAAAAGCTCTGGGAACGCCACTGAGCACGGTCACCAGCGATGTGGGCACCGCGTTGAGGGTCCCCAGCAGTTTGGCGAGCAGTTCCTCGCGCGGCGGCAGCTCAGCCAGGGCGGCCACCTGCTCCGGGTTGAGCACCCGGGGTCCCAGGACGCCCGCCTTGATCTGAAGCTTCTCATTGGTCTTGGCGAACTTCTTGACGACCTTGGCCGGAATGGCTGGGTCCTCGTAACCGATCACGACGGCACAGGTTCCCTTGAGCTGAGGGCCCAGGTTCGACGCCGGGGTCCCTTCGCTGGCCAGGCGCATCAGGGTGTTTTTGACCACCTGATACTCCACCCGCTCGGCCGCCAGGGAATCGCGCAGCTCAGTCATTTCCGCAACGCTCATCCCCTTGAAATCAGTGAGGATCGCCGCAGTGGCCCGCTCGAGTTTGGCGTGCAGTTCAGCTACGACTTGCTCCTTCTGGCTTCGATTCAATGTTGAATCAACCTCCTTTCCTCTGCCAGCGTGCTTTCAACGTCAAATCTGAGACCCTGTTTCCC
>CAZGQL010000234.1:0-4762 GCA_964527905.1 uncultured Syntrophobacteraceae bacterium
CCTTCCTTCCGGTGCTCACGCTCGAGGCCCAGGAAGGCCGCATGTTCAAGCCGCTCGCCTACACGAAAAATCTCTCCATGGTCCTGGCGGCCATCCTGGCCATCACGCTGGACCCGGCACTCCGCGTTTTGTTCACCCAGCTCAGGACCTACAACTTCCGTCCCCTCTGGCTGTGTCGGACCGTGAACGCCGTCACGGTGGGGGCCATTCGCTCCGAGGAAGCGCACCCCGTCAGCCGCGCCCTGATTCGGCTTTACACCCCTGCCCTGTGGTGGACCTTGCGCCGCAAATGGACGGTGATGGCCATCGCGGTGGGCCTGATGGCCGTGACGCTTCCGGTGTTCTTCCATCTGGGATCCGAGTTCATGCCCCCGCTTGAGGAGGGAGCCATCCTCTACATGCCCTCGACGATGCCGGGCATTTCGATCGCGGAAGCGCAAAAGGTCCTCCAGGTCACGGACCGCATCATCCGGCAATTCCCGGAAGTCGACCGCGTCCTGGGGAAGGCCGGGCGGGCTGAAACGGCCACGGACCCCGCCCCCCTTTCGATGTTGGAGACGCTGATCACCCTGCGCCCAAAATCCGAATGGCGTCCTGTCGACACTTGGTATGGGTCGTGGGCGCCCCAATGGCTCCGCGGGATCCTCAGCCGGATCTGGCCGGATCGCATCTCCCAGGAGGAGCTCATCCGGCAGATGAGCCAGGCGCTCAGCCTGCCCGGTCTCGCGCCCGGCTGGACCATGCCGATCAAAGGGCGTGTCGAAATGCTCTCCACGGGTCTGCGTACGCCTTTGGGGTTGAAAATATCGGGGGCCGATTTGCGAACCATCGAGGAGATCGGCGCGCAGATCGAGGCCACGCTGCCAACGGTCCGAGGGACACGAAGCGTGTTTGCCGAACGCACCGGCAGCGGTTATTTTCTGGACTTCAAGTGGAATCGCCGGGAACTGGCCCGCCACGGCATCAGCATCGATGAAGCCCAGGCGGTTCTGGCACAGGCGATCGGCGGGGAGAACATCACCACGACGGTGGAAGGCCGGGAGCGTTACCCGATCAGTGTCCGCTACAAACGCGACTTCCGGGAGAACCTTCAGAGCCTCGGCCAGGTTATGGTCCCCGCTTTCGGCGGCAAGCGGCAGGTTCCCCTGGCTCAACTGGCCGAAATTCAAGCCGTGACCGGCCCATCGATGATCCGGGACGAGGACGGTCTGCTCACCGGCTACGTCTATGTGGACCTGGACGGGCGGGACCCGAGCGGCTACATTGAGGAGGCCCGGCAGCTCCTCGCTGAGAGGATCCGACTTCCGGCGGGATTTGCGATTTCCTGGAGCGGCCAGTACGAAGCCATGCAGCGAGTCCACCAGCGATTGGGGATCGTCCTTCCCCTCACACTGGTTCTCGTGATTTTGCTTCTCTATGCGAATACGCGCTCCATGGTGAAGACGGGCATCGTGCTTCTCGCGGTTCCTTTTTCGGCCATCGGGGCGGTCTGGTTCCTTTACCTGTCTGGCTACAACATGAGTGTCGGGGTTTGGGTCGGACTCATCGCGCTCCTGGGGGTTGACGCCGAGACGGGGATTTTCATGTTGCTATACCTGGATCAAGCCTATGAGCGGGCCAGGAAGGAGGGACGCCTGCGGAGCCTGGTCGAGTTGCAGGAGGCGATCGCTTACGGGGCGGTCAAACGGATTCGACCGAAGTTTATGACCGTCGCCACGACCGCATTGGGGCTGCTCCCCATCATGTGGTCCATCGGCGCGGGAGCGGACACGATGAAGCGGATCGCCGCCCCGATGATTGGCGGGGTCTTCACGTCCTTCCTGTTGGAACTGCTGATCTATCCGGCAATCTATCAGGTTTGGAAGTGGCACACGGAGGTCCGACACCATTCTGAGGCCGGTTTCCATACGATCTGAGGTCGTGCGGAGAGCGGGCTGAAACGACAACCGAAGACTTAGGGGAGTGCTCCTTCGCCGGCCGAGAGGACGGCGGCCGGTGCGATCCTGGAAACGCAACGGATCACGTTGCAGACCCATTTATTTCTGACCGCGTCCTGGGGGGCTGTCCCTGCCAGGGTGCACCCTTTCCAACCTTTCTTACAAAGGAGATTCGATGAAACTGAAGAGCCTTCTGTTGACGGGACTAATGCTTGCGCATGCGTGGTCGGTCCCGCTACACGCCCAAGAGCCCTCCACCCTGACGACCACAAAGGAAAAAGTCAGCTACAGCATTGGGGCTGACATGGCCAGGAATCTTAAGCGCATGGAGATTGACTTCGACCTCGACACCCTGGTCCGTGGCATCAAAGACGTCTTGTCCGACGGAAAGCTGCTGCTCTCCGACGAAGAAATCCGAAACACGAAAAATGCCTTGCAAAACGAAATCCGGGTGAAACAACTGGAGGCATACAAGGCGGCTGGAGAAGAAAACCGGAAAGCCGGGGAGGCCTTCCTCGCGGAGAACAAGACCAAGGAAGGCGTGGTGACGCTCCCAAGCGGCCTCCAATACAAAGTTCTCAAGGCAGGAGACGGCAAGACGCCCTCAGATGCCGACACGGTGGAATGCCATTACCGGGGCACTCTGCTCGATGGCACCGAGTTTGACAGCTCCTACTCTCGAGGGCAACCGGCCACTTTCAAGGTCGCGGCGGTCATCAAGGGCTGGACCGAAGCGCTGAAGCTCATGCCCGTGGGCTCCAAGTGGCAGCTGTTCATTCCATCCGATCTGGCCTACGGCGAACGTGGGGCGGGCCAGAAAATCGGGCCCCACGCGACCCTCATCTTCGAGGTGGAGCTCCTGGGCATCAAGTGAGCCCGAGCACGTCTTCCCCCCAAAGCAGGTTTGCCCGAAAAGTCCATTCAAGAGGGGACCTTTCGGGCAAACCAGATCGAACCCGGATTTCCGACCGCACAACGCCTGCTATTTTTCTTCCCGGTACAAGATATTGCCTTTGCTGTCGTAGTAGGTTTTCCTCTTTTCCAGTCCCTTATTATCGTAATCGACGATCAGCTTTGCAACGACCTTTTTCTTGGCCCAGTCATCGGTATAAAAAAACTCGCTGACTTTCTTGTTTCCATTATCGTGATATTTTTCCTCACATTTATAGATTCCAGCATATCGGGCATAGTCGTCTGTATAATAAAATTCTGTCTTCTTAAGTTTTGTCTCGGTCAAAGTTTGCTCATAATACTGTTCTCTCTTTTTTACTCCATCTTTCTTACTTCTTTCTGGAGTATAAAATGATTCTATTTCTCTAATCTTTCCATTTTCATCATAGTATTCGACAATTTTCCATATACCCGCTTCGTAGCGATCGCTTCCTTTTTTATAGATTGTTTGCTCTGTCTTTCCTCCATATTCATTTTTTTTATCAATTATTGTTTCATCCCCGCAATAGACATAGGGTGCCATCACAAAGAAGGCCACTATTCCGATGATACTAGGGACTCTAGGTCGCTTCATAGCTTCTCTCCTCTCGCTGGTTTTTCTCTCCCTCGATCATCTTTCAGTACCCATCTACAGGTATCCGACTGCCCGGTAACGTTCGATCTTTTCAGGGATGACCTTATTCCAATACTCGCCGAAATCGAAACAGGAATAATCGTGACAGGGGGCCGGACCCGTATCCACCAGCAGACAGCGACAGCGCTCACCTTCCCTCACGACAAACACATTGTTTGGGCTGATAGACGTCTTGGCTTCCGGGTATTTCACGAAAATCTCAAGAAGTCTCGAAACAAAGGCCTCCACCGCGGCAAACACCCGCCGATGGAGCGTCCCGTTCGGCGGACCCAGGCCCGGATAGAGCCGGGCCAGGGATTCGCCCGCAAGCTTTTCCTTGATCATGAATCGTCCGTAGGGGTCCGCGGCCAGGATTCGGGGCACGGGGATGCCTTCCTGCTCGAAGATCCGGGTCACGGTGTATTCTTCCTGGAGGTGCTCCCGACTGTAAGGCCTTGGCTTGGCGATCTTCAGCACGGCCCGGTCGCTCTCCTGATACGCGAAGACGACTCCGTTTTCCCCTTCCCCCAGTTTCGGCAGGCGGACGGTGTACGACTGCCCTTCGAGCTCGAGGGGGCAAACCCCCTCGGTCACCGTGGCCAGACCGGAGAGCACGTGGTGGGATTCATTGTCGAGGTAGAGGCGCCTGAGATCGACATCCAGACAGGCGACGTACTGTTGGGAGCCGAACGCCAGACTGGTTTCGGCCTGACTTTCCCTCAGAAACATGCCATAGTAGCCCGCCCGCCGGATGGCGGCGATGAGGTCCCCGACCCGCTCGTATTCCGTCGCGAACAGGAGCTCAAACAGCCCGGCTTCTTTGCCGCTGAGGGACCGAAAGCCACACAGGGGACATTCCTCCACCTGCACCTTGGGCAGCCGGATGACAGAGCCGGAAATGGTGATGTCCTGGTCCGCCTGCCGCGTGATCAGGATTGCCTCCTCACACTGGGGGCAGATCTCACCGTCCAAATGGGCTTGAATCATGGCTTCCCCCCGCCGCCGGCAGTCTCGGGTAGACATTCCAACATCCGGTGGTAGGTGGCATCGAGTGCATACAAACGCTCGGCGAGGATTTTGGCGATGTTTCGGATCAACTTGTAGGGAGCCGTTAGATTTGCGTCCAGCATCTCCAGGAACCGGTCATGGTCGATCTCGATGAGTTTGCAGGGAACGGCCGCCACCACGGTCATGGAGCGGGGTACGCGCAGCAGGAACGACATTTCGCCCAGGACCGAACCACTCCCGATGCGGATCGGCG
>CAZGQL010000234.1:4846-5546 GCA_964527905.1 uncultured Syntrophobacteraceae bacterium
GCCCCTTCCTGGAGGATGATTTCCTCGGCGTCGAACTCGACCGTCCGGGCGATCTTGAGAAGCAGGAAGATTTCGGCGGGCTTGAGCCCGTGGAAGATGTCGAAGGTTCCGGCCTCGTCCCGCTCCGACTGGGTGACCTGGCGTGGAACCAGCCATTGCAGATACCCGGTGCGTTGGTACTTACGGATCCGTTCGGGAAGGACCTCGTTCCAATAGGTGTCGAAGCTGAACCCGTCGTAGTTCTTCTTGAGCACCGTTCCCGGATCGATGAGGACGAACTGGGCCGGGGAGGGAAAGCGATCCCCCTCCGTCAGAACGTAGATGTTGTTGGGGCTGATGCTCACCTTGCAGTCGGGCCGCTTGCGAAAGAGTTCCAGCAAAGTCCCGATGAACTGCCGAAGGCCGTCCAGGAGAAGATTCTGGGTGCGCACCGTGAGGGTCCCGAAGCGCAGGTACAAACTCGTGATGGATTCGCCCTCGATGTATTCCTTGATGCAAAACCGGCCCAGCGGATCCATGTAGTGGATGCGAGGCACCCGAATCCCCTCGGAAAGGAAATACTCCGTGGTCATGGCTTCCTCGAGCAGGCGTTCCCGGCATATGGGCTGCTGCTTGGCCACCTTGACGCAGAGGTCCCCGACGGCCGCGGGGAGGTCCAGGGAGTGCGAGGCAAGCCGGTAAACGAGCCCGCGGTCCCCCT
>CAZGQL010000235.1:0-3173 GCA_964527905.1 uncultured Syntrophobacteraceae bacterium
AAGGCGCGGCGAGTAGAGGGAACGAAAGTCAGGAGACCTGGTCGATGCAATCCACTTCCGATGCTTCCCCGAGGGGGGAAAGGAGGTTTCCCTTGAAGCAGTCCCAGCTCGCTCTCGTCCTGGCACTCTTCTGCATATGGTTTTCCGCCGCTCCGCTTCATGCGCAGTCCTCCGACGATGTCCAGTGGGAGGAAGCGCCCACGACACGGACCAGCCCCGACCAGCACGCGCCGTCCGAGGCATCGGCCGACATCGAGCCAATGGTCGTCACGGCGACCCGGACCGAAACGCCCCAGTCCCAGCTCACCAAGAGCGTGAGCGTGATCACGGCCAAAGACCGGGACGTGCAGCAGCAGTATTTCTTGCCGGAGCTCCTGGACAACGCGCCGGGCGTTTACCTGCGACGGCTCGGGGGAGCGGGACAGTGGTCCAATCTCACCCTCCGGGGGGCGGGAAGCCAGCACGTGCAATACCAGTACAACGGGTTTCCCCTGCGGGATGCGGCCGACACCCAGACCACCCTCCAGTATTTCATTCAGGACCTCTATACGGGCAGCAACCTCAAACAGGTCGAAGTCCTCAAGGGCACCCAGAGCACCCTCTATGGCTCCCAGGCCATGGGGGGCGTCATCAACATCATTCCGGACAAGTGGAAGCGCGGCATCGGAGCGGAAATCCGGAGCGAATTCGGTGAATACAACACCTTCCTCGAGAACGGCCGCTTCTACGTCGGGCGCGAGCAGTTCTTCCTGGACTTCAACCCCATCTACATCACCACGGACGGGCAGAAAAACGGGGGAGAGCACGGCTTTTATTACGACAATTTCGGGTTCACCGCAGGGGCGGGATATCGGCTCACCCCCGACATCACGCTGGAATTCAGCTCCCTCTACTCCTCCACGGACCTGGCGTTGACCAAGACCACCCCCCGGTTGGATACCAACGGCGACGTGACGCCGAACCTGGCCGATCCCCACCGGCATCGCGAGGGGTTACTCGCCCAGTACGGTCTCACCATGAATCACGCCGTTTCTTCCTGCTGGAACTACAGCCTCAAGGGCGCGTACACCGAGACGCAGCGCCACTACTTCTGGTCGCCGGTAGACGGCAATCAGTCCAATTACGACGGCTCGACCGCCTACTTCGAAACCCAGCACAACATCAAGATCACCGACTGGCTCGGTCTCCTGGTCGGGCTCGACTACGAGCACTCCTATTACGACGGTCGTGAGCCGGCCAACCCGAACCGGAATGACTTCAGCCCCGTAAAATTCAAGGAGAATTGGTTCAGCTGGGATGTTTTCAGCCTCGCCGGCTTCAAGCTCCTCGACGAGTCCCTTTTCATCAACCTCGGCGGCCGATTCAACGATCACGAAAAATTCGATCCCAAGTTGGTCGGCGAATTCTCCCTGGCATATTTGTACAAGCCCTCCGGCACCAAGATCCATGGCCAGATCGGCACCGGGTATCGCACGCCGGGTCTCTACGAAATCTACGGCGGCTATCTCTGGAACGGCAACCTGATCACCATCGGCAATCCGGACCTCGAGCCGGAAGAAAGCGTCGGCTATGAGTTCGGCGTGGAGCAGGCCATCCTCGGCGAAGCCCTCAAATTCGGGCTCACCTGGTTCCACACAGATTTCGACAACCTCATCATCTACGACGGCTTTGCCAACCGGTACGCCAACGCCAGCAAGGCCATGGCTCAGGGCTTCGAAACCTATCTGACCGCCAAGCCGTGGCCATGGCTGCGATTCGATGCTGCGTACACGTACACCGACTCGGAATACATCAACCAAAACGACGACCGATGGACCCGCAGAGAGTATCTGCCTCAAAACAAGGTGAGCGGGCTGCTCACCCTGACGCTCCCCCATGATGTCACCGCATCTTTCCGTGCCCTCTGGCAGGATGAGAAAATCGTGCCCCTCTACGACCCCGCTTTTCGACGGGTCCGTTGGGAGGAGCCCTCCGTAGTGACCTTCGACGCGGCCCTGTCTTACACGTTCCTGAAAAAATACCAGGCTTATGTGCGGGTCGAAAACCTGCTGGATGAGGACTACACGGAGGGGGCCTACATCGCCCCGGGACGGTCCGTCTTCGGGGGAATCAAGCTCACGTTCTGAGAAAAACATGGGAGGATCGATCCGGGCTGCGGCGCCACCCGCCGGCGTCGCTGCCCCAAAGGGGAATTGAGGAGGCGCCTGTGACTGCGAGCCCGAAGATCTATCGAGTGGAAAACGCCATCTGTCCTTCTGAAAGCGAGTCTCTATCCCTTCTGGCTTGTTTCGTCCGCTGGGCCGCCCATGGCGAGACCCATGGGATACTGTGGAATGCCTTCGCTGGAAAGGTGGAGGTGCGATGCCGGGATTGCGGCGCGGGTTTCGTGAAATACGCGTACGAGAAAACCGTGCGCTGTGCGGCGTGCCGGAGCGCCCGCCGAAACACCGGACGGTAAGGATGCGCCATGAGACGGATCGCGCTCTATGGCAAGGGCGGCATTGGGAAGTCCACGCTGGCGGCGAATCTCTCAGCGGCTCTGGGAAGCTCGGGGCTGCGCGTGCTGCAGGTGGGCTGCGACCCCAAGCAGGATTCGACCCGACTGCTCCTCGGCGGACGAACCATTGCATCGGCCCTGGACTATCAGCGCCGAATCCCTCCCGCGGCACGGCGACTCGATGACATCGTTCACACCGGATTTGCCGGTGTGTCCTGTGTGGAGGCCGGTGGCCCCGAGCCCGGCGTGGGCTGCGCCGGCCGGGGGATTTTAAGCACCTCCGATCTGCTGGAGCAGCTGGGAATCGAGCGGCTCCAGCACGACTTCATCCTCTACGACGTGCTGGGTGATGTGGTTTGCGGGGGGTTCGCCGTGCCTCTCCGCGACGACTACGCCGAGATGGTCTTCATCGTGACCTCCGGGGAGCTCATGGCCCTCTACGCCGCCAACAACATCCTGCGGGGCATCCGCAACTACGAGGGGCGCGGCCCCCGCGTGGGGGGAATCTGCTTCAACGAGCGCAACTTGGAAGAAGAGGCGGAGCGCGTCGAGCGCTTTGCCCGGGCGGTCCGGCTGCCCATCGTGGCCCGATTTCCCCGCAGTGAGCAATTCAGCGAGGCCGAAGCGCTGGGACGGACGGTCATCGAAGCGTTTCCCGAAAGTGAGCTAGCCGTTC
>CAZGQL010000235.1:3198-5482 GCA_964527905.1 uncultured Syntrophobacteraceae bacterium
TAGCGGCCTATGTGGCCCAGGACGCGCCACGCTACAACGCCCACCCTCTGACGAGCGGCGAGCTCGAACGGGTGGTGCGCGGAGGCGCGCGCGGCATCGAATCATCCAAGGATGCCCCGTGCCATGCCGGCGCGCGAGCCTCCCTCACACCCCCATTATTGCCCGCGGACGGTGACGGGCCTCCCACCGCACCGTCTCTGCCCATTCCCCCTCCCAAGCGCTATTGCTCGAAGGGAGTGCGCACCCAATCCGTCCTGTTTGGCTGCGCCTTCAACGGGACCGTCCACACCGTCACACAGATTCGCGATGCACTCACCCTCGTCCACGGGCCGAGAAGCTGCGCTTTCCTCTCCAGCCAGGGCCTGGTGTCCGCCGCCCGGCGCCTTCGGGACCACTTCGGAGCGCGCTTCGACAGGGGGGTTCCCCAGATCCAATGCTCCGACATGGATGAACACACCGTGATCTTCGGCGGCAACGGTGCGCTGGAAGAGGCCGTGCGTCGAGCGGCTGCCGCGTCCCCTGGACTCCTTTGCGTGGTGACCACCTGCGCCTCGGGCATCATCGGGGACGACGCCCGTCTCGTTGTGAAAGCCCTCCAGGGTGACAACGGAGCTGCTCCAATCCTTTTGTTCCCGGCCGACGGCGATCTCACGGGCGACTACATGCAGGGCGTCTTGGATGCCATGCGCACCGTCGCCGAGGAGTTGATCGATCCGACCATCCAACCGGAGGACGACACGGTCAACGTGGTGGCCGAAAAGAACCTCGCCGTCAACACGGAGGCAAACTTCGAGGTGCTGCGGGAGCTCTTGGGCAGGTTGGGGATTCGCGTCAACTGTCGGTTCATCCGACGCACGAGCACCGAGGAGATCGCCCGCTTCAGGCGAGCGCGTCTGAATCTTCTGGCAACTGACGACGCCTTTGGGCTGGTCGTGCGGGAGCTGTTCATGGACCGGTTCGATTCGGCGTTCGCGACAAACCCTTTTCCGCTGGGCTTTCAAGCCACGGTCGAGTGGCTCCTGGAGATCGCCGGGCACTTCGATCGAATCGGAAGCGCGGAAGCGATCATTGAGCAGCATCGGACGGCCTACCAAGCCATGGTCGCCCGACTTCGCCCCGAGCTCGAGGGCAAGCGGGTGTTCATCGCCGCTCAGAACCACCGCATCGATTGGGTGCTCGAAACCGCGCTGGACCTCGGAATGCACATCGTGAAGGTGGGCATCCTGGAATCCATCTGGGACGATTCCTTTCTGAGCCGCTACGAGGGGCGGGTGCCGATGGTCTACCCATATCCCAGGGATCGGCGGGACGAGGACATCCGAGCCCTCCATCCCGACCTTGTGCTGGTCAATTACCCCTGGCGGAGCATACCGGAAAGTGTCCGTTGCGACCAGATTTCCGTTTGCCCTGACATGGGGTTCTTCACGGGCATCGCAGCCGCCACACGGTGGGCTCGTCTGCTGAGGGCGCCGGTCAGGGAAGGATGGCGTCAGGATGCATAGGCCGGAGGGAGTCAACATCAATACGGTCGAACCGGACGGGCTCACGGGGGCGATCCTGGCCTTGGAAGGGATCACCGACGGGGCGCTGATCCTTCATGGCCCCACGGGATGCCGGGGGCACCACTGCAGCTTGTCCGAGCTGGCCTTTCCCCGTGATGTCCCGACGGAGCGGCTGAATTTTTTCGAGCCCTTCTATTTTGGCCAGCCACGCATTCCCACGACCTGTCTCGACGGCAACGATTTCGTCTTCGGCGCGTCCGAGAAGCTGCGGCAGGCGCTCGATATCGTTTCCAGTCGCGATCCGGGTGCGATCGCCGTGGTCAATTCCCCCGGAGCCGCCCTCATCGGCGAAGACCTGGAGCGCATCACGGCCGCGGCGGGTCTCACCGTCCCCGTGGCGACCCTCGATATGCCGGCCATCTCGCGCTCCATGGCGGACGGATACGCTGCCGCCATCGAGGCCATGCTCAACGCTCTAGCTTTGCGCCCCGCCCCTGCCCACGGGCCCGCAACGGTCGTTCTCGTCGGGCTGTCCATCGCGCACCACCATTGGGCGGGCAGCCTCGAGGAGCTGCGCAGGCTCCTGTCCCTGTGCGGCATCCAGGTGCTCTGTGCCCCCGGGGCAGGGAGCCCCATCGCGCAGTGGCATCGCATTCCCGAGGCCGCCTGTTATGCGTCCGTGCACGCCGAATACGGAGAGCGGTTAGCCCACCTGATGGCGGATCGTTTCGGCGGAGTACCCGTTGTCCCCGCCTGCGGCGCGCCCATGGGCTTTTCCGCCA